>CAZWRQ010000007.1:0-40662 GCA_964636395.1 uncultured Holophagales bacterium
CTCGTGAGGCCGGCGGCGCCGCCGGCCTCACGAGAGCGCCTCCCAGACGAGGAGGCCCAGGACGAGCAGGAACGAGACGGAGCCGACGACCATCGCCGCCTCCGACCGCGGCTTGCGGGCGCGCCACGCGCCGTCGAGGAACGGCCAGAAGACGAGGGCGAGCCCGGCGAGGAACGTACCGGCCAGGCCGGCCCAGAGCGGGACGAGCTTCAGCCAGCGGAAGACCGGGAAGAAGTACCACTCCGGCTTGATGTGGAGCGGCGTCTCCTCCGGGTCGGCCGGCGGGCCGAGGTGCGCGGGGAAGACGATCGCGAGCATCGTCACGAACGTGAGGAGGAAGAGCCCGACGATCAGCTCGGTCGTCACGTGGTCGGGGAAGAAGGCGAAGAAGCGGTTCGGGTCGAAGCGCCGCTTCCCCTCGCGGTCCTCCTCGACGGTGAGCGGCCTCTCCTGGACCTCGGCCGGGGCGTCCATCTCCATCACGCCGTGGATCCGGAGGAGGAAGACGTGGAGGCCGAGGAGGACGACGACGAGCGTCGGCAGCGCCCCGACGTGGAAGACGAAGAAGCGGGTCAGCGTCGACGGCCCCACCTCCTCCCCGCCCCGGAGGAGCGAGGCGGCCCAGGCACCGACGAGGGGCACCTGCGCCGCGAGGTTCGTCCCGACCGTCGCCGCCCAGTAGGAGAGCTGGTCGTAGACGAGGGCGTAGCCGGTGAAGGCGAAGCCGAGGGTCACGCCGAGGAGGCCGACGCCGACGACCCAGTTCAGCTCGCGGGGCTTGCGGTAGGCGCCCGTGAAGAAGACCCGGATCATGTGGAGGACGACCGCGACGATCATCAGGTTCGCCGCCCAGCGGTGGATCGACCGGAACCACCAGCCGAGCGGGACCTCTTCGCTGATCACCCGGACCGACTCCCACGCGCCGTCGGCCGTCGGCCGGTAGTAGAACGTCAGGAGGATGCCGGTGACGACCTGGATCGCGAGCAGCATGAGAGGCGTTCCGCCGAGGCAGTACCACCAGCTCTTCATGTGCTGGGGGATCGGCTCCTTCGAGAGCTCCTCGAAGACCTCCACGTTCACCGGGACCCGTTCGCGAAGGAAGCGGAGCCAGCCCGGGACCGCGCCGTTCGACCGCGCCACGGCTCAGGCCTCCCGCGCCGGCACGGTCACCCAGACCTTGTCGCTCTCGAGGCGGACGGGGAACGACGGGAGCGGGGCCGGGGGCGGCCCGGAGACGACGGCGCCGCTCGTGTCGAACCGCCCGACGTGGCACGGGCAGAGGAACGTCCCGTCGACCTTGTCCCACTGGACTCGGCAGCCGAGGTGCGTGCAGATGACCGAGAAGGCCCGCAGCTCCTGCTCGCCGACGCGGACGAGGATCAGGTCGTTGCCGAGGACGTCCTTGTAGGTTCGGCTCCCGCCGACCGGGAGGTCCGCGACGGCGGCGAGGAGGACCTCGCGACGGCTGTCGCGCTCCTCCGGGACGAGGTAAGTGAGGACGTGGCGGCCCGCGAGGGCGGCCCCGGGGATCACGGTCGCCGCGACGGCGAGGTTGGAAAGAAAGTCCCTCCGTCGCGAGCGCTCGGGCGTTTCCATGCCTCCTCCTCGAGGGGCAGGAGCGCACGATCCGGGCCACCCTCGGCCCTAGCGCCCAAATCATTTCTTTTCAGTTGTTTAGTTCGCGAGACCGGGCAACTCTCGTGGCCGGATTCGGCAATCGATTGCCGAGCCTCCCGGCCCCCTCTCCGGCGGACCCCGTTGAAGACGCGGTCACTCCTCCGGATCGGATCGGCATTCGAGTGCCGACTCCCCGGGGACGGCATCCCTCCCGTCCACGAGGCCGTGCTTGTGGAGGAGGTTGTAGAGCTGCCTCGGAGAGATCCCGGTCTGCTCGGCGATGTCGCTCAGCCGATGGCTGCCGCGCGCGAGGGCGCTCACGAGGTACTCCCGCTCGAACTCGTCGATGAGCCGCTGCTTCTCGTGGCGAAACGGGAGGAGGGGGCCGCCCTCCGGAGCCGGGGCCCGGAGAACGCCGTCGCGGCAGAGGACGACCATCCTCTCGAGGACGTTCTCCAGCTCCCGGACGTTTCCCGGCCACGGCTGGTCTCCGAGCCAGGCCAGGAGCGCCGGGTCGACGTCGCGGATCGCCTTGCCATGCCGCGCCGCGAGGGCTCGCAGAAGGTGCCGGACGAGGAGCGGGATGTCGCTGCGCCGTTCCCGCAGGGGCGGGATCCGGAGAGGGACCACGTTCAGGCGATAGAAAAGGTCGGCCCGGAATCGGCCCGCCTCGACCTCCGTCTTCAGGTCGCGGTGGGTCGCCGCGACGAGGCGGACGTCGACGGAGCGGCTCTCGTCGCTCCCGAGCGGCGTCACGGCCCGCTCTTCGAGGACGCGCAGGAGCTTCGCCTGGAGCCCGGACGGGAGGTCGCCGATCTCGTCGAGGAAGAGCGTCCCGCGGTCGGCCACGGCGAACTTTCCCTCGCGGCGCCCCTCGGCGCCCGTGAACGCCCCCTTCACCCAGCCGAAGAGCTCGGCCTCGAGGAGCGTCTCCGGTATCGCGGCGCAGTTCACCGCGACGAGCCGGCGTTTCGCCCGGGGCGAGCCGGCGTGGATCGCCTTCGCGACGAGCTCCTTCCCCGTTCCCGTCTCGCCGAGGACGAGGACCGTCACGTCGGTCGGGGCCACGTCCGCGATCAGCCCCTTCAGCGCCTGCATGACCTCCGACGCGCCGACCATCCCGTCCGTGCAGGCCGCGACCTGGCTCCCCCGGAACTCGCGACGGAGCCGGCTCGTCTCGACGGCGCGCCGGAGGACCTGCGCCAGCTCGTCGTAATCGAGCGGCTTCGGGAGGTAGGTGAAGGCCCCGAGCTTCATCGCCTCGACGGCGAGCCGCTCGTCGCCGTGCCCGGTGATCATGACGACCGGGAGGTCCGGCGCGCGGCGCTGGAGATGCCGGAGCAGCTCGAGGCCGGAGAGGCCCGGGAGGAGGTAGTCGCAGACGACGACGTCCGGCTTCAGGTCGGGCAGCCGGGCCAGGGCGGAGGAGGCGTCGCCGACCGCCGCCACCTCGAACCCCTCGCGCTGGAGCGCGATCGTCGCGACGCGGACCGCGGCGGGCTCGTCCTCCACGAGGAGGATCCGGCCACCCGGGCCGTTCACCGCGGCCTCACCCAGGCGGCGACGCGCGCGCCGCCGGCCGGCAGGTTTTCGACCTTCACGTCCCCCCCGTGGAGGACACAGATCTCCTTCATGATCGGCAGTCCGAGGCCGATGCCGTCGGGGCGAGTCGTCACGAACGGCTCGAAGAGGTTGTCGAGGACCTCGGCCGGAAAGCCCGGCCCGTCGTCCTCCACAGCAAGCGTCAGCCGCTCCCCCTCGCTCCGGCTCTCGAACTCGGCCGCGAGCCGGACCTGACCCAGCGGACCCGCGGCGCGGACGGCGTTGTCGAGCGCATTCCCCAGGAGGCGGCGGAGGAGGTCGGGGTCCGCATGGACCGAAGGAAGATCGTCCGGGACGTCCGCCGTGACGCGGGCCGGCCCCGTCCTGCGGGCGGCGTACGCGGCGTCGAGGACGAGGGACCGCACGTCGACGTCGACCATCCGCGGCCGCAGCGGCCTCGTCGCGTCGCGCAGCCGCCCGACGAGGTCCTGGAGGCGGGAGACCTGCTCCTCGACGATCGCGAGCATCTCGCGCGTCCCGTCGTCACCGGCCGAGGCGCGGAGGTTGTGGACGGCGCCCGTCACGATGTTCAGAGGGTTGTTCACGTCGTGCGCGAGACGCGCCGCCATCCGGCCGAGCCCCGAGATGCGCTGCTGGTGGAGGAGCTGCCGCTGGAGCTCCTTCTGCCGAGTGATGTCGTGGGCGAGCCAAACGGCGCCGCGGTAGGACCCCTCGCGCGAGAGGACGCGCGCGTAGGTAATCTCCCAGCGCCCTCCCCGCTCGACGACGAGAGGGTGCCCCTCGCCCGAAGGCTCCGTCCGGAACCGCTCGAGGAGCGCTTCGAGCGCGGGCCGCGACCGTACGGGATGGCATTCCGCGACCGGCTTCCCCAGACGCCTTCCGACGCCCCGGATCGCGTTCGCCCGCTCGTTGCAGAGGACGACGCGCCCCTCGTCGTCGACCACGATGATCCCGACCGGAAGGCTTCGGACCACGTCCTCGAGGAGCCCGTCGTCGAGCGATGCGGTGCGGCCCGCGGGGCGGCCCTCGACCATCGATCGAATCTAGCATGAGGTCGAGGGTTCTTCCGGTCGGGGTCGTCGCCCGCCGCCCCGTCCGGCTACCATCCCGGGATGCCCCGCCGGACCTCCCCCACGGCGCTCCTCGTCGTCGTCGGCCTCGCCTTCTTCGCCGACTCGATCCTCTACTACCTGATCGTCCCGCTCCTGCCGCACTACGCGAAGACGCTCGGCCTGTCCCAGATGGAGGTGGGGGTCCTCTTCGGCGTCTACGCGGGCGCGCTCCTCGCGGGGACGTACCCGCTCGGGCGGCTCGCCGACCGGATCGGACGGAGGAAGCCGTTCCTCTGGGGGCTCCTCGGCCTCGGGGCGACGACGTTCCTCTTCGCGTTCTCCTCCTCCTATCCGCTCCTCCTCGTCGCGCGCGCCCTGCAGGGCCTCGCGGCCGCCGCCACCTGGACGACGGGCCTCGCCCTCCTCGCCGAGGGCTTCCCGTCGGAGAAGCGCGGACAGGCGATGGCCACGGTCTTCGCCGCGGCGAACGTCGGCGTCCTCCTCGGCCCCCCCGTCTCCGGGTTCCTGACCGAGAGCCTCGGCCCGCGCAGCCCCTTCCTTCTCGCCGGCGCGATCGTCCTGGCCGACGCCGTGGCGCGGGTCCTCCTCCTCGGCGACGACGAGCCGCCCCGCGGGGAGCGGGTCGGCCTCCGGGGGCTCCTCGCGGACGGTACGGTGCGGACGCTCGCCGGCGCGATGGCCCTCGGCGCGGCGCTCTGGGCGATCCTCGAGTCGACCCTCCCCCTCCATCTCGACGCCGTGCTCCGGGCGGGGCCGAAGGAGATCGGGATCCTCTTCGCCGTCGCCGCGCTCACGCACACGGTCACCTCCCCGGTCCTGGGCCGCCTCTCCGACAGGGTCGGGCGGAAGAAGGTCCTCGTCGTCGGCTACGTCCTCGCCGCGTTCCTCGTTCCGGTGCCGGCCTTCCTCGCCTCGAAGGGAGCGGTCGGCCTCTCGATGGCCGCGCTCGGCGTCACGAGCTCGTTCGTCCTGAGCCCCGTCAGCCCCGGCCTCGCCGACGCCGTCGAACGGATGGGGAGCCGCTCCTTCGGCGGCGTCTTCTCCCTCGTGAACATCGCGTACGCCGTCGGGATGATGGGCGGGCCGCTCGTCGGGAGCGCCCTCGTCGAAGCCGCCGGGATCCGCGGGGCGCTCGTGGCGACCGCCGCGCTCTTCGCGCTCTACCTCGTGCCGCTCGCCCGGATGGCTCCGTCGCCCCGGCGGTCCGCCGCCCCTGCGACAATCCCGGCACCGTGAAGCCCGCGCTCCCCGAGCTGACGCTCGCCGTCGAGGCGGCCGCCGTCGTGGTGATGACGGTCTCCGGGATGATCACGGCGGCCCGGGCGCGGATGGACCTGATCGGGACGTTCACGCTCGCGCTCGTGACGGCGTTCGGCGGCGGCACGCTTCGCGACCTGATCCTGGAGAGGAGGCCGCTCTTCTGGGTGGCGAACGAGGGGTACGTGTTCGCGACGCTCCTCCTCTGCCTCGCCTTCGTCTACAGCCGGCGCGCCTTCGCCACCGCCGCGGCTCTCGACCGAAGAGCCGTCTTCGTCGACGCGCTCGGCCTCGCCCTCTTCTCGCTCACCGGGGTCCGGTACGCGCTGGAGGCGGGGCTTCCGCCGCTCCCCGCCTCGCTCCTCGGCGTCGTCACCGGGACGTTCGGCGGCGTCCTCCGCGACGTCCTGGTAAGGGAGATCCCCGCGATCTTCCGGCCGGGCGCGCTCTACGCCGCCTCGTCGTTCGTCGGCTGCTGGGTCGTCCTTTCGGGACCGTGGCTCGAGGTGCGGCAGTCGTTCGCCGACGCCGCCGGGTTCGCCACGATCGTCCTCCTCCGGATGGCCTCCGTCCGCCTCGGCCTTCGCCTCCCCGACCCGCACTGGGTCGGGAAGGCGGAGGACGGACCCGACGGGCCTACTTCGTGACCTTGGCCTCCTCGACGAGGAGGTCGTAGGTGTAGCCCGAGCCGAAGTCCCGGTCGACGGCAACGGTCCCCTTCACGAGGACGACGTCCCCCTTCGACACCGCGTCCTGCGTCGTCACGGTCAGGTCGTGGTTCTTCCCCTCGGCGGTCCCGGAGCCGTCGCGCAGGTGGAGCCAGTTCTTCCCCATGATGCCGCCGTTGAACTTGACGACCTTCCCGCGCACGGCGACCGGCTTCCCCGCGAGGGCGGCCCGCTGCGCGTGGAGCTCCGCGATCGTGCGGCCCTCCGGCCCCTCGGCTTTCGCGACGGAGACCTTCTCTTCGACCTCGGGACCGCTCGCGGCGGCGGCGTGCGCCGCGGCCATCTCGGGCGGAACGGAGCCGGCCGGTCCGGGAGAGCCGGCCGCCGGCGCCGCGGCGCCCGGGCCGAGGGTCCCGAAGACGATCCGCTCGAACGTCCGGTTCAGGGTCTTGCTCTCGAACCCGTCCATCGTCATCGGCTGGAGGACCGTCACCTCGTCGCCGACCGCGACCTTCGACTCGTTCACGGCGGCCCACGTCTCGCCCTCGGCCGTCTTCAGCTTCAGGTACGTGTAGCCCGCCGCGTCCATCGTCTCGAGGACGGTTCCCCGGATCGACGGGACCGCCGGAGCAGCCGCCCCGGCGCCATGGGTCTCGACGAGGGCGGTCCCGGCGTCGGCCGCCGGGGCCGGCGGCGCCTCCTTGCCGCTGCAGCCGGCGGCGAGGAACGCGGCGAGGAGGATCGGGGCGACGGTCGCGGTGCGGAACGGAAGCGCCTTCATGGGCGCGCATGGTACCGCCAGCCGGCGCGGACGGGGCCGGGCTCCTCGCGGGAGGGGCGGGGTATAGTGGCGCCCGCGGCGCGGGCCCTGATGAAACGGCATCATGGCACTTCGCGCCCGACAGGCAGAGACTCCAGCGACTTTTTCGGGGCCGCGAGGCGGCCCGTGGAGGGTTCCGAGATGCCTACGAGAGACCTCACGCTCGCGATGGTCGGCTCGGGCGGCGACGGCGTCGTGACGATGGGCGAAATGATGGCCCAGGCCGGCGCCCGAGACGGCCTGAACGTCATCAAGGTGGAGGCCTACGGGCCGCAGATCCGGGGAGGCGAGTCCTCCTGCACGCTCCGGATGTCGGCCGAGCCGATCTCCGCCCAGGGCGACGCGGTCGACGTCCTCGTCGTCTTCAACTGGGCCGATTTCGCCCGCTTCAAGGGCGAGGTGGTCCCGAAGGCCGACGCGGTCATTCTCTACGAGGCCAGCGACCCGACGCCGCTCGCCGAAGTGAAGATCCCGACCGCGACGAACGCGACGTGGATCCCGGTGCCGTTCGTCGAGCTCGCGACGAAGGCGACCGGGACGAAGGCCGCGAAGAACATCGTCACGCTCGGCATCCTCGCCGAGCTCTTCGGCATCCCGCAGGAATCGGTGCGGAAGGCCGTCGAGTTCAAGTTCGGAAAGAAGAAGGCGGGCGTCCTCGAGGCGAACCTGAAGGGCTTCGCCGCCGGGCGCGAGTTCGCCGGTACGATCGGGGTCGACGTCTCCGCGCGGAAGCTCGAGTACACGATCTCGGCGCCCAAGCTCGTCATGACGGGGAACGAGGCCTGCGCCGTCGCGGCGCTCCACGCGGGATGCCGGTTCTTCGCCGGCTACCCGATCACCCCTTCTTCCGAGGTCCTCCACTTCCTTTCCGAGTGGCTCCCCCGCTCCGGCGGCCGGATCGTCCAGACCGAGGACGAGCTCTCCGCGCTCGGCGCGATCATCGGAGGCTCCTTCGCCGGCGTGAAGTCGATGACCTCGACCTCCGGTCCCGGCCTCTCCCTGATGGCCGAGATGCTCGGCCTCGCGTCGATGGCCGAGATCCCGGTCGTCATCCTCGACGTGCAGCGCGGCGGCCCCTCGACGGGCCTGCCCACGAAGTCGGAGCAGTCGGACCTCTACATGGCCGTCTTCGGCTCTCACGGCGACGCGCCGCGAATCGTCCTCGCACCGATCGACGTGGAGGACTGCTTCCACGCGACGGTCGACGCCTTCAACATCGCCGAGGAGACCCAGCTCCCGGTCATCGTCCTCTCGGACCAGGCGGTCGGCCAGAGCCGGCAGACGGTCGAGAAGGCGAACCTCGTCCACGAGGTCATCGACCGCCGGACCCCGACGGCCGAGGAGCTCGCCGACTACAAGCGCTACGCCCAGACCCCCTCGGGCGTCTCGCCCATGAGCGTCCCCGGGACGAAGGGCGGTATGTACCAGACGAACGGCCTCGAGCACGACGAGACGGCCCGCCCGGCCTCGTCCCACGTCATGCACGAGAAGATGAGCCGGAAGCGGTTCAAGAAGCTCGACTTCGTCGAGGAGAAGTACCCGCTCTTCGTCCACCTCGGCCCCGAGAAGGCCGACGTCGGCATCGTCTGCTGGGGCTCGTCGAAGGGCCCCGTCGAGGAGGCGATGAGGGAGCTCGCGGCGAACGGCGTGAGCGTCTCCGCCTTCGTCCCCCGGATCATCATGCCGTTCCCGAAGAAGGCGTTCCTCGAGTACGCGGCGAGCGTGAAGACGCTCGTCTTCCTCGAGGTGAACTTCGTCGGGCAGCTCTACAACTACATGAGGACCTTCGTCGAGCTCCCCGCCGGGACGCGCGTCTTCGCGCGGTCGGGCGGGATGAACCTCTCCGTGACCGAGGTGAAGAGCCGCATCGAGAGCGTCCTCTCGGGATCCGGCGTCCGCGAGGAGGTGACCGCGTGAGCAGCGTCGTCGAGACCCCCGCCCTGCCCCGCTTCCAGCCGGGCGACTACAAGAGCGACCTGAAGCCCGTCTGGTGCGCCGGCTGCGGCGACTTCGGCGTCGTCTCGGCCATGTACCGCGCGATGGCCGAGCTGCAGCTGGAGCCCTGGAACACCGTCGTCGTCTCCGGCATCGGCTGCTCGTCGCGGCTCCCCGGGTACGTCGAGGCCTACGGCTTCAACAGCGTCCACGGCCGCGCGCTCCCGATCGCCACGGGCATCAAGGTGGCCCGCCCCGAGCTCAACGTCGTGGCGGTGGGAGGCGACGGCGACGGCCTCGCCATCGGCGGCAACCACTTCCTCCACGCTTCCCGCCGGAACCTCGACGTCTTCTACGTCCTGATGGACAACGAGATCTACGGGCTCACGAAAGGGCAGGCGGCGCCGACGACCCCGTCGGGCGACAAGACGAAGTCGACGTACTTCGGGAACCCCGAGCCGAGCGTCGACCCGTGCGAGCTCGCGATCTCCTTCGGTGCGACGTGGGTCGCCCGCGGCTTCTCGGGCGACATGAAGGGCCTCGTCGACCTCATGGTCGCCGGCATGAGCCACCGCGGCTTCGCGTTCCTGAACGTCATGTCCCCCTGCGTCACCTGGCGCGGCGACGACCAGTTCAAGGTGATGAAGGCGAAGCTCCGGGGCCTCCCCGAGGGCTACGACCGGCACAGCCGGGCCGCCGCCTTCGCCTACACGCGCGAGACGGAGACCCTCACGACGGGCGTTCTCTACGAGGCGCACGAGCCCTCGCTCCTCGACCGGCTCGAGGCGCAGAGGACGAAGGCGATGCAGGGCTACGAGGACCTGACGACCGAGAAGGTGCTGAAGGTCTTCTTCCCGCCGTTCTGAGCCTGACCCGCGCCCGGCGGAGCCGGAGCGCGGGCACCGGACGATACCGGCGAGGAGCCCGGGCCGAACGGCCCGGGCTCTTTCCTCATCTGCTCCGCATTGGACGTCGAGGCGAGGCGGCGAAGCCGTCGCGGGGAGGCTCTCGGCGAGCCTCCCCGCTCCATGTCACTTCGGGTCGATGCGCCGGGGCTCCCGGGGAGGAACCGGGATCTCGGGAGCCGGAGTCGGCACGACCGTGGTCACGACGGTCGCCTCGAGGCTCTCGGGTCCGACGAGCTCGATCCGGAAGCTCCCTTCGCCGAAGGCAGAGAGCTCGTGCCGCGCCTCCTCGCCCTCGGCGAGGACGAGGCGTCTTTCGACGGCGATCGCCCCGGAGGGATCGATGAGGCGCAGGTACGCAGTCGCTTCTCCCTCGCCGGCGAGGCGGCGGAGGTGGAGCGCCGTCCCTCGGCCGACCTCGACGCCGTCGAGCGCGAGCCGGCCGTCCGCCTGACGGTCGAGCCCGCGCGCGAACGAGCCCGCGGCCGTCCGAACGGTCGAGGCCGGCAGGACGTTCACGGTCGTCGACTTCGTCGAGGTGCCCGAGCCGTTCGTCGCGACGAGGACGACGACCCGCGGCCCCGCCGACGGGAACGTGATCGTCGGCGACTGGACCGTCGTCACCGGCATCCCGTCGCCCGGGAACCAGAGCCAGCTCGTCGCCTGCGGCGAGGACGTGTCGGTGAAGGTGGCCGGCTGGCCGGCGACGACCGAAGCCGGAACGGCGAAGCTCGCCTGGGGCGGTGCGAGCGAGGAGACGGGGCTCGACGCCTCCGCGCCCGGCCCCTTCTCGGGGTCGCAGGCATACGCGCGCACGAAGAGCTGGACCGGGTCGACCGCGCCCCGCGGCGGTGCGATCGCGGAGGTCGCGGCGGTGGCGTTCCACGGCCCTCCGTTGATCCGCCAGTCGTACCGGGTCGCCGGGAAGCCCGAGGCCGGCGCCGTCCACGAGAGGTCGAGGAAGTCCGTGGCGGTGACCGGTCCCTGCGGGTTGCCGGCGGGCCGGATCGTCGGCGACCCCGGGGCCGCGGGTGGACCGCAGACGGAGATCGTCGCCGTCGTCGTCTGCGGAGACGCGCCGACGGGCGCCCAGGTGAACGTGATCGTCGAGGAGCCGGGCTCGGCACCGGCGCCGGCGAGGAACGTGAAGAGGGCCGGCCCGAACTCCGGCGGCGAGAGGACCGCGGAGGTCGGCGTGACGACGACGCCCGGCGGGAGGCCGGACGGCGTGACCGTGACGTCGGTCGACGGCGGGCAGCTCCCCGGGGTCAGCGAGGCCGTCATCGTGCGCGAGGCCCCGCCCGCGCTCAGCACGAGGGGCGAGGGCGCGACCGACGGGGCGAAGCTCGGCGGAAGGACGTGGGCGACGAACGTCGTCGTCGCCTCGATCCCCCGGGCGTCCGACACCTTCGCCGTGATCGTGCGACTGCCGGCGGCGAGGCCCGCCGCCGCGGTCAGCGTGAACGAGACGACGCGGGTCGGCGGGACGGTCGGGACCTCGATCGTCGAGGGCGTCGCGGCGAAGCCGGCTGGCAGGCCCGGGAACGTCACGGTCGGCGTTCCGGTGTAGCCGTCGAAGCCGCTGATCGTCAGCGCGTTCGTGGCGGCGCCGCCGCCCGGGCAGAGGTCCACGGAGGAGCGCTCCGCCGCGATCGTGAGACGCCCTGGACGCTCGACCGTGATCGGGAACGGGAGGCTCTTCGCCGCGCCGCCCGACGGCTCGAACGCGAACGTCGCCGTGGTCACGCCGGCCGCGGCCGAGGACGCCGCCACGAACGCGAACTCCACGGGGGGGTAGGTCGGTCCGAAGAGGACCGCCGACCTCGGCGTCACGGTGACGCCGGCCGGGAGGCCCGAGGGCGTCACCACGATCGACTCCGCGCTCGTCGGGCAGGCCGAGGAGGCGAGCGAGACGAGGACCGTCCCCGTTGCGCCTCCCGCGGTGAGCGTCAGCGCCGCGGGCGCGAAGGCCGGCGTGAAGCCGGGCGAGGCCACGTTCACGGTGAACGTGGCGACCGCGGCGACGCCGGACGGGCTGGCCGCCCGGACGACGACGACCTTCTGCCCCGGCGTGGCGTCCGGCCGGGCCGAGACGGCGAACGACACCGTCTGCGCCGGAGGCAGGGTGTCTACGGGAATCGAGGCCGGCGTGACGATCAGCTCCGCAGGAAGGAGCGGGAACGTCACGACCGCGCTCCCGTCGAACTCCGCGGTCGGAGTGATGGTCACCGCGTTCTCGACGGCCGCTCCGCCCGGGCACACTTCGATCGAGGACGATGCGAGCGAGAGCTCGAGGCCCCCTGGAGGAGCCACGACGAGCTCGAACGAAGCGGTCCCGGCGCTCGCCGGGCTCGTGCCGACGGTCACGACGTAGCTCCCGGGCGGCGTCGCCGCGCTCGTCGCGATGGAGAACGGAACGGCCACCGTCGGGATCTGGCTGATGAAGAACGACACCGGCGACGGGACGGGGGATGCGCCCGGCGGGAGACCCGTGAAGACGAGCTGCTGCGGACCGGTCGGCACCGGTGGCCCGAATCCGACGGTCGCCGTCAGCTGCGGCGTCGTGCCGCCGGGGAGGACCGTCGTGGAGCTCGGCGCGACGGACAGGGAGTTCCCGGGGGCCACGAGAAGCTCGAACGTGTCGGTCCCGGTGACCGTCGGCGTCGTTCCGACGGTAATCGTGTAGTTGCCGGGAGGAGTCGCCGGGCTCGTCGCGATGCCGAATCCGACGACCGCGCTCGTCCCCGAAACCGTGAATGAGACGGGCGAAGGGACGGGCGTTGCGCCCGCGGGCAGGCCGGAGAAAGTGAGCTGCTGCGGGCCCGTCGGAGTGAAATCGGGGTAGGAGACGGTCGCCGTGAGCCCCGTGACCGTGTTGCCCGCCCCGACGAGGACGGATGCCGGGGCGACGGAGAACGGCAGGATCTCGTAGTTCATCAGACCGGTAGCCCCGGTCGTCGCGACGCTCGCCTCGAAGGGTCCCGGATACGCGTCGGCCGACGCGACGAGCTGGAACGAGACCGTCGTCGGCCCCCCCACGACGGGCGTGAAGGAGACCGTCGAAGGGCTGGTCACGACTCCTGAGAGTCCGCTGCCGCCGTTGAAGAGCAGCGTCTGGGTGCCGCCCGGCGGCGTCCCGACGTACTGGATCGTCGCCGTGACGAACGGAGAGGTCTCTCCGACGCGGACCTGGACCGGGTCCGGCGCGAAGGTGATGGTTCCGGCTGCCGCCTGCCCCAGGATCGGCTGCCCGTACAGGAGGGCAAGGATGCAGAGGAAAAACCCGCGGAGAGCCGCTCTCTGCGACATCGTCGCTCCTTTCGCCTCCGGCATCCTCGCGGATGCTCCGGGCGTCTCGAATCCAGGGGCCGGTGGAACCTACTCTAGCAGCAACGGAATGGACGGGAACCCCTCCCCGCGGTTTATTCTCGTGACGGATGGCACGCACCCGTCGCTGGGCCGGAGCCCTGTCGCCCCTCCTCGCCGCTTCCGTCCTCGCCACGGGCTGCTCGGTCCGAAAGGTCGCCGTCCACTCGCTCGCGAACGCCCTCGCGGCCGGCGGCGACACCTACGCGACGGACGACGACCCGGAGCTCGTCGCGGCGGCGATCCCGTTCGGGCTCAAGACGATGGAGGGCCTTCTCGCCGAGGCGCCGAAGCACGACGGGCTCCTCCTCGCCGCCTCGAGCGGGTTCACGCAGTACGGCTTCGCCTTCGTCCAGGGCGAGGCCGACTTCGTGGAGGGAAAGGACCTCGCCCGGGCCACGGCCCTCCGCGCCCGCGCCCGGAAGCTCTATGCGCGCGCTCTTCGCTACGGCCTCCGGGGCCTCGAGGCACGGCACCCCGGCTTCGATGCGGGCCTCCGCGACGAGAACCGCCGCGCGGCGACGCTCGCCGGAATGACGAAGGCCGACGTCCCGCTCCTCTACTGGACCGGGGCGGCCTGGGGCGCGGCGATCTCCCTCTCGAAGGAGAACGCCGAGCTGACCGCCGACCAGGGGCTCGCCGAGGCGCTCGAGCGCCGCGCGCTCGAGCTGGACGAAGCGTTCGGGCGGGGCGCGATCCACGACTTCTTCGTCTCGTTCGAGGGGGGCCGGCCGGCGGCAGCCGGCGGTTCCGCCGAGCGCGCTCGCAGGCACCTCGACCGCGCGATCGCCCTCTCCGACGGGAAGCGTGCCGCCCCGTACGTCTCCTTCGCCGAGTCCGTCTCCGTCGGAGCACAGAACCGCGCCGAGTTCGAGGAGCTCCTGAAGAAGGCGCTCGCGATCGACCCCGACTCCGTCCCCGAGCTTCGGCTCGCCAACACCGTCTCGCAGCGCCGGGCCGCCTGGCTTCTCGCGCGCGCCGACGAGCTCTTCCTGGAGTAGACCGATGACAGCTCGACGCCCGAAGACCGCCCGCCGGCGGCTCCTCCTCCCCACGCTCGCCCTCCTCCTCGCGGCCTCGTTCCCGGCCCGCGCGCAGGTCCTCGTGAAGATGGCGACGCTCGCGCCCGACGGCTCCAGCTACCACCTCATCCTCAAGGAGATGGCCGAGAAGTGGAAGACGGCGACTCAGGGACGCGTCACCGTCCGCCTCTACCCCGGGAGCGTCGCGGGCGACGACGCCGACGTCGTCCGCAAGATGCGCCTCGGGAGCCTGAACGCGGGCCTCCTGACGAGCTCCGGCGTCTCCGCGATCGACCCGTCCGTCATGGCGCTGCAGGTGCCGATGCTCTACGCCTCGTACGACGAGGTGGACCACGTCCTCGCCATCTACGGCCCGAAGCTGGAGGCGTCGATCGCCGCGAAGGGGTTCGTCGTCCTGAACTGGGCCGACGCCGGCTGGGTCCGATTCTTCACGAAGACGCCGGTCCGGACCCCCTCCGACCTCAAGCCGTTGAAGCTCTTCGCCTGGGGGAACGACACCGACGCCCTCGAGATCTGGAAGGGGGCCGGCTTCAACCCGGTGCCGCTCCCGTCGACGGAGATCTCGACCGCGCTCCAGACCGGCCTCGTCTCCGCCCTGCCGACGACGCCGACGGCGGCCGTCCTCCTCCAGTGGTACCAGCACGCGAAGAACCTGACCGACGTGAAGTGGGCGCTCCTCCTCGGGGCGACCGTGGTCAATAAGGCGACGTGGGACAAGGTCTCTCCGGAGGACCAGAAGGCGCTCCGCGCAGCTGCCGCCGAGGCGGGAGCGCGCCTCCGGGCCGAGAGCCGCGCGGCCGAGGCGCGCGACATCGCGGCGATGCAGAAGCGCGGGCTGAACGTGATCGCGATCGACGCGAAGACGGAGGCGCTCTGGCGGACCGCGGCCGAAGCGGCCTACCCGAAGGTCCGCGGGAAGATCGTCCCCGAGGCCGCCTTCGACGAGGCGCGGAAGATCCTGGCCGACTTCCGGGCGAAGAAGGCCGCGGCGCCGAAGAAGTGAAAGCCGGCGCGCTCCTCGGGAAGGCGGAGCAGGCGCTTCTCGTCGCCGCGCTCGCGGTCGCCACCGTCCTCCCGCTCGTCGACGCGTTCGGCCGCCCGCTCGGCGGCTTCCACGTCCCCGGGTCCGGGTCGATCCTTCAGCTCGTCACGCTCTGGATCGCCTTCATCGGAGGCCTCCTCGCGACGCGCGAAGGGACGCACCTGACGCTCTCGACGGCCGAGCTGCTCGGGAGCGGCCGGGCCCGGCGCCTCGCGCGGAACTTCGCCTTCTCGGTCGCGGCCGCCGTCTGCGCCGTCCTCGCGTGGGCGAGCGTCGGCCTCGTGAAGGCCGACCGGGAGCAAGCGAAGGTCCTCTCTTTCGGCCTCCCGGAGTGGGTCGCCGAGCTCGTCATGCCCGCGGCCCTCCTCCTGATGGCCGTCCGATTCGCCTGGAAGGCGTCGGACGGGGTTCCGGGCCGCGCCGCGGCCCTCGCGGTGCTCGCCTCCCCGTTCCTTCTCTCCCTCGTCCCCGAGGCGAACGCGCCGCAGCTCGTCCTCCCGCTCGCGGTGGTGATCCTCCTCGCGGCGCTCCTCGGGGCGCCGGTCTTCGTCGCGATGGGAGGTCTCGCCTGCCTCCTCTTCTGGAAGGACGCCGTCCCCGTCGCGGCGGTCTCCGCCGAGGTCTACCGCCTCGTCGCCTCGCCGACGCTCCCCGCGATCCCTCTCCTGACGGCCGCGGGCTACATCCTGGCGGAGGGGGGCGCGTCGGCGCGCCTCGTCCGCTTCTTCCGCGCGCTCTTCGGCTGGATGCCGGGTGGCATCGCCGTGATGGTCGCGGCGGTCTGCGCCCTTTTCACGACGTTCACGGGCGGCTCGGGCGTCACGATCATCGCGCTCGGCGGGCTCGTCTACCCGATCCTCCGCGACGACGGCTACCCGGAGGGCTTCTCGCTCGGGCTCGTGACGGCCGCGGGGAGCCTCGGCCTCCTCTTCCCGCCGTCCCTCCCGGTCATCCTCTACAGCGTCGTCGCCTCGGTTCCCGCCGACTCGCTCTACCTCGCGGGTCTCGTCCCCGGGTTCCTCCTCGTCGTCCTGACGGCGGCCTGGGGGATCCGGCAGGGGCTGAAGCTCGAAGCGGAGGGCCGGTCGAGGCCGAGGTTCGCGCTCCGCGAGCTGGGCGCCTCCTTCTGGGAGGCGAAGTGGGAGCTCGCGCTGCCGGTCCTCGTCGTCGTCCTGTTCGCCAGCGGCTTCGCCTCGATGGTCGAGGCCTCCGCTGCCGCCTGCGCCTACGCCGCGCTCGTCGAGTGCTTCGTCACGCGCGACATCCACCCGTTCCGGCAGCTCCCGGGCGTCCTCGTGAAGGCCGGAGCGCTCATGGGCGCCGTCCTGATCCTCCTTTCGATCGCGATGGGGCTGACGAGCTGGCTCGTCGACGCCATGGTCCCGACGGCGCTCCTCGAATGGGTGAAGGCGCACGTCTCCTCGCCGCTCGTCTTCCTCCTCGTCCTGAACGGGATCCTCCTCGTCCTGGGGAGCGTCCTCGAGATCTACTCGGCGATCGTGATCCTCGCGCCGCTCGTCGCCCCGATGGGAGCGGCGTTCGGGATCGACCCGATCCACCTCGGGGTCATCTTCCTCGCGAACCTCGAGCTCGGGTTCCTCTTCCCGCCCGTCGGACTGAACCTCTTCCTCTCCTCCTCCCGCTTCGGCATCCCGCTGCCGAAGCTCTACCGCCACGCCGTACCGTACCTCCTGATCCTCGGGGCGGGGGTCCTCCTCATCACGTACGTCCCGGCCATGTCGACGGGAATCCTGACGCTCCTCGGGAAACGGTAGAGAAGGAGCGGCCCGCGCGGAGGCCGCGGGCCTTTCGGACGAGGCGGGGCGGGCCGGTCGCGCCGCAGGGCGCGACCTCGGGCCTCACCGCGGGTAGGGCTGCTGGGGCTGCTGCTGGGGGTAGGGCTGCTGCGCCGGCGTCTGCGAGATCACGCCCCATTCCAGCAGCCGCCTCTTCGCGTAGTCGGCCTGCTCTCCGGTCGCTCCGCTCTGGAGGATGAGCTTGTACTTCTCGGCCGCCCGACCGCGGTCGCCGAGCCCCTCGAGGCTCCGGCCGAGGTAGTAGGTCGTCACGAGCTGGGCGCCGACGGACCTCTCCGCCGTCTCGAGCTCGGAGATCGCGTCGCGCCAGTCGGAGAGCCGGTAGGCCGCGAGGCCTCCGGCGAGCCGCCCGTGGAAAAGCGCCGGGTCGCGGCGGGCCGCCTCCCGCGCCGACTCCCGCGCGGAGCGAAGCTCGTTCGCCTCGACGAGCGCGATCGCCTTGAGAGCGGGGAGGATCGCCTGCCGCGGCGCCAGCCGCGCCGCCTCGTCGAACTTCGCCGCCGCGGCGCGCGCGTCCTTCTTCGCGAGGAGCTTCTCCCCTTCGTCCATCAGCCTGAAGGCGGGGGCTTCCGCTTTCAGGCTCCGGGTCGAGGTGGTGAACGCCTCGACCCGTGCGGGCCGGCCGAGCTGCTCCGGGTACTTCTCCGCGGAGCGGCGGCGGGCCGTCTCGATCCGTTCCGAGGTCAGCGGGTGGCTCTGGAACATCGCCTCGAGCTTCGACGGCTCCTTGTCGTGCCCAGCCTTCAGGATCTCCATCGACTCGACGAAGCCCTTCGGGTTGTAGCCGGCGCGGGCCATGTACTCCATCCCGAGCTCGTCGCTCTGGCGCTCGTGGTCTCGGGAGTACCGGAGGAGAACGAGCTGCCCGCCGATGCCGGCGGCCGCCATGATCAGCGGCGCGCCGCGGACCTCCTCGGCCTCGAGGATCATCCCGCCGATCCCGAGGAGGCCGCCGATGAGCATCTGCTTCGTGTACTGCTGCGCCCCGTGCCGCGCCGTGACGTGCCCGATCTCGTGCCCGACGACGCCCGCGAGCTGGTCCTCGGTCGTCATCCGGGAGAGGAGGCCCCGCGTGATGCAGATCTTTCCGCCCGGCAGGGCGAACGCGTTGTCGTAGTTCGCGTTGACGACGGTGAACTCGTAGTCGAGGGCGGGCCGGTGCGAGACCTTCGCGAGGCCCTGCCCGACGCCGTCGAGGAACTTCTGGAGGCCCTGGTCGTCGACCGGTCCGTACGACTCCTGGATCAGCGGACCATACGCCTGAGCGCCGAGGGTCTTCTCCTCCTCCTCCCCCATCAGCGAAAGCTGCGACTTCCCCGTGACGGGGTTCGTGACGCAGGCCACCCCGAAGGCGACCGCGACGAGGACGGCGGCGATGCGGCGGGCGAGGGCGTGCTTCATGCGCGGATCTTGCCCCTACGCGCCGGAATCGTGAAGTGGGCGGGCAGCCGCCGCCGTCCGGGGTGAGGACGGAGGACCGTGCGTGCTCCGCGTGCGCACGGCCCTCCGCGAGAAGCGTCAGCCCTTGGCCGCTCGGGCGCGGGCCGCCTGCTGCGCCTGGATCGCCGTGAGGTTGATCGTGAAGACGATGTCCTCGACGAGGCAGCCGCGGGAGAGGTCGTTCACCGGCTTGGCGAGGCCCTGGAGCATCGGGCCGATCGAGACGACGTTCGCCGAGCGCTGGACGGCCTTGTAGGTGACGTTGCCGGTGTTCAGGTCGGGGAAGATGAGGACCGTCGCCTTGCCCGCGACGTCCGACTTCGGCGCCTTCAGGCGCGCGACGTCGGGCATGACGGCCGCGTCGTACTGAAGCGGTCCGTCGAGCGCGAGGTCGGGTCGGAGCTCCTTCGCGAGCCGCGTCGCCTCCTTCACCTTCTCGACGTCCTCGCCCGTCCCGCTCGTCCCGGTCGAGTAGGAGAGCATCGCCACCCGCGCCGGGACCCCGAACGCGATCGCCGAGTCGGCGCTCTGGATCGCGATGTCGGCGAGCTCGGCGGCCGTCGGGTTCGGGTTCACCGCGCAGTCGCCGAAGACGAGGACCTGGTCGGGCAGGCACATGAAGAAGATGCTCGACACGAGGTTGCAGCCCGGGACCGTCTTGATGATCTGGAGAGCCGGCCGGATCGTGTGGGCCGTCGTGTGGACGGCGCCCGAGACGAGGCCGTCGGCCTCGTCGAGCGCCATCATCATCGTCCCGACCATGATCCCGTCCTGGAGCTCCAGCTCGGCGCGCTCCGGGGTCATCCCCTTCGCCTTGCGCCGCTCGACGAGCGGGGCGACGTAGCGGTGGGCGACGGAGGCGGGGTTCACGATCTCCACCGAGTCGGGGAGCGTCACGCCCTGTCGCCCGGCGACGTCACGCACCTCGTCGGGGTCGCCCAGGAGGACGCACCTCGCGATGCCGCGAGCGGCGACGATCGCGGCTGCCGCAACGGTCCGCGGCTCGGCGCCCTCGGGGAGGACGATCCGCTTCACGTCGGCCTTCGCCGTCTCGACGAGGCGGTGGCGGAAGGCGGGGGGCGAGAGGCGCGGGACGCGCGCCGGCTGCGCGAAGGCGCGGGCCCAGCCGAGGTCGACGTGGTCGGCGACGAAGCTCATCGTCCGCTCGACGCGGTCGGAGTCGTCGATCGGGATCGTCGGGTTCATCGAGGCGACCTGCGCCGCGGTGCGGTAGCTGGAGGCCTTGACCTGCAGCAGCGGGAGGCCCGCGTCGAAGACCTTCCGGCAGAGGTCGAGGACGCCGCGGTCCGGGCCGAGGCCGCCCGTGAGGACGACGCCCGCGAGCGGCGTGCCGCTCTGGACCGTCATCGCGGCGGCGAGGAGGATGTCGCTCCGGTCGCCGGGCGTCAGGACGAGCGTCCCCGGCCTCATCGCCTTCATCGCGTTCGGGACGGTCATCGCGCAGATCGCGACGTCCCTCACGCGGCGGGTCACCGCGTCGCCCGTGTAGAGGAACTGCGCCCGGAGAGCGTCGCCGATGTCCTTCACGCGGGGGGACATCAGGTCCGCGTTGCACGGGACGATCGCGATCGGGCGGATCCCCTCCGTCTGGAGCGCGACCTTGTGCTCCCTCAGGCACTCCTCCGAGAGCCCCTGGGGCGCACACGCGCCGCAGCCGCCGGCGCTCGGACCGAAGGAGTCGGCGTCCACGTCCGCGGGTGCCCCCTTCCGGTCGCAGACTCGGTTCAGGATCGCGCCGACGGTCCGCCCCTCCGAGAAGGCGCCGTAGCCGCGCGCCGCGATGGCGACCGTCTCCGCGACCTCGGCGGCCGTCTGGTCGGACGGGGCCGCCACGAGGACGAGCTCGGCGTCGAGCGCCTTGAGCATGAGCGCGTTCACGCGCGCCGAATGGACCATGCCCATCTCGGGGTGCATCCCCTGGACGATCAGGACGTCGACGTCCTCGCCCGCCTGGTCGGCGATGGCGACGACGCGCTCCATGAGCGTCTGGTCGTCGCCGTCTGCGAGGAGCCCCTCCGCTTCCGCGCGCGGCACGGCCGGCGGGATCGCGAAGTGGGCGCCGAGAGAGAGGAGGGGAATCGTGTGGTCGGGCTCGCGGTTCGCGACGGGCTTGGCGAAGGCGACTCGGATACCTTCGCGGTCGAGGGCCCGGACGATCCCGAGGCAGGCGGTCGTCAGGCCGACGCCGCGGCCGGCGGGGGCGACGAGGACGGTCGTGCGCATGTTCGGTCCTTCCCTTCGGCGCGTCAGGCGCCGCGCGCGATCTGAGCGGAATCCTCTGCGATCATGAGCTCCTCGTTCGTCGGGACGACGAGGGCCTGCGGCTTCGTGCCCGTCGTGATCCGGCCGTTCTGCGTGCGGCCGTGCTTCGCGTTCGCCGCCTCGTCGAGCGCGAGGCCGAGGAACCCGAGGCGGGCGATCGTCATCTCTCGGACCGTCGTCGAGTTCTCGCCGATCCCGCCCGTGAAGACGAGGGCGTCGAGGCGGCCGAGCGGGACGACGAGCGAGGCGATCGTCTTCGCGAGGACGTAGCAGAAGAGCTCGAGGGCGAGCTTCGCCCGCTCGTTCCCCTCGGCGGCGGCCCCTTCCACCGTCCGCATGTCGTTCGAGAGGCCCGAGACGCCGAGGAGCCCGGACTTCTTGTTCAGGGCGTCCAGGACCTCCTTCGCGCTCTTCCCCGTCGCGTCCGCGACGTGGCCGACGATCGCCGGGTCGATCGAGCCGCAGCGGGTCCCCATCATCAGCCCCTCGAGCGGCGTCAGGCCCATCGTGGTGTCGACGCTCTTCCCGTTCCGGATCGCCGCCGCCGAGCAGCCGTTGCCGAGGTGGGCCGTGACGATCGCGTGGTCGTCCGCCGGGAGCCCCGCGAGCCGGAGCGCCTCCCGGGCGACGAAGCGGTGGCTCGTCCCGTGGAAGCCGTACCGGCGGACGCCGTGCTGCTCGAGCCACTCGTACGGCACCGGGTAGGTGTAGGCGACGGGCGGCATCGTCTGGTGGAAGGCCGTGTCGAAGACGCCGACCTGGAGGAGGTCCGGGAAGAGGTTCTGCGCGATCCGGATCCCGACGAGGTTCGGCGGGTTGTGGAGCGGCCCGAGCGGGATGCACTCCTCCATCTTCGCGACGACCTCCGGGGTGATCGCCATCGAGCCGGCGAACTTGGAGCCGCCGTGGACGACGCGGTGCCCGACGGCGAGGAGGCCGTCCGCGAGACCGAGCTCCCGGAGGGAGTCGACGACGCCGTGGAGCGCCTCGTCGTGGAGCGCGCCCGGGATCGGCCGCGTGCTCTTCGTGCCGTTCCGCTTCACGTCGAGCGAGGCCTCGGGCGAGCCGAGCCGCTGCGCGATTCCGGAGACGTGCTCGACGGACGTGTCGGGGTCGATGACCGCGAACTTGAGGGACGAGGATCCGCAGTTGAGGACGAGTACGTTCATGCCCTTCTTCCCGTACCGGCCGCGCCCGGCCGGCGGCGGGAGAACGTCTCCCGCGCATCCCCCCGAGCGGCGCACCGGCATGTCGTTTCGCTTCTGATGTCGGACTCCGATGCCGCCTCCCGGCGCCCGCCGGATCCCGTCTCCGGGGCGCTCGCGAGGCAAGCGGGGCATCATAACGCCCGGAGCGCGGCCTTTCGAGCCAGAAGGGGGGGCGACGGCTCTTTCGCGGGGCTGCCGTCGCGACTCGGTTCCAACTTCGCGGCGCCGCGACGGGAACCTTCCCGGCTCTGGAAGGTCTCATCGGGCGGAGGACGCCGATGAGAACCCGCACCGCCGCCGCGCTCGCCCTCGCTTTCGCCGCTACCCTCCCCGCTGCCGCCGCCACCCGCGACGGCTACGAGCTCTCCGTCCTCGTCGGAGGCTCGGAGCGGCCCGAGCTCCGGAAGGGGGGCACCGTCTACGTCGAGGCGCTGAAGGGGCGCGAGTACGCCCTGCGCCTCACGAACCCGCTCGGGGTTCGCGTCGGGGTCGCCCTCGCCGTCGACGGCCTCAACACGATCGACGCCTCGCATCGGGACGCCGCCTCGGCCGTGAAGTGGATCCTCGAGCCGTACCAGACGATCGTCCTCGAGGGGTGGCAGGTCAGCTCCTCGGACGCCCGTCGCTTCGTCTTCACAGGTGAGCGCGACTCTTACGGCGCCGCGCTGGGGAAGACGGAGGACCTCGGCGTCATCGAGGCCGTCTTCTTCCGCGAAAAGGTGCGCCGGCCCGTCCCCGCCGCTCCGACGGCGTGCGAGCCCGGGAGCTCCGCCCGGCGCTCCGAAAGCGCTCCCGCGGCACCCCGAGCGAAGGGAGAGGCCGGAGCAGGTGCGGAGAAGTCCTCGGCGGCGCAGGCCCCGGCCGACGAGTACGCCGCGACCGGGATGGGAGACCGGACCCGCCACGAAGTGACCCGGATCGACCTCGAGCTCGAAAGGACCTCCGCCGCCCGGATCCGTATCCGCTACGAGTTCCGGCCTCAGCTCGTCCGCCTCGGCCTCCTTTCGCCCGACGAAGACCGGCTGGCCCGTCGCGAGCGCTCCCGCGGCTTCGACCGCTACTGCCCCGAGCCGCACCGCTGAGCTCGTCAGCTGGAACGTCGTCCTGCTTCGCCGTCCGCCTCGCCCCGGGGCCCCTGCCCCGGGGCGTTTCGCGTCCGGACCCACCTCCCGGGGCTCAGCCGACTTCCCACCCTTTCGCTCTTGACCGACGACCGTGGCGGAAATATCCTATTACTCCTGTAGGAATACTTTGAAGGTCTCCCAGCGCGGTCTCTACGCCCTGAAGGCGCTCCTTCACCTCGCGCAACGATGGGAGGACGGGACCGTGTCGACTCGCGAGATCGCCGAGCGCGAGGAGATCCCGGAGAAGTTCCTCGAGTCGATCCTCTCCACTCTGAAAAACGCCCGCATCGTCGCCAGCCGGCGAGGCCGGGAAGGAGGGTACCGCCTCCGCCGCTGCCCGGCCCAGATCGTCGTCGGCGACGTCGTCCGCCTCGTCGACGGCCCGCTCGCGCCGTTCGGCGACGCCGCCGAGCTCGCCCGGCTGGTCGAATCCGAGCCGCGGCACGCCGGTCTCTTCGACCTCTTCCTCGACGTGCGGAACGCCGCCGCCGCGATCCTCGACCACACGACCCTCGCCGACCTCCTCGAGCGCGACCGGCGGATCCTCGTCGCGCGCGGCGCGAGGAGGGCCGGCGAAGCGGAGACGACCTGATGTCCGCATCTCGCCGCCCCCTCCGTCCCGTACTCTCCTTCGCGGCGTCCGTCGTGTGGCTCCTCCCGCTCCACTCCGCCGGCCGCGCCGCGCCGCCCGCGCGGGTCGAGCTCCTGAACGTCTCTTACGACCCGACCCGCGAGCTCTACCGGGAGGTGAACGCCGCCTTCGCGAAGCAGTACCTCACGAAGACCGGGACGGCGGTCACCGTGAAGATGTCGCACGGCGGTTCGGGGAAGCAGGCCCGCTCCGTGATCGACGGTCTCCGGGCCGACGTCGTCACGCTCGCCCTCGCGTACGACGTCGACGCGCTCGCGGACCGCGGCCTCGTGAAGCCCGGGTGGCAGGCGCGCCTCCCGCACAACTCCTCGCCGTACACCTCGACGATCGTCTTCCTCGTGAGGTCCGGGAACCCGAAGCGGATAAGAGACTGGCCCGACCTCGCGCGCCCCGGCGTCTCCGTCATCTGCCCGAACCCGAAAACCTCGGGAGCCGCCCGCTGGGGCTACCTTGCGGCCTGGGGCTCGGCGCTTTCGGCCGGGAAGGGCGAGGCCGGGGCGAAGGCCCTCGTCGGCGGGCTCTTCCGGAACGTCGCCGTCCTCGACACCGGAGCCCGTGGCTCGACGACGACCTTCGTGACGCGCGGGCTCGGCGACGCCCTCGTGGCGTGGGAGAACGAGGCGCACCTCGCCCTCGCCGAGACCGGGGCCGGCCGCGTCGAGATCGTCGTCCCGAAGACGTCGATCCTCGCCGAGCCTCCGGTCGCCGTCGTCGACGCCGTCGTCGACCGCAAAGGGACGCGGGCCGTCGCCGAGGCATACCTCAGGTTCCTCTACACCCCCCAGGCGCAGGCGATCGCCGCCCGGCACCACTACCGGCCGCGCCTGCCCGGCGCCGCGGCGAAGGCCGGGCGCGCCTTTCCCGCCGTCGCGACGTTCACGATCGACGAGCTCTTCGGCGGCTGGCGAGCCGCGCAGAAGAGGCACTTCGACGACGGCGGCGTCTTCGACTCGCTGTTCGCCCCGAAGTGAGCCGACGGCGCGTCTCCCCTCCCCTCCTCCCGGGCTTCGGCCCGGCGCTCGGGGTGACGCTCCTCTTCCTCTCGCTCGTCGTACTCGCGCCGCTCGCCGCGCTCCTGGCGACGACGCTCCGTGGCACCCCGCGCGAGCTCCTCGCGGCCGTCTCGACGCCGCGCGTCGTCGCCGCGGTGAGGCTGTCGTTCCTCGTCTCGCTCGGGGCGGCGGCGGTCTCCGCGCTCCTCGGCCTCCTCCTCGGCTGGGTCCTCGTCCGCTACCGCTTCCCGGGACGGCGCCTCCTCGACGCCCTCGTCGACCTCCCGTTCGCGCTCCCGACCGCCGTCGCCGGGATCACGCTCACGACCCTCTACGCGCCGACCGGCTGGCTCGGCAGGCCCCTCGCCGCGATCGGCGTCCCGGTCGCGTTCACCCCGCTCGGCATCGGCGTCGCGCTCGTCTTCCTCGGCCTCCCTTTCACCGTGCGGACGCTCCAGCCGGTCCTCGCGAGCCTCGACCCGGAGGTCGAGGAGGCCGCGGAGAGCCTCGGCGCGACGCGGTTCGAGATGTTCCGCCGCGTCCTCCTCCCGGAGCTCCTCCCCGCGCTCCTGACCGGGGCGACGCTCGCGTTCGCGCGGGGCCTCGGCGAGTACGGCTCGGTCGTCTTCATCTCGGGGAACATGCCGATGAGGACGGAGATCGCGCCGCTCCTCGTCATGACGAAGCTCGAGCAGTTCGACGTGGCCGGGGCGACCGCGCTCGCGACGCTCCTCCTCGTCGCCTCCTTCGTCCTTCTCCTCGTCCTGAACCGCCTCGAGGCGTGGGCGGCGAGGTCCGGCCGGTGAGCGCGCCGCGGAGCCGCGAGCCGCGAGCCGTCCGGCTCCTCCTGGTCGGCCTCGCGTTCGTGGCTTTCGCCCTCTTCCTCCTCGTCCCGCTCGCGGCCGTCTTCGTGGAAGCCTTCCGGGATGGCGCGCGCGCCTGGCTCGCCGCCGTCGCCGAGCCCGACGCCCGCCACGCGCTGAAGCTGACTCTCCTCGTCGCGGCGATCGCCGTTCCCATGAACGCGTCGTTCGGCCTCGCGGCAGGGTGGGCGCTCGGGAAGTTCCGCTTCCCGGGGCGCAGCCTCGTCCTGACGCTCGTCGACCTGCCGTTCGCCGTCTCGCCCGTCGTCGCCGGCCTCGTCTTCGTCCTTCTCTTCGGACGGACGGGTTTCCTCGGCCCCTGGCTCGCCGACCGGGGCGTCCAGGTCGTCTTCGCCCTGCCCGGCATCGTCCTGGCGACCGTCTTCGTCACGTTCCCGTTCGTCGCCCGCGAGGTCGTCCCGCTCATGCAGTCGCAAGGGACCGACGAGGAGGAGGCCGCCCGCGTCCTCGGCGCCGGCTTCTTCACGACGTTCTTCCGCGTGACGCTCCCGAACGTGAAGTGGGCTCTCCTCTACGGGATCGTCCTTTGTACGGCCCGCGCGGTCGGCGAGTTCGGGGCCGTCTCCGTCGTCTCGGGGCACGTCCGCGGGGAGACGAACACGCTCCCGCTCCACGTCGAGGCCCTCTACAACGAGTACGCCTTCCAGGGGGCGTTCGCGGCGGCATCGCTCCTCACGTTCGTCGCCCTCGCGACGATGGCGGCGAAGGCGATCCTCTCGCGCCGCGCGAGGGAGGAGGCCCCTTGAGCATCGAGGTCCGGTCCGTCTCGAAGTCGTTCGGGAGCTTCCTCGCGCTCGACGACGTCTCGCTCCGCGTCGGCGACGGCGAGCTCGTCGCGCTCCTCGGCCCTTCCGGCGGCGGCAAGACGAGCCTCCTCCGGATCATCGCGGGCCTGGAGGAGCCCGACCGCGGCTCCGTCCACTTCCACGGCGAGGACGCCACGCGACGCGACGCCCGGGAGCGGCGCGTCGGCTTCGTCTTCCAGCACTACGCCCTTTTCCGCAGGATGAGCGTCTTCGAGAACGTGGCGTTCGGCCTCCGCGTCAAGCCGCGCGACGAGCGCCCCTCCGAGGCGGAGATCCGCCGCCGCGTCGGCGAGCTCCTGAAGCTCGTCCAGCTCGACTGGCTCGGCGACCGCCTCCCGTCCGAGCTCTCCGGCGGACAGCGCCAGCGCGTCGCGCTCGCCCGCGCCCTCGCCGTCGAGCCGAAGGTCCTCCTCCTCGACGAGCCGTTCGGGTCGCTCGACGCGCGGGTCCGTCAGGAGCTGCGACGCTGGCTCCGCAGGCTCCATGACGAGATCCGCCTCACGAGCCTCTTCGTCACCCACGACCAGGAAGAGGCGCTCGAGGTCGCCGACCGCGTCGTCCTCCTCGACCGCGGGCGCGTCGTCCAGGACGGCACGCCCGCCGACCTGTTCGAGCACCCCGCGGATCCGTTCGTCCTCGACTTCCTCGGCTCCGTGAACATCTTCCACGGCCGGGTCGAGAACGGCCAGGCCCACCTCGGCCCGCTCTCCGTCGCGTATCCCGGCGCCCCCCACGACGGCGCGCTCCCGGCCTCCGGCTACGCACGGTCCTGGGAGATCGACCTCGCTCGGGACCTCGACGGGGCGGAGGGATTCCCCGCCACGGTCCGCCACGTCGCGGCGACCGGAGCCGTCGTCCGGCTAGAGCTCGCCCCAGACGACGGGACGGCTCTGAAAGTCGAGATCTCGAGGGAACGCTTCGCGGAGCTCGCGCCCTCCCCGGGAGACCGCCTCCGTGTCGTCCCCCGCAACGTGAGGGTTTTCCTCGGAGGGCCGCGGCGCGGATAATCGCCCCGTGACGGGAGAGTCCGCACCGCTAGACAACGTGGCGTGGGCGGCGACGCGATTCGCGACGTCGCAGCCGGAGGCGCGCCCGGCGGGGCTCGAGCCGCGCTACTGGGACTGGGAGGACCTCTACTCCCGCCTCGGACCGGGCCTCGTCGTCCTCGGCGCGCGCCGGTTCGGGCTCAGCCGGGACGACGCGGAGGAGGCGCTCCAGATGGCGGCGACGGCCATCGTCCTGGCCGCTCCGTCCGTCCGGTCACCCGAGGCCTACCTCACGTCGGTCTTCCTTCGCGAATGCCTCGGAATCCTCCGACGTCGGAGCCAGCTCGCCCGGACCGAGGTCGCTCCGCCCGTCGGATTCGACGCGGCGGACGACTCCTGCGAGCGGATCGAGGTCGCCTGCCGGTTCCGGCGAGCGTTCTCGCTCCTCTCTCCCGTCTGTCGGTCGATGATGCGGAGCTGCCTGCTCGACGGCAAGAATCGCGCCGGCTCCGATTCCTCGTCCGCCGCCCGCACCGTCTACAAGCGCTACCGTAAGTGCCTGAGGACGCTCGCCCATGCCCTCGGCTGATCGGCACCTCGATGAGCTGGAGCTCCTGGAGCGGGCGATGACGCCCGGCCTGGCACCCGACCCGCACGCCGCGAGCTGCCCGACCTGCCGGGACCGGATCGAAGGGCTCGCGGCGGGTCGCGAGCACCTGGCCGACCTCGCCGCGCTGGCGGCCGAGGAGGAGTCAGGCGCCCGCGTTCCCGTCCCCGCGGCGCTCTCCCGACTGTCCAAGACGCTCGCCCGGGCCGAGGACCTGGTTCGCGCGGCGGAACGCGACGACGCCGCTCTTCCGGCCTGGCTCGACGAGGCCTCCGCTCGCCCCGACTTCCCGGACGTCGCGCTGCACGCCATCCAGATCGCCTCGAGGCTCACGTCCCGGCGCCCCTCTGTGGCGCTCGCATTCGCCCGATCGATCCGCCAGCGTCTGCATGGAGACGTTGGAGCGGAAGGGACGCTTCTCGCGGCCGAGATCGGCCTCCTGGAGAGTCAGTCATTCGTCTACGTGGGACGGATCGACGAGGCGTGCGAGCGGGCGCTCGCGGCCTCTTCGGCGATCGAGGCGGCCGACGCCCCCGCCCTGCTCCGCGCCCGCGCCGACTACTACGCCGGCTCGGCCCTCTGGGGGGCGGGTCGATCCGAGGCCGCGCTGAACCGCCTCCTCGCGGCGCGCGAGGCGTTCGCCGCGGACGGTCAGGACCCCTGGGTCGGCCGGGCCGAAGGCGCGATCGGACTCGTCCATTTCAGCGAGGCCCGGTTCCGCGAGGCCCTGCACGCCTTCGACGCCGCCCTCGAGCGCCTCGACCCGGACGTGGACCCCGGGCCCTGGGAGGCGATTCAGCAGAACCGCGCCGGGATCCTCATGAACCTCGGGCGTCTCTCCGAAGCCCGGTCGGCCTTCGGGCAGGCCCTCGAGCTCGCGGTCCGGCACGGCCTTTCGGCGGCCGCGACGACGGTCCGGGTCAACCTGCTGAACCTCGGCCTCGAGGAGGGCACCTTCGAGGACGTCCGCGTCCGCGGGAGGAAGCTCGTCGCCTTCTGCGACCGGGAGGGGCTGTCGGTCGACGCCTACTACGCGAGGCTCGCGCTGGCCGAGGCGCAAGCGGCGCTGGGCAGCTACGGCGAGGTCCGGGCGCTGGTCGAAGCGATCCGCAGGGACGCCCCGCCCGAAGTCCGTGACGATCCCGACGCGACCCCTCTCCTGGACAGGCTCGACGCCGGAGACAACGAGATGGCCGGCCGGCTTCGGCGGCTCCGCCATTACCTCTCCGGCCGGGACCGGTTCGAGGCGGCGAAGCGGGCCTGACGGTGCCGCAGGTCAACCGATCGGCTGCTTCCGCACGGTATCTCCCCCATCGCTGAGCGTGGTTTCCGTCGTCGTGGACGGTGTCGTGACCGAGGAGGGCTCCGACGCGCCGTCCGTCGACGGCGCCCCGAGGCCGGTGACGAGAAGCAGGACCAGCACCAGGACGTCCATGAATCCTCCATTCCGGCCTCGTCGGCCGGTCGTTGTTCAGGGGCCGAGACCCCATTCACTACGTATGAGGGGATTCGACCCTCGAGACTGCCCCCCTCCCCCGAAAAAAAAGTGAAAAAAGTTTCGGGGAGAGGGGCACTCGGACCCCCCCGAATCCCTCATCAGGAGTAGAGGGATGCCGAGGCCGAGGTTTGTCCCCGGACCGGCTCCCCGAAAGGGGGAGGTCTATGGAAAGCGCGAATGGGGCGGCACGACAGGACGACGAAAGGCCCCCCATCCGGTTCGCCGGCCGGTCCTTCGTCGTCGCGAGCAACCTGCCCTCGAGGGAGCTTCGCGCCCTCGAGCGCGAGATCGAGGTCCGGGGCGGGTCGATCCATCCGTTCCTCAACGCCGTGACCGAGGTCCTCGTGGTCGGGGACCTCGCGGGAATGGACTCGGGAGCGCACTGGGCTCGGGAGCAGGTCCGTCGGGGAACGATCTATCGGGACCGCTGGGGGCACCTCGAGCTCGTCTCCGAAGGAGACCTCCGAGCCGCTCTGGAGGACGATCGGCGGCTTCGCCCCGGCGGGACTCCGTTCGAGCGCTCGTCGGGGGACCGTGCCTAGGGGCCGGAAGTCCCCCGTCGCGACGGTCTGCTACGCCTCGTCGCGGAGGACGTCGAACTGCACGTCGCCGTCTCCCGGAATTCGTCCGCCCGTGCTCCGGTCGAGGGCCCTGCGAAGCGCGAGGACATTGACCCAGCGATCTTCCGGGTCCATCGCCATAGCCTTGGCGAGGGAGCGGGCGTAGGTGACCGGGACTCCCGAAGCGACCGTCGTCACGACCGACACGACCTCCTCGACGAGCGACTTGAGCGTCAGGTCCGGCCTCTCGAACTTCAGCCGCACGCCGGTCAGGAGCTCCACCCCGGTCGCCGCGATCGCCCACTGGTCCGAGGCGGGCGTCGCCTCTCCGCCCGAGACGATCTCGGGCGCGATGTAGCCGGGCGTCCCCATAAGGATGCTCGCGGAGGAGATCGCCCCTCCGCTCTCCGACCCGGCCTCCGCCTTCGTCTCCCGAGCGAGGCCGAAATCGAGGAGCTTCAGCCTCGTCGTTCCCCCCGGTCCCCGGGTCACGAAGAGGTTGTCGGGCTTGACGTCCCGGTGGACGAGACCGGCCGCGTGGGCCGCCGCGAGGACGTCGAGCGCGCGGTCGAGCGCCCAGGCCGTCTCGAGGAAGGGGATCGGCTTCCGGAGGATCAGCTCGTTCCGTAGCGAGCCGCCCGAGAGGAGCTCCATCACGAGGAACGCGCCGCCGGGCCGGAGCTCGCCGTAGTCGTAGACGGCGACGGCGTTCGGGTGTCCGAGGCGGGCCGTCAGCCGGGCCTCCCGCCGGAAGCGGGCGACGGCGCTCCGGTCGGCGAGGTGTTCGGCCCGGATCACCTTCACGGCCGCGTCGCGGTTGCCCCGGATGTCCCGCGCGGCATAGACGGTCCCCATCCCTCCTTCGCCGAGCCGCCTGTCGAGCCGGTAGCGCCCGGCGAGGAGACGAGGGACGGCCTGGGTCATCTTCACCGCATGGCCGTCGGCCGTGCAGACGAGGTCGTCCTCGTCCGCGACCCGGCCGCAGAGCTCGCACTCGTAAAGCGCCCCGCTCCCCCCCTCCTGAAGGTGGCCGAGCACCTTCTCGCGCACGCGACGGTCTTCGTCCACCTGCCGGGTCAGGGCCGCTCTCTCGAGGGCGAGAGCGACGTGCCCGGCAACGGTCCCGAGGATCCGCTGCTCCTCGGGAACGTACGTCTCCCCCGTCCGCTTCGCGCCAAGCGCGATCAGGCCGAGCGGCTCTCCGTCGCCCGAAAAGAGAGGAAGCGCCGCGACGAATCCGGCGGCTCGGAGGCCGTTCGCGAGCTCGCCCTCGGCGTAGGGCGGGTCACCGCCGTCGGCCGTGAGGGCGTGAAACGAGTTCCGCGACTCGAGGGGGTCCGACATCGGAAGGACGGCCGCTCGGTCCAGCCCGGGGACGTCCGCGAGGGCGCCCGTCGTCACCGGCCGCACGGCCGCTCCCGGCGCCTCGAGAGCGAAGACCCAGAACGCCTGCCGGTCCGGCCGATGCGCGGACGCGATCCGGTGGAGGACGACTCCCGCCAGGTCCTCCCCGGCGTCCCGGAGATCCCCGACCACGTCGGTCACGAGCTGCGCCGGGTCGTACGCTCCCTGCCGGAACTTGCGGTCGAGCGCGATCTGAGCCCTCTTGCGAAGCGGGTCGAAGACGAGGAAGAGGAGCACGGCGACGAGAGCCGTCGTGAGCGTCCCCTGCAGGGCAGGCGAGACGAGGGCGACGAGCGCGGTGAGCGCCGGCACCCCTGCCAGGAGGAGGACCACGAGGGCGCCCGAGGCGATCGCGTACGAGGCGCTCCGCCGGATGAGGCGATCGACCTCGAAGAGACGGAACCGCGTCGCGGCCACGATGAGCGCGAGCGGCAGAAGGACCGAGAACGTGGAGAGGACGGGGACGGGGAGGAGCGCGCTCCGCCCGGCGACGGCGGGGACGTCGCGCAGGAAGATGAAGAGGCCGAGGTAGGAGAGGACGGCGACGAGAACGACCCGCGCCCTTCGCCGCACGTCCTCCTTGCGTGCGACCCACGCCAGGGAGAGGAAGTAGACGAAGACGAAGAGGTCGACCGCCAGCGCCACGATCGCGACGCCGGTCTTCCACGCGCCCGCGGGCGGCGCCCCGCCGCCGTCGAGCCACCAGCGCCGCAGGTAGAGGGCGAGGGGCCCCATCGCGAGGAGGGTGCCGACGACGTACGCCCGACCCGGCCTGTGCAGGCGCGTCACAGGGAAGAACCCGCCGATCGTCACGAGGATCCAGGCGATCGCGATGAAGTGGACTGCCGTGGAGCCCGCGAAGGCGATCCTGTCCGGCAACGAACTCGCGCCGGTCACCACACCCAGGATCCGCCCCGCGTTCAGGACCCCCAGGAGCGTCAGGAAGGGGAAGAGGGCCTGGTTCGCCGGGTCGAAGGGGCGCTTGAGGAGGACGACGACGGCCCCGAGGTAGTGGACGCCGAAGACCAGGAGCGCGAGCCAGAGCCGGGCACGAAGCAGAGCACCTCGCTCTACCCCGAGGTGGGCGAGCCAGGTCGTCCACGCCAGCGAGAGCACGAGGGCGGCCCCCAGGGCGAAGAGGACGATTCGCCTCTCTCGAGGCTCGAGGTCACGCACGGGCCCGGGGATTATCCGCCGGCCGGCGGAGCGGCCGGAGCCGAGGCGGCGCGACCGATCTCGCGCCCGTCCGACGCGGCCCGTACGACGGCGCCGGGTGGGGGTGCGAGGGAGAGGCGGGCGCTCAGCTCGCCCGCGGCGACGACCGGAATCCGGAGGACGTCGGAGACGGGGCCCGAGGACGACTCGACCACGACCGGGAGCCGTTCGCTCCCGAGGCGGAAGATGAGCCGCCCCTCCGACCTGGCGACGACGGCGGCGTCCCCGTCGAATCGAAGTCTCTCGATCGTCCGAGGATCGACGAGGATCGGAGCCTTCGCTTCGAGGAGGAGGAGAAGCCGCGACCGGCTGCCCTTCGCGGCGCGCACCCCCGGAAGCGTCCCCGAAGCCAGGAGCGTCCCGAGCCGCTCGCCCGACCCGGGCGGCGCCGCCTCGAGGTCGATCTCGATCGCGGATGCGCCGAGCTCGGAGTAGGCCGCGAACGCGGCCTCGAACGGCTTGTCCGAGAGGAAGGCGTCGAGCCAAAGGTGGATCGGCGGAGGAAACGTCTGGAAGCCGTTCAGGACACGGCGGCGGTGAGAAAGCTGCTCCGCCCAGGCCCGCTCCGAGGTGTCGCGCCGGAAGGGCCACACCGCCACGACCGCGTCGCGCGGGAGGGCACGAATCTCCGCGTCGAACGGCGACGGCGCGGGCACCGGCTGGGCGGGCACGGGCCTCGTCCATAGGTCGAGGGCGAGGACCGGGACGACCCCGGCGAGGAGCAGGCGGCCTCGGCGAGGCGGGAGCGCCCGGAGGAGCCGGCCGAGGACGAGGGTCGCCGCGACGATCACGCCCAGGCCGAACCACTGGTCCCATCGGTGGATCCCGCGCATCCCGCTGAAACCGGGGAGCCCCGTGAGGAGGGCGTACGGTCCGGGGGCGACGGCGCGGCCCGCGAAACGGACCGTCGGGCCGAGCGCAAAGACGAAGGAGAGGCCGGCGAGGAGGAGCCACGGGACCAGCGACCGGGCGGCGTGGCGTGCGTCCCGCCTCCCCTTCGACGTCCGCGGGCGTCGCTGCAGGAGGAACGCGCCGGTCGACAGGACGAAGAGTGCGGTGAGCGTCGGGAAGAGGGCGGAGGCGCCTTCCGGGAAGACCGGGACGGGACCGTCGAGGAGGTCGCGGAGAGGGCCGGCGAACACGCCTGTGTGGAGAATCGAAAGGAGGTCGGCCGCATGCACCTCGATCGACCGGAGACCGACGGGGGCGTCGAAGTCGCGGGCGAGGCGGAGGTAGGGGGCATAGAAGACCGCAAGCGGCGCGAGCGCGAGCGCGAGCGCCGTTCCGAGGCAGACGACACGCCGGGTGCTCCGCGCCGAGACCGTGGCCACGATGGCGACCGCGATGCCCCCCATGACGAGGGGGTACGTGCTTCCGAATCCGGTCACTAAAAGAGCAGCGCCCGCCAGGAACGCGTCTCGCGGTCCTCCTGTGCGAAGGAACCGGAGAGCGAAGAGGACGACGAGAAGGACGAAAGCTCCCCACATCGTCCCGATGACGCCGAAGTTGTTCAGGCGGCCTGGACACCAGGCCCAGAGGACGCCACCCACGAGAGCGGGCCACCCTGCTCCCGCGAGATCAGCGAGCAGCAGGCCGGCCGCGAAACACCCGACGCCTGCCGCGAGGAAGTAGGGCACGTTGTATCCGAGCGCCTCCGAGGCCGCGAGCCGCGCGAAGGGATAGCCGATGAGCGCCGGGGCGAGCCACGGCTCGCCGAGCGTCGAGGTGTCGGTGTACGGCGCGAACACCCGGTCGTCCCGACGCGAGAAATCCCCGACGTCCCATCGCGCCCAGGCACGGCCCATCACGGAAAGGATGATCACCGGGTCGCCGAGCTGCTCGTTCGGGGCGGGACGACCGCAGGGAATCTGCTCGAGCGGGTCGCGGACGGTCTCGCGGAAGACGAGGAGCGGGCCGAGGATAGACAGGAGCGCGAGGAGCGCCAGGAACGCCCGCCGGGGAAGCAGTCCTCCCCGGGATCTCGGTCTCCAGGCCGGAGCGAACATCTTCGACAGTCTCATACGGGACGGCTTCCGGAGTCGAGCGACGAGACGTGGACGGACGCCAGCGCCAGAGTCGGAGCCGATCACCGAAGAAGCGAGGCCGCCCCTCCTCCGCTCCGCGTACGATTCCCCCATGCGCGCGCTCCTCGCCGCCCTCCTCGCCCTCGCCGTCGCCCTTCCCCTTCTCGCCGAATGGCCCCCGAAGGGGCGCGGCGCGGCAACCCGATCCCCCGTCTGGGCCGAGCACGGCATGGTCGCGAGCGCGCAACCGCTCTGCACGCAGGCGGGCGTCGAGACGCTCCGCAAGGGAGGGAGCGCCGTCGACGCGGCCATCGCCACGAACGCCTGCCTCGGCCTGATGGAGCCGACGGCGAACGGCCTCGGCGGCGACCTCTTCGCGATCCTCTGGGACCCGGCCGCGAAGAAGGTCGTCGGTCTCAACGCCTCGGGGCGCGCACCGCTCGCGCTGACGGCCGACAAGGTCCCGCCGCTCCCCGACGGGACGATCCCGCTCTACAGCCCATACGCCTGGAGCGTCCCCGGCTGCGGCGACGGGTGGCTCGAGCTCCACGCGAAGTATGGAAAGCTCCCGCTCGCCGAGGTCCTCGCGCCGGCGATCCGCTACGCCGAGGAGGGCTTCCCCGTCTCGCCCGTCATCGCGGGGAACTGGGCCGGCTCGGTGAACCGTTTCAAGGACAAGCCCGGCTTCGCGGAGGTCTTCCTCCCCGGCGGCCGCGCACCCAAGGAGGGCGAGCGCTTCCGGAACCCGGCGCTCGCCAGGACGCTCCGCCAGCTCGGCGAGAAGAAGCGCGCCTTCTGGCAGGGCGAGTTCGCCGACGCGATCGTCGCCTTCTCGAAGGCGAACGGCGGCTTCTTCGAAAGGGAGGACTTCGTCCGCCACCGCTCGACCTGGGACGAGCCGATGTCGACGAGCTACCGGGGCTACGACGTCTGGGAGCTGCCTCCGAACACGCAGGGGCTCGCGGCGCTCCAGATGCTGAACCTCCTCGAGGGTTTCGACCTCGCGAAGATGGGGCGGGAGAGCGCCGACTTCTGGCACGTGATGGTCGAGGCGAAGAAGGTGGCGTACGCCGACCGGGCCCGCTTCTACGCCGACCCGGCCTTCGCGAAGCTCCCGCTCGAGCGGCTCCTCTCGAAGGGATACGCGCGGGAGCGGGCGAAGAAGATCGACATGCGCCGCGCCTCCCGGGAGGACCCTCCCGACGAGGAGCTCGTCCTGAACCGCAAGGAGACGACCTACCTCTGCACGGCCGACGCCTCGGGGCTCATGGTCTCCCTCATCCAGAGCAACTACACCGGCTTCGGCTCCGGCTACGCCGTCCCGGCGCTCGGCATCGGCATCCACAACCGCGGCGGCCTCTTCTCGCTGAAGAAGGGGCACCCCAACTTCCTCGAGCCGGGCAAACGTCCGTTCCAGACGATCATCCCGGCTTTCCTGACGAAGGACGGCCAGCCGCTGATGGCCTTCGGCCTCATGGGGGGCGACATGCAGCCGCAGGGGCACGTGCAGGTCGTCGTGAACCTCGTCGACTTCGGCATGAACCTCCAGGAGGCGGGCGACGCGATCCGCTTCCACCACACCGGCTCGAGCGAGCCGACGGGGACGATCATGAAGGACGGCGGCACGCTCTTCCTCGAGGAAGGGCTCCCGGAGCCCGTCCTCGAGGAGCTGATGAGACGCGGTCACCGGATCGGCCGGGAGCCGGTCGGCGCCTATGGCGGCTACCAGGCGGTCGCCCGCGACCCGGCGACGGGCTTCCTCCTCGGGGCGACCGAGAAGCGGAAGGACGGGGCCGCCGCCGGCTTCTGATTGGTCGGCCGGGCCGGTCCCGCCCGGCGGCGGAGGCGCGGAGGCGCGGTGTAACCTTCGCCCCATGAGCGTCTCCGCCGAGAAGGCCGTCCCCCGCGTCTCCGAGCGGGGCCGGCGTGTCCCCGCCTCCCCGATCCGCAAGCTCGCCTCCTACGCCGACGCGGCCAAGAAGCGCGGTGTGAAGGTCTACCACCTCAACATCGGCCAGCCCGACCTCGAGACTCCCGCGCCGATGCGGGACCGTCTCGGCCAGATCAAGGACAAGGTCTACGCCTACACGCCGTCGAACGGCACCGCCGAGTGCCTCGACTTCCTCGTCGGCTACTACCGCGGTCGCGGCGTCGAGCTGACGAAAAGCCAGGTCATCACGACGACCGGCGGGAGCGAGGCGATCCAGTTCGCGTTCATGGCCTGCTGCGAGGTCGGCGACGAGGCCCTCCTCGTCGAGCCGTTCTACACGAACTACCGCGCCTTCGCGGCGATGGGCGGCATCGACCTGAAGCCGATCGTCACCCGCGCCGAGGACGGCTTCCACCTCCCCTCGCGCGAGGAGTGGGAGAAGGCCCTCACGCCGAAAACGAAGGCGGTCCTCCTCTGCAACCCGAACAACCCGACCGGGACGGTCTACTCGAGGGAGGAGCTCGTCCGGGTCGCGGAGTTCTGCCGCGACCACGGCCTCTTCCTGATCGCCGACGAGGTCTACCGCGAGTTCGTCTACGACGGGCGGCAGGTCGAGAGCGCGCTCTCGCTCGAAGGGTTCGAGGACGTCGTCGTCGTCGTCGACTCCCTCTCCAAGCGCTACAGCGCCTGCGGTATCCGCCTCGGGTGCCTCGCCACGCGCAACAAGGACGTCTACCAGGCGTGTCTCCACATGGCGCAGGGGCGGCTCTCCCCTCCCGGCCTCGCGCAGGCGATCGCGCCCGGCGCCGCGCTCCTCGGCCCCGACTACGTCGAAGGCGTCGTCAAGGAGTACGGCCACCGGCGCGACATCCTCTACGAGGAGCTGACGAAGATCCCCGGGATCTTCTTCCGCAAGCCCGAAGGGGCCTTCTACTTCGTCGCCCGGATCCCGGTGAAGGACAGCGAGGACTTCGCCCAGTGGCTCCTCACCGACTTCCAGCTCGACGGCGCGACGGTCATGGTCGCCCCGGCCGACGGCTTCTACGCGACGCCCGGCCTCGGCAAGGACGAGGTGAGGATCGCCTACGTCCTGAAGGCCGAGGACCTGCAGGCCGCCTGCCGCGTCCTCGAGGCGGCGATCCCGGCCTACCGGGCGGCCCGGGGGCTCTGACCCGAGACATCGAAGAGCGCTCTGTTCGGGCGTGTGCCGGCTCTTCCGGGCCGGCACTTGCTTTTCTGGCGTCCGGGTCCCACCTTCTCGTCAAGGGACAGCCAACTCCAGCGAGTTCGTCTCACCTACAGACCTGATCTCCCCTGGCCGGCGAGGAACCACTCTCCGCCGCCCCCCTCCCCGCCAGGCCAGGGACGCCGGGAGCGTCGCCCTATCGGCACGCTCCCGGCAGCTTTCTCCGCGCACGCGACGGACGGACGGTCTCCGAGGTAACGTCGGGGCCGTGCTGCGCCATGTCGCCTGCTTGATCGGGCTCGGCCTCTTCGCGGTCGCGTGCGGCGCCCCGCCCGGCCCGTCGTCCCAGCCGTCGCCGTCGCGCCCCGGCCCGGAGGCTTTCCGGCCCGTTCCTCCCCCAAGAGTCGCATCGGCACCCGCGCTCGCGGCCGTTGCCGATGCCCGGCCGCTGGAGAATCTCGAGGCCGCCGGCCTCGCACCCGTCGAGCTGGCCGCGGCCGCCGTCGAGGGCTTCCCGCCGCTCCCGTCCTACGCCGCGAAGGTCCGAAACGTCTCGGACAGGCCGATCCGCCGGGTCCTCGCCACAGTCGTCTACCTGGACGCCGCCGGCCGCCCGATGCCGGGGGAGGCGCACGACGTCTCCTTCGGGAGCCCGCTGAAGGCGATCGACCCGGGCATCACGTTCGAAAGCGTCTTCCTCGCTCGCGTCGACCGTGCCCCCGCCGTTCGCCTCGTCCCGCGTGTCGTCACGATTCTCGAGAAGGGAATCGGTGCCGATCCGATCGAACGGGAGTGGAAGAACCCCCGCTACGACGAGGAGCTGCGCCGAGCCGTCCGGCCCTGATCGAGAGGCGTCCAGGCGCTCCGGGCGCGACGTGCCCGCGGTCGCCTCTCGCCCGGACGCCGGCTCAGAGGCGCTCCGCGAGCGACGGGGACCGTTCCCGCAGTCGCGCCGATTCGACCGGGAGGTCCGCCAGGAGCGCGAAGTCGGCGAAGTCGAAACCCGGCCCCACGTCGCAGGCGACGAGTGCGTACTCCCCCATCGGCCGCGCCGCCTGCCAGGCGCCGGACGGGACGACGGCGAGCGGCTCGTCCCCGTCGCTCGCCCGGCCGAGGATGTGGCGCGTCACGACTTCGAACCCCGCGTCGACGACGAGGAGCTCGAGCGGCTCTCCCTCGTGAAAATGCCAGGCCTCGTCGGAGAGGACCCGGTGCCAGCGGCTCACCTCGCCCTTCGCGAGGAGGAAGAGGATCGACGTCAGCGCGGCGCGCTCGAGGCCACGCGAGGGCACGCGAACGACCGCCCTGGACCTGTGGAGCTGCCGGTAGCGCCCCCCCTCGGGGTGCGGCTCGAGGCCGAGGTCGACGGCGAGGCGGTCGGCGTTCGACGACACGTCACTTCCCCTTCCGGACGACCCACGTCGTCATCGCCCGCTGCCCCTGGACGACGGTCGTCTTGATCGGATCGAGGAGCTGCCCGCCGAGCTCCTCCGTCAGGCCCAGGAGGGACGCCTCGTCGACCAGGAAGCGGTCGGTTCCGTCGGGCAGCGCGAACCGCCGCCCGCCGAGCGGCCGGACGAGCCGCTCGACCCCGATCGACGAGGCGAGGCGGCAGAAGAGGAGGCCGCCCGGCGCGACGAGCCGCCAGGTGCCGCGGAGCATGGCGAGGAACCGCGTCTCTTCCGACGCGAAATGGAGGACGGCGTTCGAGATCACGACGTCGGCGCAGGCGTCGGGGAACGTCGAGGCGTCGACCGGCTCGCAGCGGACGTTCGTCTCCGGGAGCGCGGGCGCGAGCCGCCGCGCGAGGTCGCGCACGGCCGCGACGGCCGCCTGGTCCGGGTCGAGGGCGAAGACCTCGTACCCCTCGCGGAGGAGGAAGACGAGGTTCCGGCCGCGGCCGCAGCCGGCATCGAGGACGCGCATTCCCGGCGCGATCCGCCCGCGGAGGAGCTGGTCGAAGAGATAGACGTCGATCCCGCCGAAGAGGGCCGCGAGGTCCGTCGTCATGTCCGGTCTCCCGGCGACACCCGGGCGGCGACGCCGCCGGCGCCCGCGCCGTCCAGCCACTGGCGGACGCGTTCGTAGACCGCCCGGCTCGCGAGGAGGGCGAGGTGGTCGGTGCCCGGCGCGATCCACGTCCGGCCCGGAGCGAAGGCGAGCGTCCGCTCCGGGTCGCGGTGGTGCCCGAGAGCGCTCGCGACGGGGACGAGGCCGTCCCCGGCGATCCTCGCACCGGGCGCCCCGGGCTCGGTCGTGGCCGTCCCGGCGACGGCGAAGAAGGCGACGCCGCGGGGAAGCGGCACGGGGGCGCGCGCGTCCCCGTGCCGGGCGAACCGGTCGTCGTCCGCGCGGTCCTCGTCGAGGAGGCTTCCGTGGCGCAGGTCGGTGATCCCCGCGCTCCGGAGCCGCCCGAGGCGCGCGAAGGGGCGCCCGTACGGGCTGACGCCGAGGGCCGCCTGAGCGAGGCTCCCGAGACGCTCCGCCGGCGCGCCGTGATGGGGCGTCCCGAGGAAGACCACCGCCCGAACGAACGCCGGCCACGACTGCCCGGCCCGGCTCGCGGCCACGAGCGCGCTCCGCACCACGAGGCCGCCCATGCTGTGCGCCAGGACCGCGATCTCCCCCGGCGGAGCTCCCGCCTCGCGGACGAACGCGTCGAGGGCTTCCGCGAGCGAGCGGCCGTTCGCGGCGACGTGCCGGCCCGAGTTGTAGACGACGTGGACCGCCTCGAGGCCGAGGTCGCGCTCGAGCGCG
>CAZWRQ010000008.1:0-40620 GCA_964636395.1 uncultured Holophagales bacterium
GCTCCCGCCCCCGCGCCGATGCCGGCGCCGCCACGGGAGCCGGGGCCGGCGCGGGCGCCGCCGCGACGCGGAACGACGGGAGCGTCTTCGGGTCGGTCCACGACCCGAGCGCCTCGTTCCAGACCATCACCTGGCGTCCGGCGTACTGCGTGCAGAGCTGCCGGACCTGGCTCATGTCGTGCTCGCCGTCGAGCTGGCGGCCGTCCACGGCCACGAAGAAGATCTCTGGGGGCATCTCCTCTCCTTTCAGCGGGCGAAGACCTCGGCCACCGGGGTGATCCGGACCCTTTCCGGCGTGAGGCCGAGCTTCCTCTCTCCGATGACCTTGTCCTCCGCGAGGACCTCCGGGGGTTTCGGGGCATCGTACGCGATCGTGGACGGCTCCGGCGAGAGGAGCTGCTTCTTCAGCCCCTCGGCGTCCTTCGTGATCATGACGACGGAGAGCGTCTCGGCCGAGAGGTGCTTCCGGATCGCCCGGTTCACGTCGGCGCGCGTCAGCTTCGCGAGCCTCTCGCGCAGGTAGGGGACGAGGTCGGCGGTGCCGTACCACCTCGAGTCGAGGGCGGCGCCGAGGTCGTCGCCCTGGGTCGAGGTGAGGAGGTAGACGTTCTTCATCAGGTAGTCGCGGGTCCGCTGGAAGTCCGCCTCGGAGATCCCGCTGCGGATCAGGCGGTCGAGCTCGTGGAGGGCGATCTTCAGCGCCATCGGTCCGTTGGCCGGGACGACCGGGCGGATCCAGACCTCGAAGAGCTGCGCCCTCCGGGCGACGTTCGGGGCGGGGCTCGTGGCGTACATGCCGTACGGGAACGCCTCGACGTAGGCGTAGTCGCCGTAGTTCATCCCGCGCAGCTCGCGGATCCTCTGGTAGAGGTGCGCCATCGAGTTGCGGTGCTCGCCGAGGAACGCGCGAAAGACGGAGAGGGCCGCGAAGTCGGAGTGGGAGCGCGTCACCTCGATCGGGAGGCCGAAGGAGATTGCGGTGGCGCGGGTCTCCTTCTGGACGATCTCCACCTCGAGCGCCGGGGGTCGGCGCCCCTTCACGCCGACGGGCGCCGGGAGGGCCGGGCCGGCGGCGAGGTCTCCGAGGCGGGCGAGGAGGCGGGCCCTCAGGTCGGTCGGGACGTCGCCGGCGAGGCCGACCGTGAGCGCCGCGCGCGTGTAGGCCGCCTTCCAGAACGCCTTCACGTCGTCGAGCGTGATCGCGTCGATCCCGGCGAGCGTGCCGAGCGGCGGATGCGCGTAGGGGGTGCCGGCGAAGACGACGGACTGGAGGCGCTCCTTGCCGAGCTCCTCCTCGTTGTTCGCGATCAGGTCCTGGGCGAGGGCGTTGCGCTGGGCATCCTTCAGCCGCCGGAAGTCCTCCTCGCGGAATCCCGGCGAAAGGAGCTGCGGGAGAGCGACGTCGAGGAACGTGGCGAGGTTGTCCTGGTGGACGCTGCCGGTGAAGGCGGTCATCTCCCGGTCGACGCCGGCCGAGAACGAGGCGGCCATGGGGAAGAGCGCCTTGCGAATCTCGTCGATGGCGGCGTCCTTCGAGCCCGCCTCCGCGACCATCGCGGCCGTCAGGGCCGCGAGACCCTCCTTCCCCTTCGGGTCGTGCGCGGAGCCGGCCGAGAAGAGGAGCTTGAAAGTCACCTGCGGGTGGGACGACGGCCGCTCCACGACCGCGAGACCCTCGGGGGCGGCGACTGCCGGGACGAGCGTCGCAAGGGCCGGGAGCTTCGCGAGCGGCTCGGGGAGGGGGTCGTGGGAGAGCGTGGTCTGGACGAGGCCGGCGTCGACGACGTATTTCGCGGCGGCGGCGCGGAGGTCCTCCGGGGTCAGCGTCTCGTAGAGGCGGTAGAGCTCGTTGAGCGTGCCGTACTCGCGGCGGTGGCGGACGTACTGCGCGAGCGTCGAGGCGATCGCCTCGGTGTTGTCGAAGCTCCGGACGAGCGCGTAGCGGGCGCGGGATTGCGCGTCGGCGAGGCGGCGGGCGGGGACGGGCTCGGCCCGGAGCGCGGCGAACGTCCGGAGGAGCTCGTCGCGGACGGAGGCGGCGTCCTCGAGCTTCTTGACGCGCGCGGCGACCATCAGGAGCTGCGGGTCGGCGCTCGCGGGGAAGTAGGCGAACAGCTGGTCGGCCTTCTGCTCGGTCTCGACGAGCTTCTTGTAGACGGCCGACGTGGGGCCGAAGGAGAGGTCGGAGAGGACCTCGAGCGCCGCCCAGTCCTTCTCCGTCGTCGAGAAGGCGGGGCCGCGGAACGAGACGACGACCCAGGGGAGGGTCGGCGTCGGCCACGGCACGTGGGCGCTCTTCGGCCCGGCCGGGGCCGGCTCCCGCGGGATCTCGACGGACCAGGAGCCGCGCTTCCAGGCCCCCCAGTACTTCTCGACGAGCGGGAGGACCTTCGCCGGGTCGACGTCGCCGGCGACGAGGATCGTCGTGTATTCGGGGCGGTACCAGCGGTCGAAGAACTGCCTGGAGTAGGCGAACTGGTTGGGCATGTCCTCGATGTCGCGGAGGAAGCCCATCGTCGTGTGCTTGTAGGTGTGCGTCGTGAACGCAGCGTCGCGCATCGCCTCGAAGAGCTTCGAGACCGGATTCGCGCTGTTCTTGTTGTACTCGCCGAGGACGGCGCGCGACTCGGTCTTGAACGCCGCCTCGGGGTACTCGAGGTTCCGGAAGCGGTCGGCCTCGATCTCGAGGACCTTTTCGAGGTCCTCTTTCGCGAACGTCGTGTGGTAGTTCGTGTAGTCGTCGGTCGTGTAGGCGTTCTGGGATGCGCCGGCCCGCGTCAGGATCGCCTGGTACTCCTCGGGCGGGTAGGCCTTCGTCCCGCGGAACATCATGTGCTCGAAGAAGTGGGCGAAACCCGACTTGCCCGGCTCCACCTCGTTCCGCGACCCGGTCTGCACCGGGATCTGGAGGGAGACGAGGTTCGGGAAGCCGGTCGGGACGACGATCACCTTCAGGCCGTTCGGCAGGGTCGTCTCGGTCGCCGGGAACGTGAGGACGTCTCGGGACATCTCGGCACCTTTCGGAGCGGCGAAGCCGGGCGCGGCGGCGAGGAGGGCGGCCGCGAGGGCGGCGAAGGCGGGCAGGGCGGTTCTTCTCATCGGTCTCCTGGGCGGCGCGGAAGGCGCCGCGGGTCGATCGGCGGTTCGCGGGCCCACCCTCAGGCGTCCCGCTTGTAGAGATAGGCGCAGTCGAGGGTCTTCACGCCGGCCGCGTCGCCGACCACGTACTTCGACCCGCTCCAGATCGCGGCGCCGGCGGTCCGTCCGGCGGCGTCGACGCAGTAGAACTGGACGTTGAACGTGGGGCGTCCCTTCGCGTCCCGGTGTCGCGGGACGTGGTGGGTCTTCTCGGCGATCCGGCGAAGAGCCTTCAGGCAGGCCTCCTCCGGGGCGAGGCCGTCGCGCAGGTGCTCGACGACGGTGTGCGATCCGCAGGTGAGGAGGTTCGCCTCGCCGCGCCCGGTCGAGCCGGCGGAGCCGACGCCGTTCTCCGAGTAGAGGCCCGCTCCGACGACCGGAGAGTCGCCGACGCGGCCGGGGATCTTGAAGAAGAGGCCCGACGTCGTCGTCACGCCGACGAGGTCGCCCGAGGCGGAGCGGACGGACATGTGGATCGTCCCCTGCGGGCGGAAGATCCCCTTCCCGTACTTCCGGACGAACTCCTTCACGTCGGGGTCCTCGGCGTCCTTCGCGGCCTCGATCCAGTCGTCGAGGTCGGAGAGGCGGTCCTTCCAGTAGAGCCAGATCTTCCGGGTCTTCTCGGTGAGGAGCTCCTCGTCCGGGAAGCCGTGCGCCGTCGCGAAGCGGCGGGCGCCCGCGCCGACCAGGAAGACGCGGTCGGTCCGCTCCATGACGAGCTTCGCGACCTTCGAGGGGGTCTTCACGCCGGTCAGGGCGGCGACCGCGCCGGCCTTCATCGTCCGGCCGTCCATGACGGCGGCGTCCAGCTCGACGACCCCTTCCTCGTTCGGGATGCCGCCGTAGCCGACGGTGAGGTCGGCCGGGTCGAGCTCGACGACGTTCACGCCGGCGATCGCGGCGTCGAGGGGATCGGTGCCGGCGAGGAGCGCCTCCCGGGCGGCCTTCGCGGCCTCGAGGCCGTTGCCGGAGGTGACGATCCGGAGGCCGGCCTGCGCCGGGGCGTTCTCGCGCGCCTCGAGCCCTTTCGGGAGGACCGCCGCGGCGCCCGCGAGGGCGGCTGTCCCGAGGAGGGTGCGCCGGGTGACGGGGGAGTCGGTCATCGCGTCTCCTCTCGGCGGGGCGTCCTCGGGCCCCGCGCGCAGGATGAAGGATCGCACGCCCCCGCGGCGCGGGCGTCAGAAGAGGACGAGGCCGGCGAGGCTCGCGGCGGCGAGCGCCAGGAGGCCGCCGCCGGCGAGGCGTCGGTAGGGCCCCGCGCCGACGGCGACGGCGAGAGCGAGCTTCAGGAGCGTGTTCGAGAGCACCCCGACGGCGAGAGCCCGCGCCGCCAGGAACGCGTCGGCCGGCCCCTGCCCGAGCTTGTACATCGAGTAGATGAGCGCGTCGACGTCGGCGAGCCCCGCGAGGGCCGAGGAGACGAGGACGCCGCGCGATCCGAACGCGGTCCGCGCCGCGTCGACGGCGTAGAGGACGACCTGGAACGCGGCCGCGAGCTGGAGCGCGGAGACGAGGCGGAGCGGGTTCCCGGGACCGGCCGCCGTCGCGGGCTCCGTGGGGCGGCGGCGGAGGAGGAGGATGGCGGCCAGGCCGGCGACCATCGGGAGAGCGAGGAGCGGCAGGACCTCCCGGCCGATCTGAGGGCTCAGGAGAGACGCGAGGATCGTGACCCGGAACGGGACGAGGGCGCAGGCCGCGACGACGCCGACGGCGAGGGGGCCGTGCGCGGCCTCCGGGCCGCGGCTCTCGCGCGAGAAGGAGAGGGTGACTCCGGTCGAGGAGACGAGGCCGCCGAGGAGGCCGGCCAGGCCCCACCCCTTCTCCGGGCCGGCCCAGCGGACGGCGATGTAGCCGAAGAAGCCGATCCCCGAGACGATCAGGACGAGGGCCCAGAGCTCCTGCGGTCGGATGCCGGGCGACGGTCCGTACGGGCCGGCCGGCAGGATCGGCAGGACGACGAGGGCGAGGACGGCGAAGTGGGCGCCCGCGCCCACCTCCTCGGAGCGGAGCTTCTCGACGAGGCCGTGGATCTTGGTCTTCTCGGCGAGGACGAGGGAGACGAGCGCGGCGAGGGCGCTTCCGAGCGCGATCCGGCCGGAGCCCGAGAGCCATCCGGCGCCGAGGACGGCCAGCGCGGCAACCTCCGTCGTGGCGTCGAGGTCGCCGGCGAAGGCGTGAACCGTGAACGAGGCGACGACGAGGAGCGCGATCGCGCCGAGGAGGAGAAGCCCCGCCGCCGCCGCGCCCGAGCCGGAGACGGCGGCCGCCGTTCCGGCGATCAGCCCGATGAGGAGGAACGTCCGGACGCCGGCGAAGCGGCGGATGCCGCCGGCGGCGCGGGCCGACCACTCCCGCTCGACGCCGACGGCGAGGCCGCCGAGAGCGGCCACGAGGAGGCGGGGGAGCGTTTCGTACGCGAGGTCGGGGTTCACGCCGGTCCCTCGTGGGAGGAACGTCGAGTCTACGACCTCCGACGCAGGCGAGGCGCTGTCTCGGAAGAGGCCGCTGCTAACATTCCGTCGAGAGCCCGATGACGCCTTCCGAGAGTGAAGCGTTCGTTCCCTGCCACCCCGAGCTGGTCCGCGAGATCCGAGGCCTCGCCGTCGCCGCGCACGAGCGGTTCGAGGCCGAGGTCTGGGCCCGGTCGGGAAGGGTGGTCCTCCCCGGCGTCGCGCGGCCTCCCTCGTACCACAACGCGCGCCACGTCGCGGCCGTCTGCGACTGCGTGGAGGCGCTCTTCGGAGCGCTCGCGGAGGGGCTCGATCCGTTCGAGCTCGAACGGGACGCCCGCCGCTGGTCCACGGAGACGAGAGAGGCGGAACCGGACGCCGGGACGCTTCGGACGGCCTTCGGCGTCGCCTTCGCCTGCCACGACCTCGGCAACATCTCCGCCTCCGAGCGGGTCGCCCTGACCGGGACCGGGCTCGACCTCGACCTCGCGAGGACCTACGACTCCTCGGCGCTCTACGGCACCCCGGCCGTCGAGCTCCGGGGCGCGGCCGTCGCCCGGGAGCTGCTGATCGCGCTGGGCGGGGACTGCGGCCGCGTCCCAGCGCTCGCCCGGCTCGTTTCGCACCTCGTCCTCCAGACCGTCTTCCACTTCGAGAAGGTCTCCGACGAGGCGCCGTTCTGGCTTCCGATGCAGGCCGTCGACATGATCGGGTCGTACTTCTTCCTCTCGACTTCGCGGCTCGAGGCGATCGCCGGCCTCTTCGCCGAGATGAGGGCGCAGCGACCCGGGCGGATCGCGGTCCTGCCGTTTCTCTCCTCCCTCGAGACGCGCTTCGAGCGGTTGCTCCCGTCGCCGCTCCTCCGGCGACAGGTCCTCGAGATCTTCGAGCGGAACCCGCACGGCCGGACGCGCGAAGCCGTCTTCGGGGTCCCGGAGCGCTTCCGCGGGATGGTCGAGCCGATCCCATACGAGGAAGCGATCGCGGCCGTCCTCGCGGGCGACTGACCGGCGGCGGGGGGGCGGCGGCCCCGCCCGCCCCGGGACGGGTCGGAACGACGGGGGCCGCTGAACGATGTCGCTCGACGGACGGGGCGTTTCCCATCAGACTCCATGGTCGCCCGCGAACGACGCCCGCCGCCCCGAGCGCGGGGTCCCCACGGAGGAATGATGGAAGTCTCCTCGTCGAAGTCGCTCCCCGAGAACGCCTACCGGCCCCTGAAGCCGGGCGAGACCTACCAGCCGATCGTCCCCCCCGACTCCGCGATCCAGGAGTTCACGCCGCGCTCGGTCACGCTCGGCATCGTCATGGCGGCGATCTTCTCCGCCGCCGCGGCGTTCCTCGGACTTAAGGTCGGGCAGGTCTTCGAGGCGGCGATCCCGATCGCCATCCTCGCGGTCGGCCTCGGCTACGCCTTCAAGCGCCGGTCGACGGTCCTCGAGAACGTCATCGTCCAGTCCGTCGGCGCCGCCTCGGGCCTCGTCGTGGCGGGGGCGATCTTCACGCTCCCGGCTCTCTTCATCCTCGGCCTGCCCGTCGACCTCTTCAAGCTGTTCCTCGTGTCGCTCCTCGGCGGCGCGCTCGGCATCGTCTTCCTCGTGCCGCTCCGGCGCCACTTCGTGAAGGAGATGCACGGGGAGTTCCCCTTCCCGGAGGCGACGGCCACGACCGAGGTCCTCGTCGCGGGCGAGGCGGGAGGGAAGCAGGCGAAGGTCCTCGTCGCGGCCGCCCTGATCGGCGGGATCTTCGACTTCCTGATCCTCCACCTGCAGGCCTTCGCCGAGGTCTTCACGACGCGCTCCGTGTGGCTCCTCGACAAGGTCGCCGAGCGGTCGAAGATCGTCTTCAAGGTCGACGTCCTCTCCTCGGTCATGGGGCTCGGCTTCATCATCGGCCTGAAGTACTCGGCGGTCATCTGCGCCGGCTCGTTCCTCTCCTGGTTCCTCCTCGTGCCGGTCATCGCGCACTTCGGAGCGGGTTCGGCGACCGGCATCCCGCCGGTCACCGACGGGACGCTCGTCGGCGCGATGGGCGCCGAGGCCGTCTTCCGCAACTACGTCCGGCTCATCGGCATCGGCGCCATCGCCGCGGCCGGGATCCTGGGGATCCTCCGGAGCTGGCGCGTCATCGCGAAGGCATTCTCCTTCAAGGCGATCTTCGGCGGCGCCAAGTCGGGCTCCGGTGAGACCGAGCGGACGGACCGCGACCTGCCGATGAAGGTCATCCTCGGCGGCCTCGTCGCCGTGGCCCTCGTCGCCTGGGCGTTCTTCCGATTCGGCGTCCTCGACCCCTCCCCGAGCATCGGGTCGCAGTCGCTCATCGCGCTCCTCGTCGTCATCGTCATCTCGTTCCTCTTCACGTCGGTCGCCGCGCGCGCGATCGCGACGGTCGGGACGAACCCGGTCTCCGGGATGACGCTCATGACGCTCATCCTCACGTCCCTCTTCCTCGTGAAGGCCGGCCTCTCGGGGAACGCGGGGATGCTCGCGGCGCTCCTGATCGGCGGCGTCGTCTGCACGGCGCTCTCGATGGCGGGCGGCCTCATCACCGACCTGAAGGTCGGCTACTGGATCGGGGCGACGCCCGCGGTCCAGCAGCGCTCGAAGCTCCTCGGGACGATCGTCGCGGCGCTCTCCGTCGGCTCGGTCCTCCTCCTCCTCAACAAGGTCTACGGCTTCGTGCCGGGGCCCGACCACCCGGCGGGGCAGGTCCTCGCGGCGCCGCAGGCGAACGCGATGGCCGCCGTCATCAAGACGCTCATGTCGGCCGAGCCGGTCCCGTGGCTCCTCTACGGCACCGGGGCGCTCATCGCGCTCACGATGCAGATGATCGGCGTCCCCGCGCTCGCGTTCGCGCTCGGCATGTACATCCCGCTCGAGCTGAACACGCCTCTCCTCGTCGGGGGCTTCATCGCGCACCTCGTGGCGAAGAGCGCCGGGAAGGACGAGAGGCTCGCCGCTGCCCGGAACTCGCGCGGCATCCTCATCGCCTCCGGCTTCATCGCCGGCGGCGCCGTGATGGGCGTCGTCGCGACGGTCTTCAAGTTCCTGGCCACCGACGAGAAGGTCGCGGGCGCGATCGGGACGGGGATCCCGTCGCTCCTCGGCTGGAACTTCGGCTTCTCGGAGGGCATGGGCCCGGAGCTCCTCGCGCTCGGCGCCTACGTCCTCCTCGCGGCCTACATGTACTGGGACGCCCGCCGGACGAACGGGGAGGAGTAGGCCGTGGACGCCCTCGACCAGGCCGTCGCGACCGCCGTCCTCGGCCTCGACACGCTCTGGGGCGGGGACGTGATGAACCCGTCGGGCGTGGGCCGGTTCATCGCGGACTCCTGGTTCTCGGACGAGCCGCTTCCGGCCTCCTACTCGAGGCCGGAGGCGGCCCGGCTGCGCGAGCTCGGCGGCGCCTCGGCGAAGGCCGAGGCGATCGCCGCGCTCGACGCCTACCTCGACGCCGTCGACGTGCGCGGCGCGATCGCCCGAGTCCGCGATGAGGCGGAGCGGGGCACGGGCCTCCGGGCCCGCTACCTCGAGGGGCTCGGCCTCTGCTTCGAGGTGATGCTCGACCTCGCCCTCGAGGTCGCGGGCCGCGGCCAGCCGGTCCCGTACGAGCGCTGCATGCGCGCGATCCTCGGGCGGCCCGGCTCGCCGTCCGACCCGGCGGCGAAGCGGGAGCGAGTGCGCGAGCTCCTCGCGGCGGCCGGGCACCCGTCCTCGGACGGGCCGGGGCTGCTGGCCGCCGTCGACGCCTGGCGCGCGGAGCGGATCGTGCCGAAGGAGGAGATCCCGGCCCTCTCGGCCCGCCTCGTCGCCGACCTCGACGCCCTCGCGGCGCGGAGCGTGATGCCGTTCCTCCCGGCGGAGCTCGCGCGGGTCCCGCGCGCGAACGTGACGTTCCTTCCGATCGAGAACGCCTGGTTCTCGGGCTCGATGAACTACCTCGGCCGCGCGCGGAAGCCGGACGGCTCGCCCGAGTACGAGGCGACCTACGAGCTGAACGCCTCGCTCCAGATCTCCCGTCCCGAGTTCGCCCAGCTCGTCAGCCACGAGGTCGTCCCCGGGCACGTGACGACGTTCGCGTTCCTCCAGGACCTCTTCGTCCGCGGAGTCGTCGGCTTCGAGGCGTCGGTCCTGACGATGAACACGCGACCCGCGGCGCTCTTCGAGGGGATCGCGAACAACGCGCTCCTGATGGCCTACGGGGTCCTCTCGCCCGAGGAGCTGCCGGACCGCGAGATGGAGGCGGGAATGCTCCTCGCGCTCCTCCAGGACGACGCGAAGAACCAGTCGTCGTGGCTCACCTGGAACGAGGGGTGGGCGAAGGACGACGTCGCGCGGGTCCTCCGGAACGACTTCCTCGTCTCGGAGGAGCGGGCCGACAAGCTCTCCGGCGCCTGGGGGCGCCATCCGCTCCTCGGCCGGATGTACCTCCCGGCCTACCGCGCCGGGACCGAGAAGGTCGCCGAGCTGCGGCGGACCCACTCGGCCGCGAAGGTCCTCCCGGCGCTCTACGGGGCCCTCGGCGTCGTCGACCTGACGACGGTCGAGGAGGCGATCCCGGCCTGACCTCTCCCGGAGGCAGGCGGGCCGGGGCCGGAATCGGCCGCGGCCCGCCCGCCCGGCTCACTCTCCGCGAAGGACCTCGAGCGGCCGGACCTGGAGCGGCCGGAGGCTGACGGCGAGGCCCGCGGCCGCCGCGAGGAGCGCGATCGCGAACGGCGTCGCCGCGAGGAGGAGCGGGGAAGGACGGAAGGAGACCTCGAACGCCGCCGTGAGGACCGAGCCGGCGAGGACCGTCGCGCCGAGCGTACCGACGAGGCCCGCCACGAGGCCGACGAGCGCGTACTCGACCGCGAGGGCCGTTGCGACGCCGCCGCGGGTGACGCCAAGGACCTTCAGGAGCGCCGCCTCGCGGGCGCGGCGGGCGGAGGCGGCGCTGATCGACCCGGCGAGGATGACGAGGCCGGCCAGGACGGAGAAGGCGCCGAGGACCCGCACGGCATTCCCGAGCCGCGTCGCGATCGCGGCGACCCGCTCGAGGACGTCGCGCGTGCGGATCAGGACGACGTTCGGGAACTCCCGCGCCATGAGGTCCTGGATCCTCCCCTCGTGCGCGCTGGGCAGCCGCGCGGCCGCGAGGCGCAGCTGCGGCGCCTTCTCGAGGACGCCGGGCTCTACGACGAGGAAGAAGTTGATCCCGAACGTCCTCCAGTCGACGGAGCGGAGGCTCGTGACCTTCAGGCGGAGCGGGACGCCCTGGACGTCGAAGTCGAGAGAGGTCCCGACCTTCGCGCCGATGCGTCCCGCGAATTCCTCCTCGAGGCTCACCTCGGCCGCGGAGGGGTCGGACCAGAGCGCGCCCGCGACGACGCGATTGTCCTCGGGGAGCTCGGTCATGCAGGTGAGGCGCTGCTCGCGCGTCAGCGCCCAGCGCTCCCGGTGCGAATCCCCCGACCTCCGTTTCGCGAGCTCGGCGGTCGGCGTTCCGTCGACCGCCGTGAGGCGCGCGGTGACGACGGGGACCGAGAGGGTCCGAGTCGCTCCGTTCGCCGAGAGGAGCGCCGCGACTCCGGGCCACTGGTCGGGCTGGACGTCGAGGAGGAAGGCGGTGGGAGCGTTCTTCGGGAGGTCGGCCGTGAGCTGGCGGGAGAAGTCGCGCTGGACGAGGGCGATCTGGAGGACGACGAGCGTCCCGAGGCCGAGCGCGAGGATCGAGCCGACGGTCCCCGCCCCCGGCCGGGAGAGTGCGGAGAGCCCGCTCCGGAGCGCGAACGGGAGGCGCTCGCGCGGGATGCGGGCGACGAGGCGGAGGAGGGCGTGCGCCGCGAGGAAGAGGAGGAGCGCCGACGCGGCGAGGCCGAGCGTGAAGTAGAGAGCGACGCGGGGGAGCCCGGACTGGACCCACGCCGTCAGGCCGACTCCCGCGAGGAGGAGTGCGGCGGCGGCGAGCCGGAGGCCCCGCGACGCCGGGAGCGGCTCGGCGTCGTGCCGGAAGACGCGCACGGGCGGGACGCGCCGGACCGCCAGGAGGGCCGGGAGCCCGAAGAGGACCGACACCCCGACGCCCAGGCCGAGGCCCCGGAGCAGGGCCGCCGGCTGCCACGGGTCGAGGCCGCCGGGCGGCAGGAGGTCGGAGTAGGCGTGGCCGATCGCCGCGACGAGCCCGATCCCGGCGACGGCTCCGAGGAGGCTCCCGGCGAGGCCGAGGCCCGCCGTCTGGACCCCGTAGAGGAGGGCCGTCTCCGGCGACGTGACGCCGAGACAGCGGAGGATCGCGATTGCGTCGAGCCGGCTCGCGATCCAGGCGCGGACGGTCTGGGCGACGCCGACTCCGCCGACGAGGAGCGAGGCGAGCGCGACGAGGCCGAGGAAGCGGGAGGTGCGCCGGATCGCCTGCCGGAGCTCGGGCTGGCCGTCGAGCCAGCTTTCGACCCTCACGCCCGGGACTCCGTCGAGCCGCTCCCGCAGCGCCGCTATGCGACGGCGGGCGGCCGGCACGTCGGTCCCCTCGGGGAGGTTCACGAGGATGCGCCTCGTGACGCGGCTGCCGAAGCCGGCGAGCGAGGTCCGCGCGAGGCCGGCGCGCGAGACGAAGACGCGCGGGCCGAGCCGGAAGGAACCGGCGAGGCGGTCGGCCTCGGAGGCGATCGTCCCGGTCACGCGGAACGGGGCGCCGCCGAGCGAAACGTCCCCGCCGACGGAGACGCCGAGACGGCGGAGGACGTCGGGGTGGGCGACGAGGCCGTCGGTAGGGAGGAGGTCGGCGAGGGGCTGATCGGGCTCGAGGCGAAGCTCGCCCGCGAGCGGGTAAGGAGCCTCGACCGCCTTCAGCTCGACGAGGAGGCTGCGGGGAGGGGCGCCCTCTGCTGCCGCCGCGGAGCCCGGCTCGAAGAGGACGGTCACGAGCTCCTCGCTCCGCGTCCTCGTCCCGGGGAGGGCGGCGATCGCGCTCTCGACGGCGGCCGGGAAGGGCTGGAACGACTCCACGGCGAGGTCGGCGCCGAGGAGCGGGCGCGCCTGGCTGCGGACGCTCTCCTCGAGCGCGCCGGAGAGGCCGGCCACGGCAACGACGGCCGCGACGCCGGTGCCGAGGCAGGCGGCGAAGAACGCGAGGCGCCCGCGGGAGCCCCGGCTCTCGCGAATGAGCTGGCGGAAGAAGAGGCCTCCGTTCACGAGACCGTCTCGTCCCGCTCGATCCTCCCGTCGCGGAGGTGGAGGCGCCGACCCGCGAGCGCGGCGACGGCGGGGTCGTGGGTGACGAGGACGAGCGTCGTCCCGCTCTCGCTCCGGAGCCTCACGAGGGCGTCGAGGATCGAGGCGCCCGTCGCGCTGTCGAGGTTCCCGGTCGGCTCGTCGGCGAGGAGGAGCGGGGGGCGCGTCCCGAACGCGCGGGCGAGCGCGACCCTCTGCTGCTCGCCCCCGGACAGCTGGGAGGGGTAGTGGTGGCCGCGCTCGCCGAGCCCGACGGCGGCGAGGAGCTCCGTCGCCCGCGCGCCGGCATCGGGGTTCCCGACCAGCTCGAGCGGGAGGAGGACGTTCTCCCGCGCGGTCAGGTTCGACAGGAGCTGGTACGACTGGAAGACGAAGCCGACCTTCCGCCGCCGGAGGAGGGCGAGCAAGTCCTCGCTCATCCCGTGGATTGCCTCTCCCTCGAGGAGGACCTCCCCGCGCGTCGGTCGATCCAGCCCGGCCATGAGGCCGAGGAGAGTCGACTTCCCGCTGCCGGAGGGGCCGAGGATGGCGGCGAACTCGCCGGCTGCGATCGAGAGGTCGATGGCGTCGAGGATGCGGAGCGTCCGCCCGCCGGACGGAAGCTCCTTCGTGACGCCGCGAAGCTCGAGAAGAGGCGTTCTCACGGGACGGAGTCTCGCATTCCCTTAGACTCCGTTGCCGTGAGGCGTCCGGTTTCGCTCTCCCTGGCCTCTGCGGCGCTCGCGCTGCTCGTCCTCTCGGCCTGCGGAGCGGCGCGGGAGGAGGGGTCCGCCGCGGCGCGCGACCTCGTCCCGACGAACCCCGGGGCGGCGCCCCGCGACGCGTCCGGCGGCCGTTCGCCGGCGCCGGGAGAAGCTCCTCTGCCGGAACGGGCCGTGCCGGCGGACGCACCGCTCGTCGTCTTCCTCGGAGACAGCCTGACGGCGGGCCTCGGCCTGCCGGTCGACCAGGCTTACCCGGCCGTCGTGGCCGCGGAGCTGGCCCGCAAAGGGAGGCTGGTCCGCGTCGTGAACGCCGGGGTCTCGGGCGACACGACCGCGGGCGGCCTGCGCCGCGCCGAGTGGGTCCTCACGCAGCGCCCCGACGTCGTCGTCCTGGCCCTCGGCGCGAACGACGGGCTGCGCGGCCTCCCGCTTGCGGAGACGGAGAAGAACCTCCGCGGGATCGTCGCGAAGGCGCGGGAGGCCGGCGCGAAGGTCCTCCTCTGCGGAATGCTCGTCCCGACGAGCTACGGTCCCGACTACCAGCGGGGCTTCGGCGCCCTCTTCCCGCGCGTCGCGAAGGAGGCGGGCATCCCGCTCGTCCCGTTCCTCCTGGAGGGGGTGGCGGGACGTCCGGAGAGGAACCTCGAGGACGGCATCCACCCGAACGCGGACGGGCAGAGGCTCCTCGCGGCCAACGTCCTTCCGCTCCTCGAGCCCCTCCTGCCGCCCGGCGCGCGCTGAGGAGCGGCGCCTCGCGGGGACGCTACTCCTCCGTCCCCCGGTAGAAGCGATTCTGCGTTCCCCGGAAGAGGGCGGTGAGGTCGAGGCTCCCGGCGTGGCGCCGCGTCGCGAGGCCGACGTACGAGGAGGCGAGCGTGTCCTTGCAGATGCCGAGGACGGTGCTGACGAGCCCGAGCGCCTCGGCGAGGCCGTCGGGGGAGATCTCCTTCACGACGCGCCGCCAGACGGCCTCCTCGAGGATGTTGATCGCCGTCTGGATCTCCTGAAGCCCCACCCCCTCGCCGAACCGCTGCCGCGCGATCTCCCGCGCGTAGGCGAGGACGGGCTCGAGGTCCCTCACGGTCACCGCGTCGAGGAGCAGGGCGAAGAGGCGCGAGAGGCGGCGCCGCGTCTCCTCGTCCCCCGCCGCCTGATAGCGCGTCAGCCGGCAGCGGGTCATCCCGTCGAAGGTCTCCGCGAGGATGGCGGTCTCGTGGCGCTTCAGGAGGTCGACGAGGGGAGATGGGGACGTCATGCAGCTCCTTCCGGGTCGTTCGGGGCGCTCTCCGAATCATACGGGGAGGCCGGGCGGGAGGGGGGCCGTCCGGTCCCACGGGCCGCGGCGCCCCGGCGCGGCCTCCGGCGGAGGGCCGCGCGGAGGCCGGGCTCCCGATGCCCGGCTCGCGACGGCCGGCGAATCGCAGCCCGGCTCTGCGTCCGGCGTCATTCGCGCTTCGGCAGCCCTTGACGGACGGGCCGAGCGGTCCCAACATTTCCCTGTGGTCAGACCTCTTACCAGTAAGCCCGCCTCTCCCGGAAGCGTCCGCCGGCCGGCCGCCTCCGGCGTCGCGCCGGCGCCGCGGCGCCCCGGGGCGCACGCCGAGCGCGAGCTCGTGGCGGCGCTCCTCTCCGGGCGCTTCGCCCCGGGCTCGTCGCTTCCCCCCGAGCGGGAGCTCGCCGCGTCGCTCGGCGTGACGCGCCCGACGCTCCGCGAGGCGCTCAAGAAGCTCGACAGGGATGGCTTCGTCTCCGTGCGGCATGGCCTGCCGACGCGCGTGAACGACGTCTGGACCGAGGGGGGGCTGAACGTCCTCGCGGCGCTCGCCGAGCACGGCGAGGTGCCGAAGGGCTTCGTGAGGCAGCTGCTCGAGGTGCGCGAGGTGCTGGCGCCGGCCTACGCGCGGGAGGCGGTGCGGCGCGATCCGGCACGCGTCGCCGCATACCTCGGCGCCGCCGGGGCGCTCGGGAACGACGCGGAGGCCTGGACGCGCTTCGACTGGGGGCTCCACCGCCTCCTCGCGATCTCCTCCGGGAACCCGGTCTACGTCCTGATCCTCAACGGCTTCCGGGAGCTCTTCGCCCGGATGGCCCTCCTCTACTTCGAGCGTCCGGCGGCGCGCGCCGCCTCGCGGGAGTTCTACGGCGCCCTGCGCGCCGCGGCGGAAGCGGGGGACCCGGAAGCCGCGGGCGCGGCCGCGCGGGACGTGATGACGAGGAGCGTCGGGCTCTGGCGGCCGATCGAGGCGCGGCTCGCGGTGGGGAGGAAGCGATGAGGCGCTGGAACGGCTGGGGCGACGACACGGTCTCCTCCTCCATCCCTCCGCGGGCGGCCGAGGCGCTCGCGGCATGGGTCGGGCCTGGCGCCCCGACGCGCGACGCGACGCCGGAGGAAGCGCTCGCCGCGGTGCCGCCGTCGCGCCTTCCCTCGGGCGACGGCCTCTCCGTCGACCCGTGGGATCGGCTCCTTCACGCGCGGGGGCAGAGCCTCCCCGACTGGGTCGCGCTCCGGTCCGGGAGGGTCGGCGTCTGCCCGGACGCCGTCGCCTTCCCCGAGAGCGGCGAGCAGGTCGCCGCCCTCCTCGTCCGCGCCGGTCGGGCCGGGTACCGTCTCGTGCCGTACGGCGGCGGGACGAGCGTGGCGGGGCACGTGAACCCCGCCACCTCGGACGAGCCGGTCGTCTCGGTCGACCTCTCTCGCCTCTCGCGGCTCCTCGCGCTCGACGAGACGAGCCGGCTGGCGACGTTCGGCGCGGGCGTGAAGGGGCCCGACCTCGAGGCGGAGCTGCGCGCGCGCGGACTCACGCTCGGGCACTTCCCGCAGTCGTTCGAGCTCTCGACGCTCGGCGGCTGGATTGCGACCCGCTCGAGCGGGCAGCAGTCGCTCGGCTACGGGAGGATCGAGAGGCTCTTCGCCGGGGGGCGTGTCGAGTCGCCGTCGGGGCGCCTCGACCTTCCGGCGTTTCCCGCCTCCGCCGCCGGGCCCGACCTGCGCGAGCTCGTCCTCGGAAGCGAGGGGCGGCTCGGCGTGATCACGGAGGCGACCGTTCGCGTCTCTCCGCTCCCGGCGCGGGAGGAGGTCCACGGCGTCTTCCTACCCGACCTCGAGTCGGCCGTCGCCGCGGTGAGGGAGATCGCCGCGATGCGCCTCCCGCTCTCGATGCTCCGCCTCTCGACGCCCGAGGAGACGAAGACGACGCTCCTTCTCGCGGGGCACGCGCGCCTGATTCGAGCGCTCGAGACCTACCTCTCTTTCCGCGGGGCGCGGGATTCGAAGTGCCTCCTCCTCGTCGGCGTCTCCGGGGGCGAGAACCTCGTCCGGCAGACGCGCCGGCAGGTCCTCGGAGCGCTCGCGATGAGGGGCGGCGTCGTGGCCGGCCGTGCGTTCGGCCGGGAGTGGCACCGCAATCGCTTCCGGGCCCCGTACCTGCGGAACTCGCTCTGGGAGGCGGGCTGGGCGGTCGACACGCTCGAGACGGCCGCGCCCTGGAGCCGCGTCCCCGCGCTCCTCTCCTCGGTCGAGGAAGCTCTGCGCGGCTCTCTCGCCGGCCAGGGAGAGCGCGTCCACGCCTTCACCCATCTCTCGCACGTCTACCTCGACGGCTCGAGCCTCTACACGACCTACCTCTTCCGGCTCGATCCCGACCCCGACGTGACGCTTGCGCGCTGGCGCACGCTGAAGAGCGCCGCCTCCGCGGCGATCGTCGCGGGAGGTGGGACGATCAGCCACCAGCACGGCGTCGGGACCGACCACGCCCGCTGGCTCGCGGCCGAGAAGGGGGAGCTCGGTCTCCGCGCGCTCGGAGACGTCTTCCTCTCGTTCGACCCGCAGGGGCTGATGAACCCCGGAAAGCTCCTGCCGTGACGAGCGCGACGGATCGCCTCCGGCTCCCGGCGTCGGCCGACCTCCTCGTCGTCGGCGGCGGGATCACGGGAGCCGGGATCGCGCTCGAGGCCGCGCGCGCCGGAGCCTCGGTCGTCCTCGTCGAGCAGGGGGACTTCGCCTCGGGCACCTCGAGCCGCTCCTCGAAGCTCGTTCACGGCGGGCTTCGGTACCTCGCGGAGGGGAACCTCCGGCTGACGCGCGAGGCGGTGCGCGAACGGGACAGGCTCCTCGACGAGGCCCCCGGCCTCGTCGAACCGGTCGGCTTCCTCTTCACGCTCCGCGACGGGGAGAGGCCGGGACCGGCGCTCGTCGGGACGGGCCTCGCGCTCTACGACCTCCTCGCCCGCGAGGGGCGGCACGCCCGGCTGACGCCCGACGAGCTCCTCCTCCGCGCGCCCCACGTCGGCGGCCCGGGACTTGCCGGCGCCTTCGCGTACGCCGATGCCGCGACGGACGACGCGCGCCTCGTCCTCCGGGTACTTCACGAGGCGGCTGCAGCTGGGGCGGTCGTCCGGAACTACGTTCGCTGCGAGGGGCTCACGCGGCGCGGCGGCCGCGTCGCGGGGGCGCTCCTCCGGGACGTCCGCACAGGCGAGGAGCACGCGCTCGGCGCCGCGGCCGTCGTGAACGCCACCGGCGCGTGGGCCGACCGCCTCCGCGCCGAGGTCGGGGGCCGGCCGCGGATCCGTCCGCTCCGGGGAAGCCACCTCCTCCTTCCGCAGTGGCGATTCCCGACGGCGCAGGCCGTGACGTTCCGCCACCCTCTCGACGCGCGTCCGCTCTTCGCCTATCCGTGGGAGGGCCTCACGCTCCTCGGGACGACCGACCTCGACCACCCCGGGTCGCTCGACGACGAGCCGTCCATTTCCGTGGCCGAGGTCGACTACCTCCTCGAGGGAGCGCGGAGCGCGTTTCCCTCTCTCGCGCTCTCCGTCCGGGACGCGGTCTCGAGCTTCGCGGGCGTCCGTCCGGTCGTCGGGACGGGGAAGGCGCGTCCCTCGGAGGAGAGCCGCGAGCACGTCCTCTGGGACGAAGAGGGCCTCGTCACGGTGACAGGCGGGAAGCTGACGACGTTCCGCCTCATCGCCGTCGAAACGCTCCGCCTGCTGAGGAAGCGGGTTCCGGCGTTCGCCCGCGTTCGGGGCGACGCCGCCGTCTTCCGTCCGTCCGGCGCGCCTCCGCCGGGGGCGGCCGGCCTCGAGGCCGCGCCGGCGCGACGGCTCGCGGGCCGGCACGGCGCGGCGGCAGCGGCGGTCGTCGCCGGGGCCCGGGACGGCGAGCTCGAGCCCGTCGCGGGGACTCCGTGGCTCTGGGCGGAGATCCGGCACGCCGCGCGCGCCGAACGGGTCGTCCGACTCGACGACCTCCTCCTGCGACGCGTACGGGTTGGGCTCGTCCTTCCGGACGGCGGGGCCTCGCTCCTCCCGCGTGTCGCGGCCATCTGCCGGGAGGAGCTCGCGTGGGATGATGAGCGCTGGCGGATGGAAGAGCAGGACTACCTCGCGAGGTGGCGCGCGAGCTATTCGGCGCCCGCGGCGTCGGCCGCCCTCTGCGCGTGAGCGGCGAGCGGCTCCTCGCGATCGACCACGGGACGCAGAGCGTCCGCGCGCTCCTCTTCGACCTGTCGGGGAACCTGCTCGCGCGAAGCCGCGTCCCGATCGAGCCGTACGTCCCGGGTCCTCCCGGCTTCGCCGAGCAGGACCCGGAGCTCTACTGGCGGTCGGTCTGCGCCGCGACACGCGGGCTCCTCGCGCAGCCGGACGTCTCCGCCGGCTCGATCGCCGGCCTCGCCGTGACGACGCAGCGGGCGACGATGGTGGCGACCGACGGGAAGGGGAGGCCGCTCCGGCCGGCGATCGTCTGGCTCGACCAGCGGAGAACAGATGGCGTCCCTCCCGTCCGGGGTCTCTGGGGGGCGGCCTTCCGGCTTTCCGGGATGTCCGAGACGATCGCCTACTTCCAGGCCGAGGCGGAGGCCCACTGGCTCGCCCGCCACGAGCCGGAGACCTGGGGAAAGACGGAGCGGTATCTCTTCCTCTCCGGCTTCCTCGCCTACCGGCTGACGGGTCGCTTCGTCGACTCCACGGGAGGGCAGGTCGGCTACGTCCCGTTCGACTACCGCCGGCTTCGCTGGGCGGGGCGCCTCGACTGGAAGTGGGACGCGCTCCCGGTCCGCCGCGACCAGCTCCCCGAGCTCGTGCCTCCCGGAGGCCGGCTCGGCGAGCTGACGGCGGCCGCCGCGGAGGCGACGGGACTCCCGAAGGGCCTCCCGGTCCTCGCCGCCGCCGCCGACAAGGCGTGCGAGGTCCTCGGCGCCGGCTGCCTCGAACCGCACGTCGCCTGCCTCAGCTACGGGACGACCGCGACGATCAACACGACCCATCGCCGCTACGTCGAGCCGCTTCCGCTCCTGCCGCCGTACCCGTCCGCCGTCCCCGGCGCCTACAGCCTCGAGATCCAGATCTACCGCGGCTTCTGGATGGTGACCTGGTTCAAGGAGCAGTTCGGCCAGCTCGAGGCGGCGGAGGCACGCGAGAAGGGGCTCCCCGCCGAGGCCCTCTTCGACGAGCTCGTCTCGAAGGTCCCTCCCGGCTCGATGGGCCTCGTCCTCCAACCCTACTGGTCGCCGGGCGTGAAGCGGCCCGGGCCCGAGGCGAAAGGGGCCGTCATCGGATTCGGCGACGTCCACACCCGCGCGCACCTCTACCGCGCGATCCTCGAGGGGCTCGCTTACGCCCTTCGCGAGGGGAAGGAGCGTTCCGAGAAGCGGAGCGGCGTTCCGATCACCGAGCTCCGCGTCGCGGGCGGGGGAGCGCAGAGCGACGCGGCGATGCAGATCACCGCGGACGTTTTCGGCCTGCCCGCGGCGCGGCCGCACGTTACGGAGGCGTCCGGTCTCGGCGCCGCGATCGACGCCGCGGTCGGCCTCGGGCTTCATCCCTCGTTCGACGTCGCAGTCGCCTCGATGACGCGGGTCGGCCGCGTCTTCGTCCCCGACCCGAAGACCTCGGGGCTCTACGACCGGCTCTACCGCCGCGTCTACCGCCGGATGTACGAGCGGCTTCGGCCGCTCTACGCCGAGATCCGCGAGATCACCGGGTATCCGCCGTAACCGTGGCGCGAAGCGGCCCGAAGCGTAGCCCGGGGCGGAGTTGAACGCCCCGGACCGCGATGCTACGGTGCGCGCCGCGCGCGGCCCCAGGCCGCGTCGCCCGGACGAGACGCGCCGTACCCGGTCAGGACAAGACGACGCGGAAAGGAGCCTTCCATGCCCTGGCTCTTCCTCGTCCTGGCCGGACTCCTCGAGGTGGGGTGGGCCGTCGGACTGAAGTTCACCGACGGCTTCCGGCGCCCCCTCCCGTCGCTCCTCGTCGCCGCCTCGATGGCCGGGAGCGTCGTCCTCCTCTCCTGGGCGGCGCGTTCGATCCCGATCGGGACGGCCTACGCCGTCTGGGTCGGGATCGGCGCGCTCGGCGCGGTGATCTTCGGGATACTCCTGTTCGACGAGCCGCTCCCGCCCCTCCGGGCGCTCTTCGTGGCGATGCTCGTCGTCGCGATCGCCGGGCTGAAGTGGACCTCGGGGCCCGCGGGAGACGCCGGGGGCTGAACGCCTGCCGTATCCTCGCGGAGCGATGACCGCCGCGGACGTCCTCCTCCCGCGCAAGGGAGCGATCCTCGTGAAGTGGGGCTTCGAGAGGTATCGCTCCGGCTTCCGGAGGATCACCCGGCGCTCGGCGCGCCACTTCGAGGCGGCCGACTGGCACGGTGTGCAGCACGACATGGTCGAGCGCCTCGCGCTCTACACGAGCGTCGTCCGGCGCGTCGTCGCCTCCCTCGCGGAGGTCTTCGGGGCGGAGCGCCGCTCGCCCGAGCTCTGGTCGGCGATGAAGCGCGAGTACTCGTGGCTGATGGGCGGGCACGGCGACCTCGAGCTCGCGGAGACGTTCTTCAACTCGGTCACGCGGAAGGTCTTCGCGACCGTCGGCGTCGACCCGAAGAGGGAGTTCGTCCACCTCGGGAGCGACACGGGTCTTCCCCCGCCGGGCGCGGTGCCGGTGAGGACCTATCCCGGCGCGCTCTCGACAAGGACGGTCGTCGAGGAGGTGCTCGACGACTACTCCTTCGCGGTCCCGTGGGAGGACCCGGCGCGCGACGCGCGGCGGGTGGCGGCGGAGGTCGACCGGGCGGTCGCCGGAGCGTGGGGAGAGCCCGGTTTCGACTTCGTGGAGCTGCTGGAGCCGGTCTTCTACCGCGGCAAGGGGGCGTACGTCGTCGGGCGCGTCGTCAAGGGCCGGCGTTCCCTGCCCCTGGTCCTCGCGCTTGCGAACCCGGGCGGGAGGGTCGTGGTCGACGCCGTCCTCCTCGACGAGGACGACGTGTCGATCGTCTTCAGCTTCACCCGGTCGTACTTCCACGTCGACGTCGAGGCGCCGGCCGGGGTCGTCCGGTTCCTCAAGTCGATCCTCCCGCGCAAGCCGATCGCCGAGCTCTACGTCTCGCTCGGCTACAACAAGCACGGCAAGACCGAGCTCTTCCGCGACCTCCTCCGCCACCTCGAGCGGTCGGGCGACCGGTTCGAGCGGGCGCGCGGCGAGCGCGGGATGGTGATGGCCGTCTTCACGATGCCGGGCTACGACGTCGTCTTCAAGGTGATCCGCGACCGCTTCGGCCCGGCCAAGAGCGTGACGCGCGAGCAGGTGAGGGAGCGCTACCAGTTCGTCTTCGAGCACGACCGTGCCGGGCGGCTCGTCGACGTCCAGGAGTACGAGCTGCTGGAGTTCGAGAAGGACCGCTTCGAGCCGTCCCTCCTCGAGGAGCTGTTCACCGAGTGCTCCGAGAACGTGACGCTCCGGGACGGCGACGTCGTCATCCGGCACCTCTACACCGAGCGCCGGGTCGTGCCGCTGAACCTCTTCATTCGCGAGGCGCCCGAGGAGAAGGCCCGGGAGGCCGTCCTCGACTTCGGGCGGGCCCTCAGGGACCTCGCCGCGACGAACGTCTTCCCGGGGGACCTCCTCGTGAAGAACTTCGGCGTCACGCGGCACGGCCGGGTCGTCTTCTACGATTACGACGAGCTCTGCGCCGTGACCGACTGCGATTTCCGCGAGCTCCCGGAGCAGGACGAGGACGGGGGCGGCGACGGGCCGTCGTTCTACGTGGGGCCTCGCGACGTCTTTCCCGAGGAGTTCCTGACGTTCATGGGCTTTCCGGCGCCTCTCCGGCGCCACTTCGCCGCGGCCCACGGCGACCTCCTCGCGCCGGGCTTCTGGAACGAGATGAAACGCCGCCACCTCGCGGGGGAGGTCCCCGACCTCCACCCCTATCCGCCCGAGCGCCGGCTCCCCGGTCGGCCGGACGCCTGATCGACGCCCCGCGTATTCCCCGGTTTGTCGCGCTCCGAGAGCGCCGCTAGAATCCGCCCCCCGGAGGTACGTGATGTCCGATACGAAGATGCCCGCCCCGCCGAACGGCGACAAGATCCGGATCGTCGACGGCAAGCTCGTCGTTCCCGAGAACCCCGTCGTTCCCTTCATCGAGGGCGACGGCACGGGACCCGACATCTGGCGCGCCTCCGTCCGCGTCCTGGACGCCGCGGTCGCGAAGGCGTACGGCGGGAAGCGGAAGATCGCCTGGATGGAGGTCCTCGCTGGCCAGAAGTCGTACGACAACCTCGGGACGTGGCTTCCCGACGAGACGGTTGCCGCGTTCCAGGAGTACCTCGTCGGCATCAAGGGGCCGCTCACGACCCCGATCGGCGGCGGCATCCGGTCGCTGAACGTCGCGCTCCGCCAGCTCCTCGACCTCTACGTCTGCCTGCGGCCCGTCCGCTGGTACAAGGGGGTCCCCTCGCCGGTGAAGCGCCCCGAGAAGGTCGACATGGTCATCTTCCGGGAGAACACCGAGGACATCTACACCGGCATCGAGTTCGAGGCGGGGAGCGAGGACGCGAAGAAGGTCCTCGAGTTCCTGAAGACGGGCTGGCCGGCGATGCACAAGAAGATCCGCTTCCCCGAGTCGGCGGCGGTCGGCTTCAAGCCGGTCTCGAAGGAGGGGAGCGAGCGCCTCGTCCGCGCCGCGATCCGCTACGCGATCGAGAACAAGCGGAAGAGCGTCACGATCGTCCACAAGGGCAACATCATGAAGTTCACGGAAGGCGCGTTCCGGAACTGGGGCTACGAGCTCGCCGAGCGGGAGTTCGCGGGCGAGACCTACACCTGGGACCAGTGGGAGCGGACGAAGAAGGACTCCGGGGGAGCCGCGGCCGACGCCGAGCAGAAGGCGGCGCTGGCGGCGGGGAAGGTCCTGGTCAAGGACGCGATCGCCGACATCACGCTCCAGCAGGTGCTGACGCGCCCCGAGGAGTTCGACGTCATCGCGACGCTGAACCTGAACGGCGACTACCTCTCCGATGCCCTCGCCGCCCAGGTCGGTGGCATCGGCATCGCGCCGGGCGGGAACGTGAACTACGTGACCGGCCACGCCGTCTTCGAGGCGACGCACGGGACGGCCCCGAAGTACGCGGACCTCGACAAGGTCAACCCCGGCTCGGTCGTCCTCTCGGGCGAGATGATGCTCCGCTACATGGGCTGGACCGAGGCGGCCGACCTCGTCATCAGGGGAATGGACGGCGCGATCGCGGCGAAGAAGGTCACGTACGACTTCGCCCGACTCATGGAGGGGGCCACCGAGGTGAAGTGCAGCGAGTTCGGGGACCAGATCATCGCCTGCATGGGGTGACCCGGCGCTCCCTATCGGGAGCCCTTCGATCACGGCGAACGGGGCGCTTCGGCGCCCCGTTCGCGTCGGTGGGGCGGGCGAGGCGGCGCGCGGCGCGGTAACCTCCGACGCGATGCGACGCCTCTCTCCATCCGCCGCGCTCGGCGCGGCCGCCCTCCTCCTCGCCCCCGTCCTCTCCGCGAAGGACGCCGCCCCCGTCGGCCGATGGTACGCGACGCTCGAGCCGGCTTCCGGCCTCGAGGTGCCGTTCGGGCTGAAGGTCGAGTCGAAGGGAGGCGTCCTCTCGGGCGCGCTCGTGAACGGGAAGGCCGAGAGCCGGTTCACGTCGGTCGCCTGGGACGGCGTGCGGCTGCTCCTGCGGCTCGACCACTACGACGGCTTGATCGAAGCCCGCGTCGTGGACGGAGGACTCGCCGGGACCTTCACGCGGGCGATCCCGTCCGGGAAGATCGACGTACCGTTCCGGGCATCCCTCGCCCGGCCCGCCGCGACCGCACCGCCGAAGGGTGCGCCCTCGATCACGGGCGACTGGGGCGTCGAGATGGGAGAAGGGGAGAAGGCCTCCCGCCTCCTCGCGACGTTCCGCCAGAAGGGGGGCGAGGCGTCCGGCACGTTGCTCGGGCCGACCGGCGACTACGGCCCGATGAACGGGACCTGGGACGGCAAAGCGCTCGTCCTGTCGGTCTTCGACGGGGTCTTCATCTACCGGATCGACGCGAAGGCCGACGGCCCCGACGGGCTCTCGGGGACGTTCCGGAGCCGGAACGGGGTCCCGACGCGCTGGACGGCTCGCCGGCTCGACGCGGCCGGAGCCGCGGCCTGGCTCCCGGGGGGCGGATCGATCGTCCGGGCGAAGGAGCCAGGGGCGCAGGTCTCGTTCTCGTATCCGTCGGCGCCAGGGAAGACGGTCTCGCTGGACGGCCCGGATTTCGCGAACCGGCCGGTCGTCGTCGCGATCTCCGGGACCTGGTGTCCGAACTGTCACGACGAGGCGCCGGTCCTCGAGGAGGTCTGGCGGAAATACCGCGGGAAGGGGCTCGCCGTCGTCGCGCTCTCCTACGAATATACGGAGGACGCCGAGAGGAGCTTCCGGCAGATCGCCCGGTTCCGCGAGCGCCACGGCCTGACCTATCCGGTCCTCTTCGCCGGCACGACGAAGGGGGCGGCGGCCTCGGCGCCGGTCTCCCTGCTGGACGGCTGGAAGGGCTACCCGACGACGCTCTTCCTCGACCGGAGCCACCGGATCGTCAAGGCGCACTCCGGCTTCGACGGACCTTCCACGGGCGCCCGTTTCGCGGCGCAGAAGAAGGAGCTGGAGGCGGCGGTGAAGGAGATCCTGGCCCGGTAGCTCGTTCTCCTCCGTGCGCGGCGCGCCCGGAGGCTCCGCGTCAGGGCTCCTGGCGGTAGTTCGGGGCCTCCTTCGTGATGATGACGTCGTGGACGTGGCTCTCCTTGAGCCCGGCCGACGTGATCCTGACGAACTTCGCCCTCCTCCGGAGGTCGGGCAGCGTCCGCGCGCCCGAGAGGCCCATGCCCGCCCTCACGCCGCCGACGATTTGCGCCAGCAGGACGGAGAGCGACCCCTTGTGCGGGACCATCCCCTCGATCCCCTCCGGAACCATCTTGCGCGGCTCGTCCCCGGCGTTCTGGAAGTACCGGTCGGCCGATCCCTTCGTCATGGCGCCGAGCGAGCCCATGCCGCGGTAGGCCTTGAAGGTGCGCCCCTGGTAGAGGATCGTCTCCCCGGGCGACTCGTCCGTTCCGGCGAAGAGGCTGCCGATCATGACGGACTGCGCGCCGAAGGCGAGCGCCTTCGTGACGTCGCCCGAGAACTTGATCCCGCCGTCGGCGATGAGGGGGACCTTCGACTTCCCGCGTCCCTTCACGCACTCGAGGATGGCGTGGATCTGCGGGACGCCGACGCCGGTGACGACGCGGGTCGTGCAGATCGAGCCGGGGCCGATGCCGATCTTCACCGCGTCGGCGCCGAGGCGGATCAGGTCGCGGGTCGCCTCGGCGGTGCCGACGTTGCCGGCGATGACGGGCGTCGACGGGAAGGTCTTCTTCAGGAGCTTCAGCGCCTGGAGGACCCCTTCGCTGTGGCCGTGCGAGGAGTCGAGGCAGAGGACGTCCACCTTCGCGGCGATGAGCTCGCGTGCCCGGTCGACGAGGTCGGCGCCCGCGCCGACGGCCGCGCCGACGCGGAGGCGGCCGAGCGAGTCCTTGCAGGCGTTCGGGTACTTGATCTGTTTCTGGATGTCCTTGACGGTGATCAGGCCCTTGAGGTTCCCGGCCCGGTCGACGACGAGGAGCTTCTCGATCCGGTGCTCGTGGAGGAGCTGCTTGGCCTGCTCGAGCGTCGTCCCGGGTGCGCAGGTGACGAGGTTCTCCTTCGTCATCCGGGCCGAGATCGGAAGGTCCATCCGGGTTTCGAACCTCAGGTCCCGGTTCGTCAGGATCCCCGCGAGCTTGCCCGCCGAGTCGACGACCGGGACTCCGGAGATCCGGAAGCGGGCCATCACGTCGAGCGCCTCGGAGATCTTCTGGTCCTCGCGGCAGGTGACGGGGTCGACGATCATCCCGCTCTCCGAGCGCTTCACCTTGTCGACCTCGGCCGCCTGGCTCGCGATGGGGAGGTTCTTGTGGACGATCCCGAGGCCGCCGTTCTGCGCGATGGCGATCGCGAGCGGCGCCTCGGTGACCGTGTCCATCGCGGCGGAGACCACCGGGACGTTCAGTGTGATGTCGGCGGTGAGATGGGTCTTCAGGTCGACCGTCGAAGGGTGGACCTCCGAGCGCGACGGGACGAGGAGGACGTCGTCGAAGGTGAGGGCGAGGGGGATGCCGGGAGCGGCAGACGGCATGCCGATTCATAGCACGTCCGGGGCCGCTCCGCTGGGAGCGGCTCCGGACGGGGTTGAACGGGTCTCGAGAAGGGGGTCAGGCGGCCGAGGAGGCCCCGTGGCACTTCTTGTACTTCTTGCCGGAGCCGCAGGGGCAGGGGTCGTTCCGCCCGACCTTCGGGCCGGCCGACTTGACGGTATCGACTCTGAAGTCCCCGCCCGAGGTCGGGTCGGACGTCCCCTGGAAGGACATCTCCCGCCGCTGCCTCTGGGCTCTCCGCTCGAGCTCGGCGGACGCGCGCGTCGAGAGCGCCGGCGCCGAGACCCCTCCCGAGGGAGCCGCCGTCTCCTCCGAGGCGGCCGGGGGGCCGGACGCGGCGGGAGCGGGCGAAGCCCAGCGGGCCTCGGCCTCCTCCGGCCTCACGACCTCGAAGCGGAAGAGGTTCTGGAGGATCTGCTCCTCGATCGCCTCCTTCATCGCCTCGAAGAGCTGGAACGACTCCTTCTTGTACTCGACGAGGGGGTCGCGCTGGCCGTAGCCGCGCAGGCCGATCCCTTCCTTGAGGTGGTCGAGCGCGAGGAGGTGGTCCTTCCAGAGGGCGTCGACCGTCTGGAGCATGAAGAACTTCTCGAAGTCCTTCATGACGTCGGCGCCGAGCCGGGCCGTCTTCTCCTCGTAGTAGCTCCGGAGCGCCGCCTTGAGCTTGTCCTTCAGGGCCGCGTTGTTGTCCGACTCCTGCGAGAGGCCGGCCTCCTCGGGCGACATCCCGAAGGACTCGCCGAGGACCGAAGCGAGGGCCTGCCAGTCCCACTCGGAATGGTCCTTGCCGGCGGGGCAGTGGCGGTCGACGTAGTCCTCGGCGACGTCCTCGGCGAGGTTCACGACGTACTCGTGCGAAAGCGCGCCGGTGAGGATCTCCTTCCGGAGCCGGTAGATCTCCTCGCGCTGCTTGTTCATGACGTCGTCGTACTGAAGCAGGTGCTTGCGCGTGTCGAAGTTCCGCGCCTCGATCTGCTTCTGGGCCCGCTCGATCGACTTCGTCACCCAGCGGTGCTCGATCGGGACCCCTTCCTCCATCCCGAGCCGCTTCATGAGGCCCGAGAGGCGGTCGGACCCGTAGATCCGCATCAGGTCGTCCTCGAGCGAGAGGTAGAAGCGCGAGGAGCCGGGGTCGCCCTGGCGGCCGGCGCGGCCGCGGAGCTGGTTGTCGATGCGGCGCGACTCGTGCCGCTCGGTCCCGATGATGTGGAGGCCGCCGGCCGCGATGACCTCCTCGTGCGCCTCGGCGCACTCGGACAGGGCTTCCTCCAGGAGCTTGTCGTGCTCCTCGACGGTCTTCCCGCGGCTCCGCTGCCGGGCGAGGAACTCGGGGTTGCCCCCGAGGAGGATGTCGGTGCCCCGGCCGGCCATGTTCGTCGCGATGGTCACGCGGCCCGGCTGGCCGGCCTGGGCCACGATCGCCGCTTCCTGCTCGTGGTACTTCGCGTTCAGGACGACGTGCGGGACGCCGCGCTTCTTCAGGAGCTGGCCGAGGTGCTCGGACTTCTCGATCGAGATCGTGCCGACGAGGACGGGCTGCTTCTTCTCGTGGAGCTCGACGATCTCCTCGACGACGGCGTCGAACTTCTCGCGCTCCGTCCGGTAGACGACGTCCTGGTGGTCCTGACGGACCATCGGCCGGTTCGTCGGGATGACGACGACGTCGAGCTTGTAGGTCTTGTCGAACTCGGCCGCCTCGGTGTCCGCCGTGCCCGTCATGCCGGCGAGCTTGTCGTACATCCGGAAGTAGTTCTGGAGGGTGACCGTCGCAAGCGTCTGGTTCTCGCGCTCGATCTTCACGCCCTCCTTCGCCTCGACCGCCTGGTGGAGCCCGTCGGACCATCGGCGGCCCGGCATGAGACGCCCCGTGAACTCGTCGACGATGATGACCTGCCCCTCCTTCACGACGTAGTTGACGTCGCGCTTGTAGAGGGTGTGCGCCCGGAGGGCCTGCTGGCAGGCGTGGAGGACGTCGATGTTCGTCGGGTCGTAGAGGTTCTCGACGCCGAGGAGCCGCTCACACTTGCCGACGCCCTCCTCGGTCAGGGCGGCCGTATGGGCCTTCTCGTCGACGAGGTAGTCGCCCGTCGTCGTCTTGTTGCCGTACTTGTCCTTGATCTCCTCGCCGCGGACGAGCTTCGGGACGATGCGGTCGCACCGGTAGTAGATGTCGACGTCCCCTTCCGACGGACCCGAGATGATGAGAGGAGTCCGGGCCTCGTCGATGAGGATCGAGTCGACCTCGTCCACGAGGGCGAAGTAGTGGGGGCGCTGGACCATCTGCGAGATCTCGAACTTCATGTTGTCGCGCAGGTAGTCGAAGCCGAACTCGTTGTTCGTGCCGTAGGTGATGTCGCAGGCGTAGGCCGCGCGGCGCGCAGCGTCGTCGAGGTCGTGCTGGATGCAGCCGACGGTCAGGCCGAGAGCGCCGTAGATCCGTCCCATCCACTCCGCGTCGCGCCGGGCGAGGTAGTCGTTCACGGTGACGACGTGCGCGCCTCTCCCGGCGATCGCGTTCAGTGTGACGGGGAGCGTCGCGACGAGGGTCTTCCCCTCGCCCGTCCTCATCTCGGAGATCTTGCCCTGGTGGAGCACGGCTCCGCCGCGCAGCTGGACGTCGTAGTGTCGCTGACCGATCGTCCGCTTTCCCGCCTCGCGGACGAGGGCGAAGACGCGGGGAAGGAACGGGTCGAGGACCGAGCGGGTCTTCGCCCGCCGCGCCTCGAGGTCGGAAGGAAGGTCCTTCAGCTCGGCTTCGACCCGTTCCCGGATCTCGCCGAGGCGGGACCGGAGGCCGTCCAGGGGAAGCGCGGCGAGCTCGGGCTCCAGCCGGCCGATCTCCTCGACGAGCGGCGTGAGCGCCTTCATGTCGCGGTCGTGCTTCGTCCCGAAAATCTTGGAGAGTGCCTTGTCGATGATCATCTTCCGTCCATGGGCGCCCGGCGGGGGCGCAAGCTCCGGATCCTAGCAGAGGGGCTCGGGGTCGCCCGCCGTCGCGCGGATCGGCTCAGAACGCGTTCAGGACGTAGTCGAGCGGGTTGACCGGCTTCCCGGCGACCTGCACCTCGTAGTGGAGGTGCGGCCCGGTCGACCGCCCGGTGGAGCCGACGAGGCCGACGACGTCTCCCCGGCGGACGCGCTGGCCCTCTGCCACGCGCGGCGTCTCGAGGTGGGCGTAGAGGGTCCGGATCCCGAAGCCGTGAGCGATCTCGACGACCCGGCCGTAGCCCCGGTCCCAGCCGACCCGCACCACCGTTCCGCTCGCGGGAGCGACGATCCGGCTTCCCTTCGGCGAGGAGATGTCGATGCCGGCGTGGAAATCCGGGCGTCCCGTGAACGGGTCGGCCCGGAGCCCGAAGCCGGCGGTCAGGACCCCGAGCGACGGCGCGAGCGTCGGCGTTAGCGCGAGCTGGTCGGCCTGGAGCGACAGCCGGCTCTCGACCTCGCCGAGCTGCCCGGAGAGGAGGAGGCCGCGGCGGGATGCCTCCTCGAGCACCGCTTCCGTGTGGCGGGCATCGTCGGCCGGGAGCGCCGTGAGGCCGCCGACCCCGCCCGTTCCCGGATCGGGAGAACCGGAGAGACCGGCCACGATGGAGAGGCGGCGAGTCCGCTCCTCGAACTCGGCCAGGACCTTCTCCAGCGACTCGAGCTTCGCGTTCAGGCTCTTCGTACGGCCGCGGAGGTCCTGGTTCTCGGCGACGAGGCTCGTCACCTCACGGTTCTTCCGGACCGACTGGAGCCAGAGGACGCCGAAGACGACCCCGAGGAGGAGCGAAAGGGATACGGCCGTCGCGACACTCCAGAGGAGCCGGGAGGTCACCTGGAACTGGCGGAATCTCGCGCGCGCGTGCGGTACGACGATGATCGTGTGCTGCTTTCGCGTCAACGGAATCTCCGGGACCGCCGGGACGGGTCGTCCCCCAGGCTTTGTGACGAGCCGCACGGAAGTCTATCGACCCGTCGTCTCCCGTCAAGCGAAAGTTTTTCGGGACGAAGTCTCTGAGAAGGGCGTATTTGCAGCGGTTCAGGGGGCTCGGTCCGGCGTCGCGGCCCGATAGCGGAGCGCTTCGGCGACGTGCGCCGGCCCGGTCGAGGCGGAGCCCTCGAGGTCCGCGATCGTCCGCGCCACGCGCAGGACGCGCTGGTGACCGCGGGCCGAGAGGCCGAGCCGGTCCATCGCGCGCGAGAGGAGAGCGGAGGCCTCCGGGAGGACGGCGCCGGTCGATCGCAGGCGGCCGGGAGTGAGGGCCGCGTTCGTCAGGCGCCGGTCGCCCGTCCGCTCCGCCTGGCGCTCCCGCGCCGCGAGGACGCGGGCCCGGACGAGCGAGGACGGCTCGGGCGGGACGTCCGTCACCAGGTCTGCGGACGGGAGCGCCGGGACCTCGACGTGCAGGTCGATCCTGTCGAGCAGCGGACCCGAGACCTTCCGCCGATAGCGACTCAGGTCGTGCTCGGAACAAGTGCACTCTTTTCGGGGATCTCCACGGAATCCGCACGGGCACGGGTTCATCGCGGCCACGAGGAGGAAGCGCGCGGGGAAGGAGCGGCTGCCGCTCGCGCGGGTGACTCGGACGACTCCCTCCTCCAGGGGCTCGCGGAGGGCCTCGAGGGCGTCCCGGCGGAACTCCGGCAGCTCGTCGAGGAAGAGGACGCCGTGGTGAGCGAGGGAGAGCTCGCCGGGGCGCGGGTCGGGGCCACCCCCCGCCAGGGCGGGCGCCGACGCGCCGTGGTGCGGGGAGCGGAACGGGCGCACCCGGAGCAGGCCCGATCCGGCCGGGAGGCGCCCGGCCGCGCTCCAGATCCGCGTCGTCTCCAGCGACTCCTCAGGCGACAGGGGAGGGAGGATCCCCGGGAGCCGGCGGGCGAGCATCGTCTTGCCGGAGCCCGGTGGGCCGAACAGGAGGAGGTTGTGTCCGCCCGCGGCCGCGATCTCGAGGGCCCTGCGGGCGATCGCCTGGCCGCGGACCTCGACGAGGTCGGGAGCGTCCGCCTCATGCGCGGCGGGCTCCTCCGTCGGGACGAAGGGACGCAGGAGCTCGCGGCCGGCGACGTGCGCGACCACCGCGCCGAGGTGGGGTGCGGGGAGGACGATAACGCCGGGGACCGAGGCCGCTTCGGCCGCGTTCTGCGGCGCGACGACGAGCCGAGACCGCCCCTCGGCGCGAGCCGATTCCGCGATCGGGAGGATGCCGGGAACGGGCCGTACCTCGCCGTCCAGGGCGAGCTCGCCCGCGAGCGTCAGGTCGGTGAGCCCCTCGAGGGGGACGTCTCCGTTGGCGGCGAGGACGGCGAGGGCGACGGCGAGGTCGTAGAGCGTCCCCGCCTTCGGGAGATCAGCGGGCGCGAGGTTGACGACGACGCTTCGGCCGGGGAGCGGCAGTCCGATCTGCCGGAGCGCGGATCGAATCCGCTCCCGGCTCTCGCGGACGGCGGCGTCGGGGAGGCCGACGATCGTGAGGCCGGGCAGCCCGAGCCCGAGAGCCGCCTCGACGACGACGGGGCGCGCCTCGAGCCCGACGAGGGCGGCGCTCCAGGCCCTCGCGACGCTCATCTCGCCCGGGTCAGCGCGTGGCCGTGGGGACGGCGAGCCTCTGACCGGGCCGGATCACGTGGCCCCGGCCGATCCGGTTCGCCCGGCGAAGCGCGTCGACGGTGACTCCGTAGCGGCTCGCGATCCGGAAGAGCGTTTCGCCCTTTCGGACGGTGTGCTTCGTCCGCCGGGCCGCGGGCTTCGTCCTCGCGGAGGCTCGGCTCTCGGACGGGAGCGGCGCGACCTCCTCCGTCTCGAAGCCGTCCCGCGGGATCTCCACGACGGCCGGGAGCGGGGCGGACGGAAGGGGCGTCACGGAGATTCCGGGGAGCTCGGCGCCGAGGGCGGCCGCGTCGACGACGGCCGCCGACGGCGTCGGGAGGGCGCGGATCTCCCCGCGCTCCACTTCGGGAAGGAGCGGGGCGTCGGCGGCCTCGGCGAGCTCGGTCGGCGGCGTGCGGGGCGTCGCGTACCGGCCCGGGACGACGAGGAGCTGCCCGGCGCGCAGCTTGGCGTTCGGGCGGAGGCGGTTCGCCTCGCGGAGGTCGGCGACCGTGACTCCGTGCCGTTTCGCGAACCGTGCGAGCGTGTCCCCCTTCCGGACCTTCAGCCGCCGTTCCCGGACCTCCGGAGCCGTGGGGATGCTCTCGAGCCGGGCCTGGAGGATCGGGCCGGCTCCCTTCGGGACGCGGAGCGGATAGCGGGCGACGCCGTGCGGCGTCGTCGGGCGACGGAGCTCGCCGTTGAGCGACCGGAGGTGCTCGACGGTCGTCCCGATCTCGCGAGCGACGCGCGCGAGGGCGACCGGCCGCGGGACCTCGACGACGTCGAACTCCAGCGGCGGGTCGGGGACGACGTCGAAGCCGAAACGGGCCGGGTCCTTCGCGATGAGCGCCGACGCGATGAAGAAGGGGACGTAGTCGCGCGTCTCGCGGTGGAGCGCGCGGGCCTCGCGAAGCTCCCAGTAGTCCCGGGCGCCCGTTCGCTGGAGGCCGCGAAGGACCCGGCCTTCGCCCGCGTTGTAGGCGGCCATCGCGAGATACCAGTCGCCGAACATCTCGTACAGGTCGCGGAGGTAGGCGGCGGCGGCGCGCGTCGACTTGAGCGGGTCGCTCCGCTCGTCCAGGTCCCGGGTCGTCCGGAGCCCGTACCGCTTCCCGGTCCCGGCGATGAACTGCCAGTACCCCTTCGCCGCCGCGCGCGAATGGGCCTGCGACTTGAAGGCGGACTCGATCATCGCGAGGTAGACGATGTCCTCGGGGATGCCGTTCTCGCGCAGGATGGATCGCATCAGGGGAAGGTAGCGGCCGCTCCTCTGGAGGGCTGCCGCGAACGCCTTCGGAGTGCGGAACTGGTAGTAGGCGACGGCGTCGAGGACCGCCTCGTTCACGACGATGGGAACGTCGAAGGAGACGGAGGCTCCCGCCTCCTCGATCTCGCGGCGGGCGACGGCGAGCTCGTCCGCCGTGGGGGCCGCCTCCTCGCGGGCGACGAGTCCGTCGCGGTCGCCGGCGACGGGCTCCTCCTCGTCCTCCGAGGGGATCGACTCGTAGAGCCGAACGCTCTCCCAGAGCTGGCCGGCGAAAGCCAGGTCACCGGCGTTCCCCGGGCGCATCGACTCGCGGAAACCGTCGAGGGCCGCCTGGAACTCGAGACGGGCGCAGGAGGCGTCCCCGGCCAGCGCGTGCGCCTTTCCCCTGTGGAACCGGTCGCTCGCCTCCTGTCTCGGATCGGCGAGGGGGCAGGCGGTCTCGGCGGCGGCCACCATGGACGGAGCGGTCGTCGCCGGAGCGGGAGCGGGCGTCGTGGAGCATCCGGCGGCGAAGAGGGAAACGAGGAGGCCGCTGGCGAGGGCTCGCCCCCGGTTCGCGGTACGGGCGCGGGCCCTGGCTGTCGTCTCTGTCGTCACTATCTGCGTCACTCCGCCTGGACGTTGAACCGGAGGGAGAGCAGGAGCTTCTGGAGGTCAGCCGGGCTCGAGAGGTCGATGGAGAAGCTGCTGTCCGTGGGCAGCGGGCTTCCGGCACCGTCGGAGAACTTCAGCTCGATCGTCACCTGTCGGCTCCTTCCCAGCACCTGGCGCGGGACGGTGAGGTCGAAGGACCGGGTGACGTCCTTCTTGTGGTTGAGGTTCGAGGCGAGGAGGTCGTCGATGGAGGGGCCGCCGCCCTTTCGGCCTGCGTCGGGGCGAGGCGGCGAGCCGGCGGCGGCCTTCTGCGTCGAGAGCTTCCGGAGCTTGTCGAGCTCGGAGAGGATGTCGACGCTGGAACGGACCTTCACGTGCTTGACGGCCGGCTCGTCGGAGGCCGGGGCGGGGCCGGCCGACTCGCCGAAGCTGATCTCCGCGGCCGGCTCCTCGGCCGGTCGGTCGGCGGACGCTGGCGCGGTGGACGGCGCGGCCGCTGCCGGGAGCGGCTCGGCGCTGCCAGCGGCTCCCCGGGCCTCGGGGAGGGGCGGCGTCGTCGCGCCGCTCCGGGCGAGCTCGGAGAACTTCGCCAGGCGGTCGAGCGTGGCCGAGGAAGAGGGCGCCGTCCGGACCGTGGCGCTCGAAGGCGACGGCGACGACGATACGGCCGCTTCCGTCGGAACCACCGGAGCGGCCGGCGTCGCGGGGCTGGCGAAGACCGTGGGGCGCCGGGCTTCGCCGGTCATCCTCGAGCGGAGGGCCCTGAGGGTCAGCTTCGAGATCCCCTTGAGCGTCTCGAAGACCCCCGTGCCGTTCGCTGCGGAGGCCTCGAAGAAGTCGATCTTCCCGTCCGGGTTCAGCGCGGCGTTGAGCTCGTCGACCGTCAGGATGTTGGAGAGATCCCGCTTGTTGAACTGGAGGACGAGGGGGATCTCGCCGACCTCCAGACCGATCTCGGCGAGGTTCTCCCGGAGGTTCCGGAAGCTCTCCTTGTTCGGCTCGAGCATCGGCCGCTGGGAATCGGCGACGAAGACGATCCCGTCGACGCCCTTCAGGACGAGCTTCCGGGTCGTGTTGTAGAAGACCTGCCCGGGGACCGTGTAGAGCTGGAGACGCGTCTTGAAGCCTCCGATGACCCCGACGTCGATCGGGAGGAGGTCGAAGAAGAGGGTCCGGTCGGTCTCCGTCTCGAGCGAGACCATCTCGCCGCGGGCCGTGGGCGCCGTCCGTCCGTAGATGACGTGGAGGTTGGTCGTCTTCCCGCAGAGGCCAGGACCGTAGTAGACGATCTTGGCGGCCATCTGCATGGTGGCGTAGTTGAAGAAAACCATCTCTCCGTCGCGGGCCCGGCGGCCTCCTCAGTCAGATCGGGGCATTTTAGCATCGGCAGCGGCGACGCACCGCCCGGCGAGCCGCCGCTGCTCGTCGAGCAGCGCCTCGAAGAGCGCGACCCGGCTCACGTCCCACGCGTGAATCGCGCGCCGGTGCCTCTCGAGGGTCGCCCCGTCCCCGCGCGAGACGGGGCCCGTCAGGGCGGCCTCTGGCCCGGAGCGAAGAGCCTCGTTCAGGGCGGCCCGCAGCAGCGGCGCGAGCGCGGAGAGCGCGGCGTCGGGGCCGAGGCCGGTCGCCGCGAGGGCGTCGCGGGCCGCCGCCACGAGTCCGGTCAGCCCGTTCGCCCCGAGGGACGCGGCGAGGTGGTAGAGCGGGCGGGCGCTGGACGGAAGCGGGAAGGGACGCCCTCCGAGGGCGCGGACGAACGCCTCCGCGGCGGCGCGGCCTTCCTCGCAGCCTTCGACGGCGAAGCTCGCGCCCGCGAGGCGGGTCGCGTCGTCCGGGGAGCCCGTGAACGTTTGCAGGGGATGGCACGCCGCCGTGCCGATGCCGAGCGCGGCGAGGGGCGCGAGGACCTCGGGGCCGAGGGCCCCGGACAGGTGCAGGGCGGCCGCCCCGGTCGCGCCCGCCGGGAGGACGGCGGCCAGGCTCGCGGCGAGAGCAGCGAGGGCGTCGTCACGAACCGCGAGAAGGAGGACTGGAGGTCGGCCGTCGCCGCGCAGGAGGGAGACGAGGCCCTCCGGTCTCTCACGGGACTCCCGGCCTCCGGCGCTGAGCGGAGCGAGGCCGGCCTGCCCGAGCGCCGCCACGAGGGCTGCGCCGAGCCGGCCGCGGCCGACGACGACGGGAAGATGCGGAAAGGCGGCTGCTATCATGTCGCAACGCCAGGGGGCACGCTCCGGACGTTCGTCTACGGGCGGAGGCGCCGGGCCGAGCCTTGCATACGTTAGCTCAGGAGGAGATTCGCACGGGATGGGCGACGTCACTCGCCAGCTCGACCACAGGTCCCGCGAGGTGCTCGCGTCGGTGGTCGGCACGTACATCCGGAGCGCCGTCCCCGTTTCGTCACGCCAGCTGACGGGCTCGGGGGGGTTCGCGCTCTCGTCGGCGTCCCTCCGGAACGCGATGGCCGATCTCGAGGAGCTGGGTTACCTGACGCACCCGCACGCGTCCGCAGGGCGGGTCCCGACGGACCTCGGATATCGGACGTACGTCCGGGAGCTGATGCCCTCCCGGCCGCCGGGGCTGGCGGAGAGGGCGAAGATCGAGACCGGTCTCGGCGCCGGTTCCTTCGAGCTCGAGCGTTTCCTTCACGCCACCTCGCGCGTCCTGACGGAGCTGACGGGGGAGGTCGCGGTCGTCGCGGCCCCCGATTCGGCGCACGTCGTCCTCCGGTCGGTCCACTTCACCCGGGTCGCGGAGAGGAAGGTCGTCGTCGTGACGGTCTCGGGCGAGGGGCTCGTCGGGAGCCGGCTGATCGAGACGCGGGACGACTACACGCCCGAGGAGCTCCAGGCCGTCTCGAACCGGCTCACCGCCGAGTACGGCGGGAAGACGCTCCTCGAGATCCGCGCGTTGCTCCTGGCCGCGCTGCAGGAGGAGAAGGTCCGGTTCGACGCCGAGATCGCGCGCGCCTTCGAGCTCGCGCGGCGGGTCTTCGCCGACGAGCGGCCGGGAGGGGAGACGCTCGTCGTCGAGGGGACGGGCACGATCCTCGAGAAGCCCGAGTTCCAGCGGGACGTCGATTCGCTCCGCCGGATGTACCGGGCGCTCGAGCAGGAAGCGCGCCTCGTCGACCTCCTCACCGACTGCCTCGCGGGGGGAGGGCATCCGGCGGTCCTGATCGGCTCGGACTCCTCCTTCACCGAGGAGACGGGAACGGCGGTCGTCGTGACGGCGTACTGGAGCGGCGGCCGGGTGCTGGGCGCCCTCGGCGTCATCGGCCCGAGGAGGATGGAATATCCTCGCGTCGTCCCGCTCGTGGAGGAGCTCGGGCGCTACGTGACGAAGCGCCTTTCGGAGGGTGTGTGATGGCCGAGAACGACGGACGCCCCGTCCCGCCGGACGACGAGATCGTCTACCTGGACGAGGACGGCGGGAGCGACGACGTCGCGAGCGCGCTGGAGGCCGCCGAGCGGGCCGTCGCCGCGGTCGAGGAGCGGCACCGGTCGGCGCCCCAGGCGACGCGGGCCGCCGAGGAGCTCCCGGCGCCTTCCGGGACGGACGAAGCGCCCGCCGGAACCGTCCGCGCCGCCCTGGCCGAGGAGCGCGAGCGCGCGATCCGGGCCGAGGAGGAGGCCGGTCGGCTCCGGGAGGCGCTCCTGCGGAAAGTGGCGGACTTCGACAACCTCCGGAAGCGGAACGAGCGCGAGAAGGCCGAGTACACGCGCTACGCCCTCTCCGAGGTCATGCTCGACCTCCTCGGCGTCCTCGACAACTTCGAGCGCGCTCTCGAGCACGCCCCGGCGGCCGGAGCGGACGACCTCCGGACGGGCGTCGAGATGATCGCCCGCCAGCTCACCGAGGTCCTTCGGAAGCACGGCGTGGTCGAGGTGGAGGCCGAGGGCGTGCCGTTCGACCCGCAGGTCCACGAGGCGATCATGAGGGAGGAGACCGCTGCGGTTCCTCACGGAACCGTCGTCCAGGTCTTCCAGAAGGGCTACGTCCTGAACGACAGGCTCCTTCGCGCCGCCCGGGTGAAGGTCTCGGCGGCCCCGACCGCTCCCGCCGGAGAGGCGTGAGCGTGCGCGGGGCCGGGAGGTAGAGAGTGGGCAAGGTCATCGGCATCGACCTCGGCACGACGAACTCGTGCGTGGCCGTCATCGAGCTCGGCGCGCCGCAGGTCGTCTCGAACCGCGAGGGGGCCCGGACCACGCCGTCGATCGTCGCCTTCACCGAGGACGGAGAGCGTCTCGTCGGGCAGATCGCGAAGCGGCAGGCCATCACGAACCCGACCCAGACGATCTACGCGGTGAAGCGCCTGATCGGCCGCAAGTGGGACGACGCCGAGATCCGCCACGCGCGCGAGCACCTCGCCTACCCGATCGTGGCCGCCCCGAACGGAGACGTGAAGATCCGCGTGCGCGAGAGGGACTACGCCTCGGAGGAGATCGCCGCCTTCGTCCTGCACGAGATCAAGGAGTTCTGCGAGGAGGCGGTGGGGGAGGAGATCCGGGAGGCGATCATCACCGTCCCGGCCTACTTCGACGATTCGCAGCGCCAGGCCACGCGCGACGCCGGGCGGATCGCCGGCCTCGAGGTGCTCCGGATCATCAACGAGCCGACGGCCGCGTCGCTCGCCTACGGCCTCGAGCGCGGACAGAAGAACGAGACCATTGCCGTCTACGACCTGGGCGGGGGGACGTTCGACATCTCGATCCTGAAGATCGACCAGGGGATGTTCGAGGTCCTCTCGACCTCGGGGGACACCTACCTCGGCGGCGAGGACTTCGACCGCGCCGTGATGGACTGGCTCCTGTCGGACTTCCTCCTCCAGACGGGGATCGACCTGCGGCAGGACCGGCTCGCCCTGCAGCGCCTCAAGGAAGCGGCCGAGAAGGCCAAGTGCGAGCTCTCCACGACCCAGGAGACGACGATCGGCCTGCCGTTCATCGCCTCCGACGCGGGCGGGCCGAAGCACATCAACAAGGTCCTGACGCGCGACCACTTCGAGGCGCTCGTCGCCGGGCTGATCGAGCGGACCGCGGGTCCCTGCCGCAACGCCCTCGAGGCGGCGGGCCTGACGCCCGGCGAGATCGACAACGTGATCCTCGTCGGCGGCCAGACCCGGACGCCGAAGGTCCAGGAGATGGTCGAGTCGATCTTCGGGAAGCCCCCGAACCGGTCGATCAACCCCGACGAGGTCGTCGCCGTCGGCGCGGCGATCCAGGCCGGCGTCCTTCAGGGGGAGATCAAGGACGTCGTCCTCCTCGACGTCACGCCGCTCTCTCTCGGCGTCGAGACGCACGGCGGCATCTTCGTGAAGCTCATCGAGCGCAACTCGACGATCCCGACGAAGAATTCCATGGTCTTCACGACGGTCAGCGACAACCAGTCCGTCGTCGAGATCCACGTCCTCCAGGGCGAGCGGGAGATCGCGCGGGAGAACAAGTCGCTCGGCAAGTTCGACCTCGTCGGCATCCCGCCGGCGGCGCGCGGCGTGCCGCAGATCGAGGTGACGTTCGCGATCGACTCCTCGGGGATCGTGAACGTCTCGGCCCGCGACATGGCCACGGGGCGCGCGCAGGGAGTCCAGATCAACCCCGCGGGCGGCCTCTCCCAGGGGGAGATCGACCAGATCATCCACGAGGCCGAGGAGAACAAGCTGGCCGACCAGAAGCGGAAGGTCGTCCGGCAGCTGAAGAACAAGCTCGAAGGGCAGATCACGGGGAACGAGCGCGTCTTTCGTGAGTTCGGCAAGCTCCTCGGCGCGGACGAGCGCGACCGGATCGCGCGGACCCTCGAGCACTCCCGCGAGGTCCTGACGTCCGAGGAGCGCGGCGAGATCGACAACGCGCTCCTCGACATGCAGGGTGTCTCCCGCCTGCTGACCGCCGCGATGCTCTACAAGGGCGACAAGATCGACAAGGACTAGCCTCTCGAAAGGGCCGAGTTGAGCACGACCTCCCGCGACCTCTATGAGGTCCTCGGCGTCGCCCGCGACGCCTCGACGGACCAGATCAAGTCCGCCTACCGCAAGCTCGCGCTGAAGTTCCACCCGGACCGGAACCCGGGGGACAAGGAAGCCGAGCAGAAGTTCCGCGAGGCGGCCGAGGCCTACTCGGTCCTCTCCGACGCCGAGAAGCGCTCCCGCTACGACCGCTTCGGCGCCGAGGGGCTGCGGGG
>CAZWRQ010000009.1:0-37478 GCA_964636395.1 uncultured Holophagales bacterium
CGGCTGCAGCCGGGCGGGGGGGGCGAGGTCGCGGAATCGCCTCTCGAGGAGGCCGACGCCGGCCGGGGTCGAGGAGGTGACGAGGAGCGAGAGCTCCGGACGCGCGTAGCGAAGGGCAAGCGCGAGCGTGTGGGCCAGCTCGACCTCGCCGACCGAGACTCCCTGGACCCAGACATCCACCCTCCCGGGGGCGGCCTCGGGAAGGAGTCTTCGCGCGAGGAGAGCCGTCAGGCCGGTTCCCCCGGCCGACGGGCGGTCGGGTCGGGTCAACCGGCTTCCCTGGAAGAGGTTACGTTCTGCATCCGAGAGGCCGCATTATATGCGCCGCGCCGCGCCGGAGAGCGCGGCGGGAGCGGACGAGGCCGCCTCGTAGACGGGGTCGTGCGCGGAACCGTAGAACCGACGGCATGGCCATTCAGCTGGTCCACGTCCGCCGGGTGCAGGAGGGGACGACGATCGAGCCGAGGGACGAACGGCACCTCGCGGCGCTCGCGAAGGCGGGCGACGAGGACGCCTTCGCCGAGCTCGTCCGCGGGCGGACCGACTCCGTCGTCGCGTTCCTCCGCCGGATGCTCGGCGACACGGAGGACGCTCGCGACGTCGCCCAGCTGACGTTCCTGCGCGTGTGGGAGAACCTCCCGCGCTACGACCCGTCGTACGCCTTCTCGACGTGGCTCTTCCGGATCGCCGGGAACCTCGCGATCGACGCCCTCCGCTCGAGAGGGACGCGAGCCCGGACGCTCGCCGAAAGCTTCCGCGTCGTGAAGGGAGGGCTGATGGCCGCGAGCCCCGAAGCGCCGCTGCGCCTCTCGCAGGACGAGGTCCGCCGGGTCTTCGAGGCGTGCGCGTCGGTCCTGTCGGAGAAGCAGCGCCTCGTCTTCGTCCTTCGCGAGATGGAGGAGAAGGAGAGCCGCGAGGTGGCCGAGATCGTCGGCTGCCGGGAGTCGACCGTGAGGAACCACCTCTTCCAGGCCCGGCGCCTCCTGCGCGAGGAGCTGAAACGGCGCTTCCCGGAGTATGTCCCCGAGTCGCACCGGAGCGCGGAGGGAGCGGGCGCGTGAGAGAGCTCGGCTGCGACCGCCTCGACGACCTCCTCGCGCGGCGCGAGGAAGATCGCCTCACGCCGGCCGAGGAGGGCTTCCTCCGGGGGCACCTCGCCTCCTGCGAGTCCTGCGCCGCCGAGGCGCTGCGCCGCGACCCGGTCCTCCTTTTCGCCCGGTCGGCCGCGCCGGCGCCGCTCTCCGCCGAGGCGCGGGAGCGGTTCGTCAGCGGCGTCCTCGCGGCCGCCGCGACCGCGAAGGCCGGCCGCCGCCTCCGGAGAGCCCACACCCGGCCCGTCCTCCGGCTCGCCGCCTCCCTCCTCCTCGCCGCCTCCGTCGCGGGTGCCTGGATCGCACGGGAGTCGGGGGACGGTCCCGCCGAGGCGCCGCGTCCCGACCTCGTCGCCGCCGCGGACGAGGGAGTCCGCACGCCGCCCGACGTCGTCCCCGCGGTCGAGGATCTCGGCGGCGACGCGGCCGTCGTCTACCAGTTCCCGTCGACCCGGCCGGGCGAGCCGACGGTCGTCTTCGTCGTCGACCGGAACGCGGACATCTGATGCGCGCCTCGCTCCTCCCGGGTCTCCTCGCCGCCGCTCTCGTCCTCGCCTCCCCGGCCGCCGCGAGGACGCCCTTGCCGAAGCCGACTTCGGGGCCGGACGTCGTCCGGGTCTTCGTCCTGAAGCACCGGAAGGCGGAGGACGCGTTCCTCCTCGTCCGGCCTCTCCTCGGCGCGCGCGGGACGATCGTCCTGCAGACGGCGACGAACGCCCTGACCGTGAGGGACTCCGTCCGCACCGTCGAGAAGGTCGCGCAGGCGGTGTCGTCCTTCGACCTTCCCCCGAGGGCGATCGCCGTCTCCGTCTCCCTCATCCGGGCGACGCACGCGCCCGGCCCGGGCGGCCCGCCGGCGCCCGTGGCCGAGCGGTTCCGCGGGGTGGCCGACCGGCTCCGGAGCCTCTTCAACTTCACCGAGTATTCCTCCCTCGACGAGGTCGTCCTCCAGGGGCTCGAGGGCGACCCGGTCTCCTGGACCCTCGGGGGGAGCTTCCGGATCGAGTTCCTCCTCGAGCCGACGGGAGGGCGGGAGAGCGTCCGCCTGCGGAACCTGGTCCTCGCCCGCCTGCGGCGCGACGAGGCCGGGCTCGAGACCGCCCGCGACATCGCCCGAACCTCCCTCAACCTCCGGATGCGGGAGCCGTTCGTCCTCGGCATCGGGCGCGAGGAGGGGGGCGGCGCGGCGCTCTTCCTCGTCCTGACGGCCGATCCGGTCGAGTCCGGTCCCGGGATCGCGGGGCGGCGCTGATGCCCGAGTTCGTCTGCCGCATCGGGACGCCCGACGGAAGCGTCGTCACCCGGACCGTGGAGGCCTCCGACGAGGCGGCCCTCCGGGCCGAGCTCGTGCGGCAGGGCTCGCGCCTCTTCTCCGCGAAGGCGGGGAACGGCCGGAGCGCCACGGCCGCGAGCCTCGTGCCCCGCCTCGGCTCGTTCCGGAGCCGGGGCCGGGTCGGCGTGCACGAGTTCCTCGTCTTCAACCAGGAGCTGGTCGCCCTTCTCCGGGCCGGCCTCCCCGTCGTCACCGGTTTCGAGATCCTCCTCGAGCGCCAGGAGAACGCCCACTTCAAGCGGATCCTCGTCGACGTGAGGGAGCAGCTCGTCTCGGGGGTGGCGCTCTCGGACGCGTTCCTCTCGCACGGCGACACGTTCCCGCGCCTCTACGCCACCTCGCTCAAGGCGGGGGAGCGTTCCGGCGAGGTCGAGAAGGTCCTCCGCCGGTTCCTCGAATACCAGAAGATCCTCGGCCGGGTGAAGAGGAGGGTGACCGGGGCGATGGCCTACCCCATCGTCCTCGTGAGCCTCGCCGTCGGCCTGATCTTCATCCTGATGACCTACGTCATCCCGAAATTCACGGAGTTCTACGCGGGCTTCGGCGCGGACATGCCGGCGCTGACCGTCGCCGTCGTCGGCACGGCGACCTTCATGCGCGCGCACCTCCTCGAGCTCATCCTCGGTACCGGGGCGGCGGTCTTCGCGTTCGACCGCTGGCGGCGGACCGACGCCGGCCGGCGGACGATCGACGGGGTCCTCCTGAAGCTCCCGGCCGTCGGCGTCGTGATCCACGAGTTCTCCCTCTCGCAGTTCGCCCGGGCCCTCGCGACCCTCGTGGGGGCCGGCACGCCGCTCGTCACGGCGCTCGAGATCTCGACCGGCTCCATCGGAAATCGGCGGGTGTCGGACGCGGTCGCCTCCGTCGTGCCGAAGGTGCGCGAGGGAGCCGAGCTCTGGCGGAGCCTCGAGCAGACGGGGCAGCTCACCTCCCTCGCCGTCGAGATGATCAAGGTGGGCGAGGCGACGGGCGCGCTCGAGGAGATGCTGACGAACGTCTCGGACTTCTACGACGAGGCGATCGAGGCGCGCCTCCAGACGATCATCAACCTGATCGAGCCGGTCATCCTGATCGTGATGGGGGGCGTCATCGCGACGATCCTCCTGTCCGTATACCTTCCGATGTTCACGATCCTCTCCAGCATCCGGGGCTGACGCATGACGACGAACGACGCCGCCGCCGTCCCCGCCTTCCCGCGCGTCCTCGACGCGGCCTCCGAGGAGAGCCGCGCCCGGGAGCTCGGGCGGAGGCTCGGCATCCCCTACGTCGACCTCTGGACGTTCCGGGTCGACCCCGCTCTCTTCAAGAGCGTCCCGCTCGAGTGGATGCTCCGGCACGAGTTCGTCCCGGAGAGCGAGGAGGACGGCGTCCTCTCCGTCGTCCTGACGGACCCGACGGACGTCGTCCGGCGCGACGAGCTCGAGGCGCTCCTGAAGCGGCGGGTCCGCGTGAAGGTCGGCTCTCGCGTCGCGATGCACGAGATCCTGCAGAAGTCCGAGTCGACCCAGCGCGTCCTCGAGGAGGCGACGGAAGAGTTCCGGATGCAGGTCGTGCGGGAGGACGAGGAGGGGCAGGAGGTCCTGACGATCGACCGGATCGCGGCCGACGCGAGCCCGATCATCAAGCTCGTCGACTCCGTCCTCTTCAACGCGATCCAGCGCCGCGCCTCCGACATCCACATCGAGACCCAGGAGAACGTCGTCGTCATCAAGTACCGGATCGACGGCGTCCTCTACCCGGCGATGGAGCCGATCGACAAGAAGCACCACCAGACGATCGTCAGCCGCATCAAGGTCATGTCGGAGCTCGACATCGCCGAGAAGCGGATCCCGCAGGACGGCCGGTTCAAGGTCCGCGTGCGCGGGCGGACGATCGACTTCCGCGTCTCGATCATGCCGACCGTCCACGGCGAGGACGTCGTCATCCGCATCCTCGACAAGGAGTCGGCGAACGCCGAGTTCAAGAACCTCCGCCTCGACGTCCTCGGGATGGACGCCGAGACGATGAAGCGCCTCCGGAAGTTCATCCGCGAGCCCTACGGGATGGTCCTCGTCACGGGGCCGACCGGCTCGGGCAAGACGACGACGCTCTACGCCTGCCTCTCGGAGATCCAGTCGGTCGAGGACAAGATCGTCACGATCGAGGACCCGGTCGAGTACCAGCTCCGCGGCATCACGCAGATCCCGGTCAACGAGAAGAAGGGGCTCACGTTCGCCCGCGGGCTCCGTTCCATCCTCCGGCACGACCCCGACAAGGTCATGGTCGGCGAGATCCGAGACGAGGAGACGGCGCAGATCGCCGTCCAGGCCGCGCTCACGGGGCACCTCGTCTTCACGACGGTCCACGCGAACAACGTCGTCGACGTCCTGGGACGGTTCCTCAACATGAAGGTCGAGCTCTACAACTTCGTCTCGGCCCTCAACTGCATCCTCGCCCAGCGGCTCGTCCGGAAGATCTGCCCGCGCTGCAAGACGCCGATGGAGCCGACGAAGCAGCTCCTCGACGAGTCGGCGTTGACGGCGGCCGAGGTCGCGGACGTCGTCTTCTACGAGGGGCGCGGCTGCATCGAGTGCAACGGGACCGGCTTCTACGGCCGGATGGCGATCACCGAGCTCCTCGACCTCTCCGACCGGATCCGCGGCCTCATCCTCGACCGCCGGCCCGCCGCGGAGATCAAGAAGGCGGCGAAGGAGGAGGGGATGGCCTTCCTCCGCGAGTCGGCGCTGCGCAAGGTCTTCCTCGGGGAGACGACGCTGAAAGAGATCAACAAGGTGACCTTTGTCGACTGACGGACTCCTCGCCCGCGCCGGCCGCGCCCTCGCCGGGAGCTGGGCCTTCCGGCGGCCGCCGCACGCCTTCGTCCTGACGGAGGAGCGCCTCGTCCACGTCGCCGCGCCGCGCGAGGCGCGGGCGGGGAGCGGCCTCGCCGTCCGCTCCCGTGACCTCCCGCCGGGCACGTTCCAGGACGCCCCCTCCGGCGGCCGTGTCGCGGGACCCGGCCTCGCGCAGGCCGTCGCCGCGCTCCTCCCCGCGAGCCAGCGCCTCGCGGCCGCGTCCCTCGCCGTCCCGGACGGCTTCGTGAAGGCGGCGCCCGTCGACGTGGAGCCCGGAGTCGAGAAGAACCCGAAGGAGCTCGCCGAGGTCCTTCGCTGGAAGGTGGGGCGGCTCTGGGGCGAGCCGGCGCCGGCGCTCCGCATAGGCTGGAGCCGGGCCGGCGAGGCGCCCGGGGGCGCTCCCCGGTTCCTCGTCGTCTCCGCGCCCGAGGAGACCGTCGCCTCGTGCGAGGCGGCGTTCGCGGCGCGCGGAATCCGGATCGGCGCCCTCGAGCCCGCTTCTCTCGCCCTCTCGGCCCTCGCCGCGAAGGCGCTCCCGGGCTCCGGCTTCCTCGTCTTCGCCGACGGCGCGACCGTCTCGACCGTCTGGCTGGACGGCGGGGCTCCCCGGTTCCTCCGGACCCGCGCCGCCACGGCGGACCCCGACGAAGCGCTCCAGGAGTTCCGCCTCGCGGCGACGTTCGTCGGCGGGGCCGACGTCGAGGGCCCCGGGCCCGACCTCTCGGCCGACGTGATCGCCGTCCCGGAGGCGTCGGACCTGGCCGGCCGGCTCCGGGAGTTCCGGCGCGAGAACGGAGGGAAGGAGCCGGTCTCCCTCCTCGCGTACCTCGCCGGCCGGGGCTTCCCCGTCCGCGCCGGGGACACGGCGCCCCTCGTCGGGCTCGGGCTCCTCGAAGGAGCGGAGTGAGCATGGCCGCCCCGAGACCGAACCTCGCCCGCCGCCCCTTCGTCGACACCCGGCCCGCGAACCTCGTCGCCTCCCTCCTCCTCGCCGCCGCGATCGGCCTGACGTTCGTGAGCGTGAGGACGGTCCGCGCCTACGTCGAGGGCTCCCGGACCTCGCGCGAGGCGATCACCGGGCTGCGCTCGGAGATCGGCCGCTACGAGCAGGCCCGTCGGGAGGCCGAGACGAAGCTCGCCCGGTTCGACCTCGCCGGGATGAAGGCCGGCTCGGAGGAGGCGAACGCGCTCGCGCGCCTCCGCACGTTCTCCTGGACCCGGTTCCTGACGCGCCTCGAGAGGACCCTCCCGAACGACGTCCGCGTCGTCTCGATGGGCCTCTCCCGCGAGCAGGAGAAGAAGTCCTCCGGCCGCGCGCCGCGCGTGGCCGAGGGAGAGACCTTCGCGCTCTCCCTCAGCCTCGTCTCGCGCGATCCCGACGGGATGCCGAAGCTCCTTCGGGCCTTCTACGCCTCCCCCTGGTTCGACGCCCCGACGCCTCTCTCCGAGGCCGGCGGGGAGCAGGGGAGCGTCGAGGGGCGGTCGCTGACGATCGGCGTCCTCTACCGCGACCGAGAGGTGAAGCCGTGAAGAGCTCGCTCGACGCCTTCCGGGACCGGCGGCTCCTCTTCGCCCTCCTCCTCGTCGTCCTCGCCGCCAACGCCGCGGTCCTCCTCTCCTACCGGACCTTCTACGACGAGCGCCTTCGCGCCCTCGTCGAGGAGCAGGCCGGCCTCGAGCGCCGCCGCGACGAGGCGCGCCGCCAGGCGGAGGGGGCCGCCGCCGCGGAGAGGAAGCTGTTCGACACGCAGGCCGCCCTCACCTCGTTCTTCTCGGAGACGCTCGGCGAGCGCGAGAAGAAGATCGCCTCTCTGATCGAGGAGGTCTACGCCACGACGCGCGCCGTCGGCCTGCGCCCAGACGCGATCGGGTACCAGTCGGTCGACGAGCCGGGCACCGACTCCCTCACGATGACGTTCGCCGTCGAGGGGCCGTATCGCGACGTGAAGAGGCTCCTCGCCGACCTGGAGCGCTCGAAGCGCTTCCTCGTCGTGGAGCAGGTCGGGCTCTCCGGCGGCTCGCCGGACGATCCGGACTCGGTCCGCGTACAACTCACCGTGACGAACTACTTCCGGCCCGGCTCGCTGCGGCCCATCCGGACCGTCCGGGACGCCCGTGCCGGAACGGCGGGGCGGCGCCCGGCGGCCGCGATCCGCGGAGGGGGAGCGTCCCGATGAGCGCCCTCTCCTCGCGCAAGGCGCTCCTCGCGCTCCTGGGCGTCCTTCTCGTCGCGCTCGTCTACCGTTACTGGCCGAACGGCGGGACGGCGGGGGCCGGCCCGTCGCCGACGGCCGCCCGCCCCGGCGCTGCCGTGCGGCCCGGGGAGGGGCCCCTCCTTCCGGGCGAGATCCCACCGCTCGCGATCGGCACGAGCCGCGGCGAGGTCGGCGGCGCGGTCGTGAGGAACGTCTTCGCGTTCCACGTCCCGCCCACCCCGACTCCGAAGCCGCTCCCGCCGACCCCGACGCCGTTTCCGAGGCCCGGCTCGGTCGACTTCATCGGACCGCGCCTCCCGACGCCGACGCCGACGGCGACCCCGATCGTCCCGCCCGCGATCCCGTTCCGCGCGCTCGGGATCTTCGGCCCGAACGAGAGGCCGATCGTCACGTTCGAGGACGGCCCCCGCCTCATTAACGCCCGCGAGGGCGACATCCTCGACGGCCGCTTCATCCTCCGGCGCGTCGGCCGCGAGTCGGTCGACTTCGCCTTCGTCGGGCTGCCGCCCGAGATCACCCGGCGGATCCCCGTCCTTCCGCCCGACGCCTCCCGCTGAAGAGAAGCCCATGACCGTTCAGAGCACGCGACCGCCCCGCGCCTTCCTCCTCGCCGCCGTCCTCGTCACGGCCTTCGTCACGTCGGGCTGCGCCGCCGAGAGGGCCTTCCGTCAGGCGCAGGACCACGAACAGCGCCGCCACTGGGACCTCGCCGTCATGGCGTACGAGAAGGCGAACGAGCTCGACCCCGTCAACATGAAGTACCAGACGGCGCTCTTCCGCTCGAAGATGCAGGCGGCCCAGACGCACCTCTCGCGCGGGCGCCTCCACCGCTCGGCCGGGCAGCTCGACCTCGCGAAGGTGGAGCTCGAGCAGGCCGTCGCGCTCGACCCGACGAACGACGTCGCCCTCCAGGAGCTGAAGCGGGTCGAGCAGGAGATCGAAGAACGCCGGGCCGAGGTGGCGGGGGGGACGCCGACGGAGAAGGCGAAGGCGCGGGCACGGGGCCGGTCGGCCGCCCCGCCGATGCTCCACCCCGCCTCCGACGAGCCGATCAGCGTGACGTTCCCGCCCGACTCGTCGATCAAGAAGATCTACCAGGCGCTCTGCGCCGCGGCCGGGATCAACGTCATCTTCGACCCGCAGCTGAAGGACGACAAGTTCACGATCGACCTCCGGAACCTCACGTTCCAGAAGGCCCTCGAGACGGCGATGCGCCAGGCGGGGCACTTCTACAAAGTCATCGACGAGAAGACGATCCTCGTCGCCCAGGACACCCAACAGAACCGGAAGGAGTACGAGGACCAGGTCGTCCGGACGTTCTTCCTCTCGAACGGCGACGTAAAGGACGTTTCGACGATGGTCCGTGGGCTTCTGGACCTCCGGCGGATGGGGACGATCCCCCAGCTGAACGCGATCGTCATCCGTGACACGGCCGACAAGGTCGCCGTCGCGGAGCGGCTCATCGAGGTGAACGACAAGGCGAAGGCCGAGGTCGTCCTCGACGTCGAGCTCCTCCAGCTCAGCACGACGAAGCTCCTCGAGCTCGGGGCGAAGCTCTCGACCTACTCGACCTCGGGCTCTCTTTCCGGAACGGCCACTGGCGGTTCCGGCGGCTCGACCTCCCCGAGCCTTCCCTGGAAGGATCTCCTGAAGCTCTCACTCTCGGACTTCAACTTCACGGTGCCGTCGATCCTCGTCAACTTCATCAAGACGAACACCGACACCGAGCTCCTCGCCCGGCCGCAGCTCCGGATCGCCGAAGGAGAGAAGGCTCAGCTCGTCATCGGCGACCGGGTCCCGATCCCGGTCACGACGATCAACACGCAGAGCGCCATCGGCCAGTCCGGCGTCATCCCGGTCACCTCGTACCAGTACCAGGACGTCGGCATCAAGGTCGACGTCGAGGCCCGCGTCCACCACAACCGGGAGGTCTCGCTGAAGCTGACCGTCGAGATCTCCGAGGTGAAGCCGACGACCGGAGAGCAGCCGACGATCAGCACCCGGACGATCACCTCGAACATCCGGCTGAAGGACGGCGAGACGAGCTTCCTCGCCGGCCTGATCCGGACGAAGTCGGCACACTCCCGGTCCGGGCTCCCGTTCCTCTCGGACATCCCGCTCATCGGGAGCCTCTTCAGCAACAAGAGGCGTGAGAACGAGCGGGACGACATCTTCCTGAGCCTCACGCCCCACATCACCCGGGCGCCCCAGATCACGGAGGAAGACCTGGTCCCGGTCTGGGTCGGGACGGAGAACAACGTTTCCTTCTCCGGCCTGAACGTGAGGCTCGAGTCGCCGCAGGCGCCCGAGACGCCGTTCGACCCGCCCGCGGAGGCGCCCGCCTCGCGTCCCGTCTCGCCGACAGGCCCCGTCCCGGGGACGATGCCGGGTCGGGCGATCCTCCCGATCCAGGGGAGCGGTCCGAACGACCCGTTCCGGCGGACGCCGACCCCGGCGCCCGCGCCGAAGGAGGGCTCGAACATCCTCTCGGGCGACGCGGCGCAGCGCTCAGCGGCCTTCGTCGAGTCCGCGGGGCCGCGATCCCTCGCCCTCGGCCTCGAGGTCGAGAACGGCGAGCTCGCGGTGGGCGAGACCGCTCTCTTGACGCTCTCCGGCCCCCCCGAGCTCGCCGACGCCGGCGCGCTCGAGGTGACGATCGAATGGGACCCGGCGGTCGCCGAGCTCGTCGCGGTGACGCCCGGACCGTGGCGGACCGGCTCGGCGGCTCTCAACACGCGCCTCGACGCCGATCGGGGGCCGGGACGGGTCCGAATCGGCCTCGGCACGCCGACCGGCGTCGTCGGCCTCCCGAGCGGTGCGCTCGCTCGCTTCACGCTTCGCGCGCTTGCCCCGGGCGAGGCGCTCGTGAGGGTCTCCGCCGGCGCGGGCCTCGGCAAGAACGGCCCGCTCCGCCCCGAAGCGAACGCGGTGCCGCTCGTCGTCAGGGACTGAGGTCGCCGTGAAGGCTCGCTCCCGCGTCCGCGGCTACTCGCTCGTCGAGCTCGTCGTCGTCGTCACGATCATCCTGACGCTGACGGCGATGATCGTGCCGGTGGCGCGGTTCAACTGGACGCGGATGAAGGAGATGGAGCTGAAGGAGGCGCTTCGGACGATGCGTACGGCGATCGACGAGCACAAGCGCCTCTCCGACCAGGGGCTCATCCCGGTCGAGCTCGATACCGAGGGCTACCCGAAGGAGCTGGAAGACCTGGTGAAAGGGATCGAGCTCGTCGGGCAGGTCAAGAAGACGCAGAAGTTTCTTCGGAAGATCCCCATAGACCCGATGACCGGTGAGGCGGAATGGGGCCTCCGGAGCCTCCAGGACGACTCCGACTCGACGAGCTGGGGCCGGCAGAACGTCTACGACGTCTATTCCCTTTCCGAGCGGACGGCGCTCGACGGGACGAAGTACAAGGACTGGTGACGACGATGCCTCCTGAAGAGACCCTCGCCCCCCGGACCCCCCCTGCTTCGACAAGGCACCGTGGCTTCACGCTCATCGAATTACTCGTCGTCATGGCGATCATCGGGACGCTCGCGGCGATCGGCATCCCGATGCTGATGAACACGCCGATCAAGGCGAAGGAAGCGGCCCTGAAGGAGAACCTCTTCACGTTCCGCTCCTGCCTCGACCAGTACAAGGCCGACAAGGGGCGCTACCCCGAGTCGCTCGAGGTCCTGGTCCAGGAGAAGTACATCCGGAAGGTTCCGATCGACCCGTTCACGAAGTCGGCCGACACATGGGAGCTCGTCTACGAGGAGCCCGACTCGGCCGAGGCCGCTTCCGAGGAGCCGCCGGGGATCATCGACGTCAAGTCGGGCTCCGACGGGACCGCGATCGACGGGACGCCGTACAACACGTGGTGACGGCCGGCCGGGCGGCAGGGCGTCGGGGACGCGGCGGGGGCTACACGCTCGTAGCGCTCCTCGTCGGCATGACGGTCGCCTCGATCCTCATCGCGGCCGTCCTCCCTCTCGCCTCAGCCCAGGCCCAGCGTGAGAAGGAGGCCGAGCTCGTTTTCCGGGGCCTCCAGTACGCGGAGGGGATCCGTGTCTTCTGTCGCCGATTCGGGCGGTATCCGAACTCGCTGGGCGAGCTCCTCGAGGTGAAGCCGCGGAGCGTTCGGCAGCTCTGGAAGGACCCGATGACGAAGGACGGCGAGTGGGGAATCATCTCCCTCGAGGGGACCGCGGTCGTTCCGCCCCCCACGGACCAGAAGGGGCGGCCGACGCCGACGCCCACCCCCAAGCCGACACCGAGCCCGTTCAAGCCGCCCCCTGGCGCGGGAGGCGGGGATCGAACGGGCCCGGTGATGGGGGTCTACTCGAAGTCGACGGAAAGGGGCTATCGGCTCTGGGAGGGGCGCGAGGCCTACAGCGAATGGAAGTTCACGGAGGCCAGCCTGACGAGCAGAGGGCAGTCCGGAAGTGGACCAGGGCCTCGCATCAATTAATGACGCCGACCGCCCGCGGGTAAGATCCGCGCCGTGGAAACGCGGACCCTCGGCGACGGCCTGACCGTCTGGCTCGACCCGATGCGCGACGTGCGAAGCGTCGCGCTCGGCGTCTACGTGGCGGGCGGCTCGGCCGACGAGGAGCCCGCAGACCTCGGCTCGACACACTTCCTCGAGCACCTCCTCTTCCGGCGCGCCCGGCGCCGGACGGGCGCCGACATCGCCCGGACGACCGACCGCCTCGGCGGCGACTGCGACGCCTACACGACGAAGGAGTGGATGGCCGTCCACGCCCGGACGCCGTCCGAGCGGCTCCCCGACGCGCTCTCGCTCCTTCTCGACCTGACCGAGGCCCCCGCCTTCACCGCCGACGACGTCGAGACGGAGCGGAAGGTGATCCTCGAGGAGATGGCCGAGGCGAGCGACGTCCCGGAGGACCGCCTCCACGAGACGTTCGTCCGCTCCTACTGGCCCGACCACCCGCTCGGCGCCCCGATCCTCGGGACCGAGGAGACGGTCGGCGCCCTCACGCGCGCCCGGCTCGTCCGCCGCTTCCGCGAGGTCTTCCGCCCGGAGCGGACGCTCCTCGTCGCCGTCGGCGCCTTCGAGCCGGAGGCGTTCCTGAAGCTCCTCTCGACCGAGAGGCGAAGGCGCCGGCACGTTGCGGCGCCTCTCGGCCCCGCTCGCCCGGCCGGTCCCTCCCCGCGCGGGAAGCGCTGCGCCTTCCACATCCCTCGCCCCGACCTGAACCAGACGCACCTCCTCGTCGGCACCCCGGCGCCGGCCTACGCGAACCGGCTCGTCCCGGCGGCGTGGCTCCTCTCCGTCGTCCTCGGCGGCGGCGTCTCCTCGCGCCTCTGGCGGCGCGTCCGCGAGCGGCACGGCCTCGCCTACCAGGTGGGGGCGGGCCTCTCGCTCCACCGGGACGGCGGGATGGCGCTCATCGAGGCCGCCACGGCGCCGAAGAAGCTCCCGAAGCTCGTCCGCGCGACCGGCGCGGTCCTGCGCGAGCTCCGGCAGACCGGCGTGACGCGCGCCGAGCTCCGCCGCGCGAAGGACCAGGTCCGCGCCGAGGTCGCGATGTCGCTCGAGTCCACCTCCTCGCGGCGCGAGTCGGCCGTCCGCGGCTGGTTCTACCGCGGCCGCCCCTGGGAGGCCGACGAGACGATCGCCACGATGGAGGCCGTCACCGCCGCCGACGTCGACGACGCGATCGCCGCCCTCTTCGGCGAGCCCGACGCCTCCGGCTTCGGCGTGACCGGCCCCACCCTCGTCGGCGCCACCGTCGACGACCTCGCGGGCGAGCTCGCGGCGTGACCCCGGGCGCGAGCGTCACGGTCCGCTTCCGGCTCCGCGCGGAATGCGCGGACCTCGGCCCGCCTCTCTACGCGAGCGACCTCGCGGCCGGGGCCGACCTGCGCGCGGCGCTCGAGGAGACGCTGACGCTCGCCCCCGGCGCGCGCGCCGTCGTGCCGACGGGCCTGACGCTCGAGATCCCGCCCGGCTTCGAGGCGCAGGTGCGCGCCCGCTCCGGCCTCGCGCTGAAGAAGGGGCTCGCGCTCGCGAACGGCGTCGGGACGATCGACGCCGACTACCGCGGCGAGGTCGGCGTGATCGTCGTGAACCTCGGCACCGAGCCGGTCACGCTCGCGCGCGGTGAGCGGATCGCCCAGCTCGTCGTCGCGCCGGTCGTCCGCGCCGTCTTCGAGATCGCACCCGACCTGAACGGAACCGCCCGCGGCGCCGGGGGCTTCGGCTCGACGGGGACGGCGTGATCGAGATCGCCTTCCTCGGCTCGGGCTCGACGGGCAACTGCGCCGTCGTCCGCTCCGGGAGGACGACGCTCCTCCTCGACGCCGGCCTCTCGCCGCGGCAGGTCTCGGTCCGGCTCGGCAAGCTCGGCGCCTCGCTCGACGACGTCTCGGCCCTCCTCCTGACGCACGAGCACTCCGACCATGTCGCCGCCGCCGCCGCGCTCGCGACGAAACGGGGCCTCCCCGTCTACGGCACGGCCGGCACGCTCGCGAAGGCGGGCCTCCCGGGCCCTCTCTTCGCCGACCTCCGCGTCGTCCGCGACGGCGACGAGATTCCCTTCGGAAACGGAGACCTCACCGTTCGCGTTACGGCCACGCCCCACGACGGGGTCGACCCGTGCTGCTACGTCTTCGCGAGCGGCTCCGGCCGCCGCGCCGGCGTCGCGACGGACCTCGGCCACCTCTCGGAGAGCGTCCTCGCGGCCCTCGCCGGCTGCGACGTGATCGGCCTCGAGGCGAACCACGACGTCGACGTCCTGCGCGAGGGGTCCTACCCGGCCTTCCTGAAGAAGCGGATCCTCTCCGACGTGGGGCACCTCTCGAACGAAGCGGCTGCCGACGGGCTCGAGCGCCTCGTCGGGGAGCGGACGCGGACGCTCGTCGGCCTCCACCTCTCCCAGAACAACAACACGCCGAACCTCGCGGAGCGCGCGCTCCGGCGGGGTCTCGAGCGGCTCGGGGCGCACGTCGCTCTCGAGCTCGCGGGGCCGTCCGCCCCGACCGGGTGGTTCCGGGCGTGAGGCGCGGACCGGCCGCGTGCGGCGCGCACGACGATCGGGGAGGGCCGCGACCGGCCGCCCGCCCCAGGAGGAACGCATGAAGGTCCAGGTCACGGTCGTCCCGAAGTCCGGCGTCCTCGATCCGCAGGGGAAGGCGATCGCCGGTGCGCTCACCCGCCTCGGCTTCCCGGGAGTCGGGGACGTGCGGGCGGGGAAGGTCTTCCGGGTCGAGGTCGAGGCGAAGGACGCCGCCGAGGCGAAGGCGCTCGCGGAGCAGATGGCCGTCAAGCTCCTCTGCAACCCGGTCATCGAGGAGTTCGAGGCCGAGGTGCTCGGGTGAGCTCCGGCGCCAGGCCGCGCGTCTCGGTCGTCCTCTTCCCCGGCTCGAACTGTGACCACGACGCCGTCCACGCCGTCGAGACGGCGATCGGCGCCGACGCGCGCCTCGTCTGGCACGACGGCACCGACCTCGGCCGTCCCGACCTCGTCGTCCTCCCCGGCGGCTTCTCCTACGGCGACTACCTCCGCTGCGGCGCCCTCGCCCGCTTCTCTCCCGTGATGGATTCGGTTCGCGACTTCGCGGCGAACGGCGGACCGGTCCTCGGCATCTGCAACGGATTCCAGGTCCTTTGCGAGGCGGGGCTCCTGCCGGGCGCGCTCCTCGCGAACTCCGGCCAACGCTTCCTCTGCCAGGACGTCCACGTTCGCGTCGAGACGATCCGGACCCCCTTCACCTCCGAGCTGACGAAAGGGGACGTCCTTCGCCTGCCGATCGCGCACGGCGACGGCAACTGGCGCGCCGAGGAGGCGACGTGGGACGACGTCGTCGCGCACGACCAGGTCGTTTTCCGCTACTGCGATCCGGCCGGCGAGCGGGTCCCCTCCGCGAACCCCAACGGCTCGCACGACGACGTCGCCGGCGTCTGCAACCGCGCGCGGAACGTCGTCGGCCTGATGCCGCACCCCGAGCGCGCTTCCGAGGAGGTCCTCGGCAACGCCGACGGGGCGAGGCTCTTCCGCTCGTTCGCGGCGGGGCTGCTGTCGCGGCGTACGGCCTGATCCGCGACGCCTCGGTTTCGCCCCCCACCGTCGGGAGACCGGCCACGACACGGTAAGTCGTTCTGAGTGAACAGGGTAATTGTCAGTTCGACAGGTCGGGATCTGGCAGTGGCGGGGCCGGGGATGGGGCGAGCGGCGCGAGGATCCGTCGTCATTGCCCTGAAACCCTGTCGCAGGTTCTGACGTACCCCCTCCGTCTCGTACTCGGGATCGGGCGCGCAGGCGTCGGGGACCGGTTCCGCCGGTCCGGCTCCGGCCATTGGCGCAGCCCCCCGGGCGGCGGGCCTGGAGGGACTCTCTCATGAAGAAGCGGATGTCGCTGATGCTCTCCCTCGTCGCCGCGTTCGTCGCGGCGGTCGCGACCCTGAAGTACGGCCAGCTCAGGGCCGCCGGCGCGCAGGGTGCCTCGTTCCGGCCCCCTCCCGATGCGGTCACGACGACCGTCGCCCGCGAGGACCGCTGGCCATCCAGCCTGGCCGCCATCGGCACCGTCGTCGCCGTTCATGGAGTCTCCGTGAGCGCGGACCTCCCCGGCGTCGTCGACAGGATCACGTTCGAATCGGGACGCCCCGTCGCGCAAGGGGCCGTCCTCGCGGAGCTCGACACGCGGCAGGAGCGAGCGCAGCTCGCGGCCGCGGCGGCCCAGCTCGAGCTCGCCCGGCTGAACCTCGACAGAGCCCGCGGTCTCCGCGACGGTGGCGTCTTGTCACAGGCGGACTACGACCGCGCGCTCGCGGAGCACACGCAGGGTACGGCTCGCGTCGGAGAGATCCGGGCGACGATCGCGCGGAAGACGATCCGGGCGCCCTTCTCCGGGATCCTCGGTATCCGCCGGGCGAACCTCGGCCAGTACCTCGCAGCCGGGGAGAAGATCGTCTCGCTCGAGTCGATCGACCCGATCCACGTGAACTTCTCGGTCCCGCAGCAGGAGGTCAGTCGCCTCCGGAAGGGCGGCGTGGTCCAGGTGAGGTCGCAGGACGCGACGGGACAAGAGGCGCGATTCGTCGCCAGGATCTCGGCGATCGACTCGGTCGTCGACGTGGCGACGCGGAACGTGGAGATCCAGGCGACGCTCCCGAACCCCGACGGCACGCTCCGTCCCGGGATGTTCGTGGAGGTCGATGCGGACCTCGGCACGTCGACGCCGGTGATCGCCCTCCCCGGCTCGGCCATCAGCTTCGCGCCCTACGGCGACTCGGTCTTCGTCGTCGCCCAGCTGAAGGGCCCGGACGGCGCGCCGTACCGCGGCGTGCAGCAGCAGTTCGTGAAGCTCGGGGCGTCTCGCGGCGACCAGGTGGCCGTCCTCTCCGGGCTCGAGGCGGGCCAGGAGGTCGTCACCTCGGGTGTCTTCAAGCTTCGCCCGGGCGCGGCCGTCGAGGTCGACAACCGGATCAAACCCGGGAACGACCCGGCCCCGAAGCCGCAGGACTCGTGATGAAGCTGACGGACCTCTTCGTCAAGCGTCCCGTCCTCGCGGTCGTCGTCAGCCTCGTCATCACGATCGCGGGCCTCCAGTCGATCCGGTCGCTCTCCGTGCGGCAGTACCCGCGGAGCGACATCGCCGTCGTGAGGGTGACGACGGCCTACGTGGGCGCGAACGCGGACCTCGTCCGCGGCTTCATCACGACGCCCCTCGAAAGGGTCATCGCGAGCGCCGACGGCATCGACTACCTCGAGTCGTCGAGCGCGCAGGGCGTCAGCACGATCACCGTCCACCTGAGGCTGAACTACGACACGAACGCCGCCCTGACCCAGGTGCAGGCCAAGGTCGCGCAGGTGCGGAACGACCTCCCGCCCGAGGCTCAGGCGCCCGTCATCGAGCTCGAGACGGCCGACTCGCAGTTCGCGGCGATGTACATCGGCTTCTCCTCGGCGGACCTCGACCAGAACCAGATTACGGACTACCTGACGCGCGTCGTCCAGCCCAGGCTCTCGGCGATCGCGGGCGTCCAGCGCGCCGACATCCTCGGGAGCCGCAACTTCGCGATGCGCATCTGGCTGAAGCCCGAGCGGATGGCGGCGCTCGGCCTCTCCGCCTCCCAGGTGCGAGAAGCACTCGCGAACAACAACTACCTCTCGGCCCTCGGACGCACGAAGGGCACGATGGTCTCCGTCAACCTCGTCGCGAACACGAACCTCCAGACCGCCGAGGAGTTCCGCCAGCTCGTCGTGAAGCGGGAGAAGGGCTCCATCGTGCGGCTCGGAGAGATCGCGGACGTCACGCTCGGCGCGGAGGACTACGAGTCGGACGTCCACTTCAACGGCCAGGACGCCACGTTCATGGGCATCTGGGTCCTCCCGACGGCCAACGCGCTCGAGGTCACCGCCGGGGTGCGGGAGGCGATCCCCGAGATCCGGGCGCAGCTCCCCGCGGGAATGAAGGTCGGGGTCCCCTACGACTCGACGGCCTACATCCAGGACGCGATCGACGAGGTGCTGAAGACCCTCACCGAGACGCTCCTCATCGTCATCCTCGTGATCTTCCTCTTTCTGGGCTCCTTCCGGTCCGTCCTCATCCCCGTCGTCGCGATCCCCGTCTCGCTCGTCGGCGCGGTCTTCCTCATGGCGCTCGCCGGCTTCACGATCAACCTCCTGACCCTCCTCGCGATCGTCCTCTCCGTGGGCCTCGTCGTGGACGACGCCATCGTCATGGTCGAGAACGTCGAGCGGCACCTGCAGCTCGGGCAGAAGCCGCTCCAGGCGGCGATCGCGGCCGCGCGCGAGCTCGTCGGCCCGATCATCGCCATGACGATCACGCTCGCGGCCGTCTACGCGCCCGTCGGCCTCCAGGGGGGGCTCACCGGGGCGCTCTTCCGCGAGTTCGCGTTCACGCTCGCGGGCGCCGTCCTCGTCTCGGGCGTCGTCGCGCTCACGCTCTCGCCGATGATGGGCGCGAAGCTCCTCCGCGCGGGCGACTCCGAGCGCGGCTTCGCCGGGTGGGTGAACCGGCGCTTCGAGTTCGTGCGGAAGACCTACGAGCGCCAGCTCGGGGCCACCCTGAACTACCGGCCCGTCGTCCTCACGCTCTGGGTCCTCGTTTCGCTCCTCGTCGTCCCCTTCTACCTCTTCTCGCCGCGGGAGCTCGCGCCCCACGAGGACCAGGGCGTCGTCTTCGGGATCATCCAGGCCGCGCCGAACGCGACGCTCGACCAGACGAAGCTCTTCGCCGCGCAGGTCCACGACGTCTATCGCTCGTTCCCCGAGGCCGACAGCATCTTCCAGATCACCTCGCCGAGCGGCGGCTTCGGCGGGATGGTCACGAAGCCCTGGAGCGAGCGCCAGCGGTCGACCGCCGAGCTCCACGTCGAGGCTTCGCAGAAGCTCTCGAAGATCCCGGGCGTGCGCATCATCTCGCTGACCCCTCCGGCGCTCCCGGGGGGCGGCGACTTCCCGGTGGACCTCGTCATCGCCTCGACCGCCGAGCCGGAAAGGCTGACGGAGCTCGCGGGCCAGCTCGTCGGCAAGGCGTTCGGGAGCGGCCTCTTCATGTTCGCGGACGCGGACCTGAAGTTCGACCAGCCGCAGGCCGAGGTCGTCTTCGACCGCGACAAGGTGCGGGCGCAGGGCGTCGACCTCGCCGACGCCGGCCGGGACCTTTCGACGATGCTCGGGGGGAACTACGTGAACCGCTTCTCGATCCAGGGGCGGAGCTACAAGGTCATCCCTCAGGTCAAGCGCGCGGAGCGGCTCACCCCAGACCAGCTCGAGCAGATCCACGTCACGGGGGCCGACGGGCGCCTCGTGCCCCTCTCGACGTTCGCCACGCTGAAGACGACGACCGAGCCGCGGGAGCTGAAGCGCTTCCAGCAGCTCAACGCGGTCCGCATCCAGGGCGTCACCGCGCCGGGCGTCTCGCTCGACGAGGCCCTCGGCTTCCTGGAGGCCGAGGCTGCGAAGATCCTTCCGAAGGGCTTCACCCTCGACTACGCCGGCGAATCGCGCCAGCTGCGCGTCGAGGGGAGCAAGTTCCTCGGGACGCTCCTCTTGTCGGCGATCCTCATCTACCTCGTCCTGGCGGCGCAGTTCGAGAGCTTCCGCGACCCCTTCATCATCCTCGCGGGCTCGGTCCCGCTCGCGCTCGCGGGGGCGCTCCTCTTCTCGTTCCTCTCCTTCACCTCTCTGAACGTCTACAGCCAGGTGGGGCTCATCACGCTCGTCGGCCTCGTCGCCAAGAACGGCATCCTCATCGTGGAGTTCGCGAACAAGCTCCAGGAGACGGGGACCGACAAGGTGAGGGCCGTCGTCGAGGCCGCGAGCACGCGGCTCCGGCCGGTCCTGATGACGACGGCGGCCACGATCATGGGCCACCTCCCCCTCGTCTTCGCGAGCGGACCCGGCGCGGGCGCCCGGAACTCGATCGGCATCGTCCTCGTCACCGGGATGTTCATCGGCACGGCCTTCACCCTCCTCGTCGTTCCGTCCATCTACGTCCTCGTCGCGCGGACGCGCGGGGCGGAGGAGCCGGAGAGCGAGCGCGCGGGAGAGCCGGAGGGGCCGGGACTCGTGCCGGCGTCGTGAGTCGCGCCGCGGGGGCGGCGACGCCCCCGCGACCTCTCCACGAGACGGCTGACGCGCCGGCGGTCGACCCTCGGCGGCGCGGGCTCCGCGTCGCCCTTCGCCGGGCGGCTCAGGCGCCGAGGCGGACGTCGAAGCGGGTCGGGCCGCCGAGCGGGCCGGCGAGCGAGTACGGGAAGCCGTGCGAGGCGAGGACCTCGCGGACGAACGTCAGCCCGACGCCCTGCCCCTCCGGCTTCGTCGTGAAGAACGGCGTGAAGAGCTGCGCCTCGACGTCGGGCGGGATGCCGGGTCCGCTGTCGACGACCTCGATCCGTCCCGGCCCTTCCGCCGAGGTCTTCAGCGTCACGCTCCCGCCGCGGCCGGCGGCCTCGACGCCGTTCTTCACGACGTTGAAGAGCGCCTGCTCGAAGAGGGCCGCGTCGAGCGGGACGGGGCGGAGCGCCGGGTCGGCCTCGAGGGCGAGCGCGACGCCGTGCCGCTCGGCGAGCGGCCCGAGGAGGAGGAGGACGGAACGGGCGAGGACGTTCGGGTCGGTCGGGGCGAGGCGCGGCGCCGGGACCCGCACGACCTCGGCGAGGGAGCGCATGAAGGCGTTCAGCCGCTCGGTCCTCTCCCGCGAGACGCGGAGAGCCTCGACGAAGTCGGCCCGGTCCTCGTCCGGGACGCGCGGCGCGAGCGAGAGGAGCGAGCCGAGGAGCGACCCGACGGCGGCCCCCGAGTTGTTCACCTCGTGCGACGTCATCCGGATCAGCTTCTCGTAGGCCGCCCTCTCCGAGAGCCGCAGCTCCTCCGTCAGCTCGTCGAGGAGGAAGAACGTCCGAGGGAAGCCGCGGTCGAGGAAGTGGGAGCGGCGGGCGCGGACGCGCCGGCCGCTCCCGAGCGGGACGACGCGGGACCCGCCGGGAGGGAGCTCGGCGAGCGCCTCGGCGAGCGGGCCCGCCGCCTCGGCGAGAGGCCGGCCGTGAAGGGCTCGCGCGTCCGCGCCGAGGAGCCCGGCCGCGGCGCGGCTGACGACGTCGACCTTCCCGTCGAGGTCGAGCGTGACGACGCCGAGGGGGGAGGCCTCGAGGACCTTCTCGAGGAACGCCTGCCGCTCCTCCTGCCGCACCCGCTCGGCCTGGAGGCGCGCGAGCATCTCGTTGAACAGCGCGACGAGGGCATCCAGCTCGGGCGTCCCGGTGGCGCGCAGGCGCGTGCCGAGCTCTCCGGCGCGGAGGAGCTCGGCGCCGTCGCGGAGCGCCTCCATCGGCGCGGCGAGGCGGCGGACGAGAAGCGCCCCGGCCAGGGCGGAGAGGACGAACGCGGCCTCCGCGGCGAGGAGCCCTCCGGGGCTCTCGCGGAGGAGCGGGACGGCGAGGAGGGCGAGACCGGAGTGGAGGACGAGGAGGTAGAGGAGCGCCCGGACCGACCAGCTCACGGGGCGATCCCGTACTTCTCGAGCCTCCGGTAGAGCGCCCCGCGCGAGAGGCCCAGCTCCTCGGCCGCGCGGGAGAGGTTCCCTCCGTGCCGCGCGAGGCAGCGGCCGATCGCCTCCCGCTCGAGCTCCTCGAGCGTCCGCGCGGCGGCGGGCTCCTCCCGCCGCGCTCCCTCGTCCATCCCGGCGACGAACGCGAAGTCGGCTGCGCCGAGCGTCTCCTTCCCCGTCAGGAGCACGCTCCGCTCCACGAGGTGCTTCAGCTGGCGCACGTTCCCGGGCCAGGGGCGCGCGGCGAGCCACTCGCCGGCGTCGGCCGCCAGCGCGAGCGGGCGGCCGTGGCGACGCGAGAGCTCCCCGAGGAACCGCGCGGCGAGGAGCGGCACGTCGTCGGGGCGCTCCCGGAGAGGCGGGAGGCGGAGCGTGATCAGGTTCAGGCGGTAGAGGAGGTCCTCGCGGAAGGCGCCGCGCGCGACCGCCTCACCGAGGTCGCGGTTCGTCGCCGACACGACGCGGACGTCGACGCTCCGCGTCGCGCTCGTCCCGAGGACCTCGAACGTCCGGTCCTGGAGGACGCGCAGCAGCTTCACCTGCGCCGCCGGCTCGATCTCGCCCACCTCGTCGAGGAAGATCGATCCGCCGTCGGCGGCCGCGAAGCGGCCGGCGCGGTCCTGCCGGGCGTCCGTGAACGCCCCCTTCACGTGCCCGAACATCTCGCTCTCGAAGAGCGTCGTCGGGACGCCGCCGAGGTTCACCTTCACGAACGGCTTCGCCCGCCGCGGGCTCGCCCGGTGGATCGCCTCGGCGAGGAGCTCCTTGCCCGTGCCGCTCTCACCCGTCACGAGGACCGAGGCGTCGGTCGGGGCGACGCGCGCGGCGAGGGCGAGGAGCCGCACGAGCTTCGGGTCCCGCCCGGCGAGCGGCGCGAAAGCGGGAGCGGTGGCGTCGAGGTCGTCGCGGGTCGGGACGTCGGAGTCGCGGGCGGGTCCGACCCCGGAGAGCGCGAGCGCCGTCGCGACGGTCGAGAGGAGCCGCTCCGCGCTCCACGGCTTCGTCACGAAGTCGGCCGCGCCGCCGCGCATCCCGCGGACGGCGAGCTCGATCGAGCCCCAGGCCGTCATCAGGACGACGGGGAGCCCCGGGTGCCTCTCGCGGAGCTCCGCGAGGAAGGCGAGCCCCTCCTCGCCCGTCGTCCCGCGGGTGAAGTTCATGTCGGTCAGGACGAGGTCCGCCGGCGCGGCGGCGAGGCGGGCGAGCGCCGCCTCCGGCGTCGCCGCGGAGGCGGGGCGATACCCCGCCTGCCTGAGGAGGAGGACGAGCGAGGCTGCGACGGCGGAGTCGTCGTCGACGACGAGGACGGCGGCGTCGCCCTTCACGCCCTCACTCGTACCGGAGCGCCTCGGACGGGAAGACGCGCGCGGCGAGCCACGCCGGGTAGAGCGCGCAGAGCCCCGTCAGGGCGAAGAGCAGGAGGGCGGCGGCCGCCGCCCCCGCGGCGGCGTCGGATGCGCGGACGAAGCCGCCCGGGACGAGGAGCGGCGCCTGGAGCGCCACCGCGCAACCCGCGAGCACCGCCAGCGCCGTCACGATCCAGACCTCCATCACCACCTGCACCGCCACCTGGCGCGCCGTCGCCCCGGTCGCGCGCCGGAGGCCGATCTCCCGTGTGCGTCGCGTGACATTCTGCCAGAGCACTCCCGTCAGCCCGAGCGCGACGAGGAGCATCAGGAAGCCCGCGACGAGCGCGGCGGCGAGGATCGGAACGGTCCAGCGGCGGTTCGCCGCCTCGCGCGCCACGGCGAGCGGCTCCGCGGTGAGGCTCCACTCGGGGACGGCCGCCTCGAGCGTCCTCACGAGCGTCTCCTCGAAGGCGCGCGGCGTCCCGGGGCGGAGGCGAAGGACGACCCGCGACGGGACGTCGTCCGCCGGGTTCGCGAGGTCCGCGCGGAAGAGGGCGAACGGCGCGGGCGCGGCGTAGTCGCTCCCCGGACGGTAGGCCTCGAGGACGCCGACGACGCGGCTCCGCCTCCGGGCCGTCCCGGGCTCGACGCCGCCTTCCGGAATGTCCTTCCCGATCGGGTCCTCCGCTCCGAACGCCTCGCGCGCCAGCTCGCGCGTGACGACGACGGGGCGGTACGGGCGGCCGTCGTCCTCGCGTGAGAACCACCGCCCCGCGGCCAGCTTCAGCCGCATCACCGCGAGGTAGTCGTCCGTCACGTCGCTGTAGTCGTACTCGATCGTCCGACCGTTCACCGTGTGGCTGTTCACGGCGCGCCCCGTCCCGTACGGGACGAGGAACGCGGCGGCGGCGGCCTCGACCGCTTCGAGGCGCCGGAGCGTCTCGAGTGCCCGGCGCATCCGCTCGCGGTCCGCGCCGTCGTCGGCCACCGGCCCGCCCCCCCTCTTCCGGAGACCGACCTCGACGACGGTCACGTCGTCGGAGGCGAACCCGGCGGGCCGGGCGGCGTTCCCGAGGGTCTTCACGGCGAGGACGGCGACGACGAAGACGATCAGGAAGGAGGAGAGGATCTCCAGGCCGACGAGGAAGTGATGCCGCCGGCGGTTCCAGACGAGCTTCAGGAGGTGGCGGGTCATCGCGCGCCTCCGCGGAGGGCCTCGACCGGGTGGAGCCGCGCCATCCGGAGCGCGGGGAGGGCGCCCGAGAGGACCCCGAAGACGCAGGTGGCCGCGAGGCCCTGGACGAAGACCGTCGGGCTCAGAGAGAGATCGGAGTAGGGGATGAGGCCGCTCGCGTTGATCGCCGCGAGGACTCCGGCGGAGAGGACGAGGCCGACCCCGCCGCCGGCGAGGGCGAGGACGAGGTTCTCGGTGACGAACTGGAGCGCGAGGCGCGTCCGTGTCGCCCCGAAGGCCCGCCTCACGCCGACCTCCGGGGCCCGCTCGAGGATCCGGCTCAACGCGAGGTTCACGAGGTTCAGCGCGGGGAGCGTCATGAACGCGAGGGCCAGGCCGCCGAGGAGGGCGACGAAGAACGTCGCGCGGTCCGGGCGGTTCCCGAGGGGGAGGCGCGCGATCGCCTCGAGGATCGTCTCGGCCTCCGCCTCGAGGCGGTCGAACGGCTTCTCGCCCGAGAGATCCACGGCCGCGACACGGCGCCTCAGCTCCTCCCGGATGCCGGGGAGGTCCGCCGCGCTCTTCGCGACGACGAACGCCTTCCAGTCGTCGACCCACGCGCGCCGCCAGTCGTCGTTTCGCGCGGTCCGGGCCGGGAGCCAGACGTCGGAGAACGCGACGGGCCGGAGGAAGGGGACGTCCTCGACGACGCCGACGACCGTGAACGTCCGCCCGTCGAGGACCAGCGTCCTCCCGACGGCCGGACCGGAGCCGAAGAGCCTCCGCCGGGTCGCGTCGTTGACGACGGCCACCGCGTTCGCGGCGGCGTCGTCGGCCTCGGTGTAGGGCCCTCCCTCGAGGAACCGGAAATCGAGCGCCCGCCAGAACGCGCCGTCGGTCCGCTTCACCCAGAGCGGCAGACGCTCGCCGTCCCGGTAGGTCACCTCCCGGTCCCCCTGCGAGTAGAACGTCGTCACCTCCGCTCCCGGCAGGTCCTTCACGCACGCCTCGAGGAATCGGCCGCCCGCGCCGCCGGAGCGCGTCCATCCTTCGCTCTTCAGCGAGACCCGGAAGACGCCGAGGCTGCGGGGCCAGCGGGTCTCGGGCGGGTAGGCGCCGATCGTGTGGTCGAGGAGGGCCGCCGCGACGACGATCACCACGAGCGTCAGCGCCACGCCGAACAGGCTGACGGCGGTGAAGAACTTCCGGCGGAGGAGGACGCGGACGGCGGTCCTCAGCGTGTGCGCGAGCATCGTCAGCTCACCGGGCGCCCGTCGAAGAGGCGGACGACGCGGTGCGTCTTCGCCGCCTGGCGCTCGTCGTGCGTCACCATCACGACCGTCGTCCCGTCCGCGCGGTTCAGCTCCGAGAGGAGGGCGAGGACCTCGTCGCCCATCGCGCTGTCGAGGTTCCCGGTCGGCTCGTCGGCGAGGAGGACGCGAGGCGAGCCGACGATGGCCCGCGCGATCGCGACGCGCTGCTGCTGGCCGCCCGAGAGCTGCGAGGGGAAGTGGCGCGTCCGGGCCGAGAGGCCGACGCGGTCGAGCGCGGCTTCGGCCTTTCGCCGCCTCTCGCGCGCCCCGCCGCCACGGTAGAGGAGCGGCACCTCGACGTTGTCGAGGACGGAGAGGTCGGGGACGAGGTGGAACGTCTGGAAGACGAACCCGAGCTCGGCGTTCCGCACCTTCGCGAGCGCCCCGTCGGAGAGGGCGTCGACCTTCCGCCCGTTCAGCTCCACCGAGCCGCGGGTCGGCGCGTCGAGGAGCCCCATCACGTGGAGGAGCGTCGACTTCCCGGAGCCCGAGGGCCCCATGATCGACACGAGCTCCCCGGCCTCCACCTCGAGGCTCACGTTCGACAGGGCGATCGTCTCGATCCGGTCCGTCCGGTAGACCTTCTCGACGTTCGAAAGTCGGATCATCGCGTCTTCCCCTTCCGTCCCTTCACGCCCACCCGGGTCAGGTGCGCGTAGTCCGTCATTTCCGAGAGGACGACCTCGTCGCCTTCCGCGAGGCCCGAGAGGACCTCGTATCGATCGGCGTTCGAGACCCCGAGCCGCACCGCGGTCCGCACCGCCTCGTCTCCCTTCAGGACCCAGACCGAGACGCCCCCCTCGACCGCCCCGAACGACCCGCGCGGCAGGCGCAGCGCCCGCTCCTTCCGCCCGGTGACGATCTCCACGTCGACGCGCAGGCTCGGCCGGAGGAGCGCGTGCGCCCTCTCGGAGAGGGAGACGCTCACGGCGACCTGCCCGTCCCGCACCTCGGGCGCCACGCGCCGGACCCTCCCCGGCAGTCGCGCGTCGTCGATCCGCACGAGAGCCTCCTGCCCGGGCGCCACGCGCGCCGCGTGGACGTCGGGGACGAGCGCGTCGACGCGGAACGCCGTGAGGTCGGCCACCCGCGCGAGGACGTCTCCCTTTCGCACGGCGGAACCCTCCTCCGTCGCGACGAACGTCACGACGCCGTCCGCCTCGCTCCGGGCGGCGGAGAGGGCGAGCTCGCGCTCGGCCTGGGCCGCCTCGCTCTGCGCCGTCGCGAGCTCGATCTCGAGCGACTTCTTCTCCACGTCGGCGGAGCGCCGGGCGAGGCGCATCTCGTCCTTCAGGCGGGCGACCTCCACGCGGGTCCGCGCCTCGTCGAGCTCGGACTGGCGGAGGAGCTCTTCGGAGACGAGACCCTCGGCGAAGAGCTTCCGGTTCCTCTCGAGGCTCGCGCCCCAGGTCGAAAGCGTCAGGCCGGCGACCTCGACCCGGCTCTCGAGCGACGCGAGCGTCCCCTCGAGAGCGAGCTCGGCGCGCTCGGCCGCCGCCTCCTTCAGCCGCAGCTCCTTGCGGAGGCGGGCGGCGGCGAGGGCCGGCCCCGTCGCGTCGAGCTCGAGGAGGGGTGTCCCCGCCTTCACGGCGGCGCCGGGCTGGACGAGGACGCGGAGGATCCGGGAGTCGATCGGGCTCGAGACCACGCGCTCGGATTCCGGGACGACCGTCCCCGGCGCGGAGAGCGTCGCGGTCATCGGCCCGGCGTCGACCCTTCCGGTCCTCACCCGGGCGAGCGTGAGCGACGGTCGGAGGAGAGCGCGGAGGCCGAGCCACGCCCCGGCGAGAAGGGCGGCGGCGGCGAGGGCGGCGCGCACCTTCCGGAAGCGTCTGATTCGGATCTCACGGTCTTCGAGGGGGCGATCCACGGCCTGCCGCAGCGCAATCGGGGTGCCAGCCCGCGCGGCAGCCTCAACTCACTTGCGGAGAAGCGCATGCGCCCCGCGCAGCGGGCAGGCGCCGTTCCCGAAGGTGTCCGTCAGCGGACGCCGGTGTCCGGAACCGGACGATCCGGTGTGCCGGTGTCCCGCCTTCAGCGCGCTTCGTCGGGGACGGGAAGTCCGCGTTCGGCGAGCGCGGCGAGGAGGAGGTCGTAGGCGGCGCGCTCGGGGGCTCCGGCCTCGGGAGGTCGTGTTGCCGCGAACGCCTCCTCGAGGCTCGCCGGGCCCCGCAGACCGGCCGTCACCGGGGCGCCCCGCTCGACCATGAGCCGCGCGTCGTCCCACGCCCGCCAGAGGATCGCTCGCGCGAGCGGCGTCCGGCCATTGACGTCGACGACGTCGAGCCGCGCTCCCGCCTCGACGACGGCCCTCACGTTCGGCCAGGCGTTCCGGTTCATGGCCGCAAAGACGAGCGGCGTGGGGCGGTCGATGTCGTCCGGCAGGACCGTGTCGGGGCTCGTCCCGTTCGCGAGGAGGGTCCGCAGGACCTCGATGAACAGGGGTTCCTGCGCCGCGAGGCAGAGGGCGCTCGGCTCACCCGCCGGCCCGCGCAGAGGGTCGGCGCCCCGTCGCGCGAGCTCGAGCGCGGCGTCGACCTGCCGCTTCCGGAGCGCGAAGCCGAGGAGCGACTCGCCGTTCGTCCCCGGCGCGTCGGGGTCGACGCTCCCGAGGAGGAACCGGACCCGCTCGATCCGTCCCTCCGCGATCGCCTCCGCGAGCGCCCGCGCCCCGGGCTCGCGGAAGCGCGCCCGGGCGCCTGCGGCGCGGTCCTTCCCGAAGGCGGAGATCCGGCCCGCCCCCTCGAGCGCGAGCGTGAGGAGGAGCGGCGCGGCCGCGACGGCCGCCGCGGCCGCCTTCGCGCCCGTCGAACGGCCGAGGAGGAAGATCGCGAGCCCCACCAGCGGGAACGGCAGGACGAGCACCGCGAATGCCCCGGCCATCCCGCGCCCCGCCGCGTCGGAGCGGCCGGCCCGGACGGTCCACGCGTTCGCGACGACGGCAGCCATCGCGATGCCGAACGCGGCCCAGAACGCGATCGTGACGAGCGCGGAACGTCGAATCCGGAACCTCCTTCGGGAGCCGACTCGGGACGGGGCGTGAGCTGCCCGGGAGGATAGCCGAGCGGCCGTTCAGCGCTTCAGGTACCGCGCCACGAACCGCGACGTCATCACCCCCGCCACGGCCACCGGCGCGCCGAGGAGGACGACCGAGACGGGCAGGAACATGTCCGGCGGGAGGAGGCCGGGGCGCGCGAGGAAGAGCGCCGCCAGCGCCGAGACGAGGCACGCGGCAATCAGTCGTCGGCCGAAGAGCGCGTTCGCCTCGTACCAGAGCGCCGGGTCGGAAAGCGTCGCGCGCGTCCGGTAGCCGTAGACGACGTTCGGGCCGATCTTCCGGAGCACGAGCGGGATCGAGATGAGGATGGAGACGGCGTCGACGACGAGGATCGTGACGAGCCCCTTCTCGTAGATCGTCATGGCGACCGCGGACCTCCCGGCCAGTCGTCGAGTATAGGGAGCGTCCGGCGCCGCCGGAACGCGGCAGAAACGCGACGGCCGCGCCTCGCGGCGCGGCCGTCAGCTCGGGTCTGCGGACGGGAGGGCTACCCGTTCGCCGGGGCCTTCTTCTCCTCCGGCTTCGGCGGAGCGGCCTTGCGGGGTGCGGCCTTTCCGTCGTCCTTCGCCGGCGCGCTGGCAGCGTCCTTCGCCTCGTGCTTCTCCTTCCCAAAGACGTCGTTGAAGGCGAGCGCCTTCGGGTCGTACGGCGACGCCGGTCCTCCGAGGTAACGGTGGAACCAGTCGAGGTGGGCCGAGTAGTAGAGCACCATGTCGTACCAGCCGGGCCAGTGGCTCCCGTTCTCGAAGACGACGAGGCGCGACGGCACGCCCATCTTCTGGAGGTCGGTGAAGAACGCGAGCGACTGCGTGTACGGGACGCGGAAGTCCTTCTGCCCGGTCAGGACGAGCGTCGGCGTCTTGAACTTCGTCACGTACGACGACGGGCTCTGCTTCGCGTACCCCTCCGGGTTCTGCCAGGGGGTGCCCTTCAGGTCCCACTCGGGGAACCAGAGCTCCTCCGTCATCGAGTACATCGAGCGGAGGTCGTAGACGCCCATCATCGCGGCGAGCGCCTTGAACGGGTGGTCGTGCCCGGCAAGCCACATCATCGCGTAGCCGCCCCACGACCAGCCCATCGCCCCCATCCGCTCCTTGTCGGCCCACTTCTGCACGGAGAGCCAGTCGGCCACGGCGAGGACGTCCTTCATCACCTTGCCGTCCCAGTCGCCCGAGATCGCCGCGGTGTAGTCCTGCCCCCAGCCGGTCGATCCGTGCGGGTTCGGGAAGGCGACGACGTAGCCGGCGCCCGGGTAGACCTGCGCGTCGAGGCGGAAGGCGTCCGCCCACTGCATCTGCGGGCCTCCGTGGACGTTCACGATCACCGGGTACTTCTTCGCCGGGTCGAAGTCGTGCGGCTTCACGAGGAGGACCTGCACCTTCTTCCCGGTCGGGCTGTCGACGAAGACCTCCTCCATCGGGGCGAGGGCGACCTCGGAGAGGAGCTTCTCGTTCACGCTCGTCAGCGGCGTCACCTTGCCCCGCTCCTTGCCGGCGAGCGTCAGCCGGTAGAGCTCGGTCGGGAGGTGCATCTGCCGCCGCGCGAGGACGGCCCACGTCCCGTCGGGGGCGATCTGGAACGTGTCGAGGAAGCCGGTCGAGGTGACGACGTCGATCTTCCCGGAGGCGAGGTCGAGCTCGTGGAGCGGCGTCCGGCCCCTCACGTCGGCGGTGAAGAAGACCTTCTTCCCGTCGGGGGAGAAGCGGGTGTCGCCGACCCAGGAATCGAGCTCCTCCGTCAGGACGCGGCTCGTCCCGGCGGCGCGGTCGAATACGGCGAGGAGGAAGCGGTCCGACTCGTAGCCCGGGGTGCGCTGCATCTTGAACGCGAGGTGCTTGCCGTCGGGCGAGTAGCGCGGCGCGCCGTCGGCCGCCGGGTTCTTCGCGGTCAGGTTCCTCGGAGCCTTCAGCTGCTCCGGTGTCCCGTCCACGGGGACGACGAAGACGTCCACGTTCGTCGAGGAGGCCGGGAACGGGTCACGGAGCGACGTGAAGGCGAGCTCCCTGCCGTCGGGGGAGACGTCGAAGTCGGCGCCGCCGCCGGCGGAGAAGGCGGGGGAGTCGAAGTCGCCGGGCGTCAGGTCGACGAGCGGGGCCTTCGGGTCGGACAAGTCCATCCTCAGGATGTGGGTCCGCTTGCCGTCTTCCCAGGAGTCCCACCGGCGGACGAAGAGGGAGTCGGCGACGATCGCCTTCATCTTCCCCTTCTCCATCGCGTCGTCCTTCTTCCGGTTGCAGTCGAGGTCGGCGCCGCAGGCGGGCCAGACGTCGACGAGGAGGAAGAGCCTCTTGCCGTCGGGCGAGAAGCGGAACGCGCCGACGCCGCCGGGGAGGTCGGTCTTCTTCTCGGGCTCGCCCCCGGCCATCGGAAGGAACCAGACCTGCGGCGTGCCGGAGCGGGTGGAGAGGAACGCGAGCGTCCCGCCGTCGGGGGAGAGCTCGGGGCTCGCGTCGCGCTTCTCGAGGACGGTCAGCGCCCGGGCGTTCTTCCCGTCGGCGTCGACGCGCCAGAGGTTCGTCCAGCGTTTCACGGCGGGCAGGTCCGTCGTCGTCACCGTGAACGCGACGCTCTTCCCGTCGGGGGCGATCACCGGCTCGCCGACCCCCTGGACCGCGTAGAGGTCCGCGATCGTGGCGGCCCGCTTCGCCGGGGCGGCGGAAAGGGGCAGGGCGAGAGCGGCCGCGATCGCGGCGGCGAGGATCGCGCGGGGTCTCGTCGAGGTCATCGGTCTTTCTCCTCCGAGCGCGCGGAGCGGGCGCCCGTCACTTGCGGAACGCGTAGGGGACGACGAGCGTCTTCTTCTCCCAGGAGATCCGGAGGGAGCCGCGGAAGGCGTCCTCGGGGAGGAAGTCGATCGTCATCGCCTCGAGGTGGTCGTGGCGGGAGAGGACCTTCATCGGGATCCTCACGACGTCCTGCTTCGGGTCGTACTCCGTCCCCCACTGCCCGGTCTGGCGGTTCACGATGAGCTGCCATTCCTTCGGGCCGGGGAGCGTGTAGAGCGTGTAGGTCCCCTTCGACAGGGCGGCCGTGCCGAGCGTGACGTCGACGTCGACGCGGAGCGTCGTCGCGGCGTTCGCGCCGGTCCGCCAGACCTTCCCCCAGGGGACGAGGCCGCCGAAGATCTTTCGCTTCTTCGCGAACGGCCGGCCGTACTCGACGCGCATCGTCCCGGTCCCGACGGCGATCTCCTCGGCGCCGCGGGGCGAGATCGGGACGCGGGGAATCCCGTTCTCCTGTCCGGCGAGGGGCGCGGCGAGGAGGAGGGCGAGGAGGGGAAGGGCTCGTCTCATGCGGTCTCCAAGTCTCGACGGCGGGCCGGGGCCGGCCGCCCGTGGGAGTTTACGGGAGGGGGAGAGGGCCGGGCGCCCCGGCGAGGCGTGCCCAGCGCTCCCGCCGCACCCCTGCTACATTCCGCCCGCCATGGCCCAGCAGTACATCTACACGATGGTCAACCTCCGCAAGGTCGTTCCCCCGCAGCGCGAGATCCTCAAGGGGATCTACCTGTCGTTCTTCCCGGGGGCCAAGATCGGCGTCCTCGGCCTGAACGGCGCGGGGAAATCGTCGCTCCTCCGAATCATGGCGGGCGTCGACAAGGAGTTCAACGGCGAGGCCTTTCCGGCGGAAGGGACGCGCGTCGGGTTCCTCCAGCAGGACCCGTGGCTCGACCCTGCGAAGACCGTCCTCGAGAACGTCGAGGCGGCCGTCGAGCCGGTGAAGAAGCTCCTCGCGCGCTTCGACGAGCTGGGCGAGAAGATGGGAGAGAGCCTCCCCGACGCCGAGATGGACAAGGTGATGGCGGAGTACGGGAAGGTGCAGGACGCCATCGAGGCCGCGAACGGCTGGGACCTCGACCGGACGCTCGAGACGGCGATGGACGCCCTCCGCTGCCCGCCCCCCGACGCCGACGTCACGAAGATCTCCGGCGGCGAGCGCCGGCGCGTCGCGCTCTGCCGAGTCCTCCTCGAGAAGCCCGACCTCCTCCTCCTCGACGAGCCGACGAACCACCTCGACGCCGAGTCGGTCGCGTGGCTCGAGCAGCACCTCGCCGAGTACCCCGGCACCGTCGTCGCGGTCACGCACGACCGATACTTCCTCGACAACGTCGCCCAGTGGATCCTCGAGCTCGACCGCGGCGCCGGGATCCCCTGGAAGGGGAACTACACCTCCTGGCTCGAGCAGAAGAAGAACCGCCTCGAGCAGGAGGAGAAAGCCGAGAGCGCCAAGCAGAAGACGCTCGAGCGCGAGCTCGAATGGGTGCGGATGGCCCCGCGCGCCCGGCACGCGAAGGGGAAGGCGCGCCTGCAGGCCTACGAGCAGCTCCTTTCCGAGAGCGGGTCCGAGAGCCGCGGCGAGACGAACGAGATCTACATCCCGGCGGGGCCCCGTCTCGGCGACGTCGTCGTCCGCGCGGAAGGGCTGAAGAAGGCCTACGGCGACAAGCTCCTCTTCGACGACCTGACGTTCGACCTGCCGAAGGGAGGCATCGTCGGCGTCATCGGTCCGAACGGAGCCGGCAAGACGACGCTCTTCAAGATGATCATGGGGCTGGAGACGCCCGACGGCGGCGTCCTGACGGTGGGCGAGACGGTCGTCCCCTCCTACGTCGACCAGAACCGCGACCGCCCCGACCCGACGAAGTCCGTGTGGGAGGAGGTCTCCGGCGGCGAGGAGAAGATCATGGTCGGCCGCCGCGAGATGTCGAGCCGCGCCTGGTGCTCGATGTTCAACTTCAAGGGGGCCGACCAGCAGAAGCGGATCGGCGACCTCTCGGGCGGAGAGATGAACCGCCTCCACCTCGCGCGCACGGTGAAGAAGGCCGGCAACCTCCTCCTCCTCGACGAGCCGACGAACGACCTCGACGTCGACACGCTGCGCGCGCTGGAGGAGGCGCTCCTCTCCTTCGCGGGCTGCGCCGTCGTCATCTCGCACGACCGCTGGTTCCTCGACCGCGTCGCGACCCACATGCTCGCCTTCGAAGGCGACTCGAAGACCTTCTGGTACGAGGGGAACTACCAGGAGTACGAGGCCGACCGGCACAAGCGCCTCGGCGCCGCCGCCGACATGCCTCACCGGATCAAGTACCGGAAGCTGACGACGGGGTAGGGGCCGGGGCGGGGAGTCGGGCCTCTTGCGAGAAGTGAGCGCGGGCCGGCCCGCTCGCCGCGATGTCAGGCCGCCGGCCGCGCCGGAAACCGCGCGAGGCACCTGATCGTCGCCCGATCGCCGCTCGGCAGGGCCGTGGAGGGGCGTTCGGGCGGGGCGACCCCACGGAGGGCGCGGAGGGGGAGCAGGCTCTCCACCCTCATCGAGAACGCGGCCGGCTGAGCCGTGCGAACGGTCGCCTCGAGCGGCTCGTTCGGGGGTCCTAAGGCAGTGACGGTCGCGAACGTCTTCGTGAGCGGGATCTGGGAGCCCCTCAGGACGACCGACCCGCGCTCGACGCCGTCGAACGTCAGTCGGCCGTGTCCGTACTCGAGACCCTCGATGACGAGCGTGAGCGTGCGCTCCCCTGTTCGCGGCTCGACGCGATCCGCGACGACTCGAACGCGGATGCGCGATTCCGAGAGCGGTGGGGCGGGCGCGTTCCAGGCCGGGAGCCGCGTCGGCCCCGCCTCGACGGCGCTCCCGGCGAAGAGCTTCGCGAGCCAGGGGGCGCGCGCGGAGGGCGCAAGCTCCGTCCGCCACACGGCTTCCTCTCGATCCTGGTCCCAGACGTAGTCGATCGCGCCGCAGTCGGGCTCGCGCTCCGTGAACCGGCTCGTCGCGCTTCCGCCGCCGAGAGCGACGGCCGCCACGAGCGCCGCCGCGATTCCGGCGCGGCCCGCCCCCGAGGGGAAGAGCTCGAGGAGCTGCGGCGTGAGGGCGGCGAGGAGAAGGACCCCGAGCCCGACGACGACGAAAGCGCCCGAGAGGCCGGCCGCGACGGACAGCGTTCCGAGGAACGGGAGGAAGACGAGGAGCGCCGGGGCGGAAGCCGCAAGGAGAAGGCTGCACCGGCCCCGGCCGTCAAGCCTCTCGGAGGTGAGCGCGCCTCCGGCCGCGCCGAGGGCAGGGAGGGTCGCGAGGTAGCTCGCCCCCGGCAGAAAGGCGGTCGCCAGCCACGAGAGGGCGAGCCAGAAGCCGGCGCCCGCGAGGAGCGTCGGGCTCGCGCCGAATCGGCGGCGGGCGAAGGAGAAGGCGGCGAGACCGACCGCGACCCCGGCGAGGCCGAACGCGACCCGATACCAGACGGCGTTCCACGCCTCGCCCGGGAAGCTCGCGTAGTAGACGGGGTGGAGGGCGCGCACGCCGAGCCAGAGGCCGAGGACGAGCGCCGACGTGGCGAGTGCCCCCGCGACGAGCGTGAAGAGCGCCTTGACCACCGCGGCGACCGAGACTTCACCGCGCCGCAGTGGCCCGATCGTAGCCACGGCGAATAGGCCCGACGCCGCGGCGAGGAGGAGCCATGCGACCGGAACGGAGTACGCGACGACCTGTCCGAGGAGCGTGAAGTAGATCGCGTCGGCAGACGCGCCTGACGGTGATGGCAGCGGCACGTCCGCGAGGCGCCGGACGAGCCCGAGCATCGTCTGGCGCATGTGTCGGAGAGTGTCGAGGTCGAGCCGGTCTATCGAGTCGGTCGCCCGGTGGTAATGCGTGAACTGCTCCCCCAGGAACCCGAAGCTCAGCCCCGGCGCTCCGGCGCGACGGAAGCTCCCGAAATCCGTTCCGTAGGAAAGGCGCGCGGCCCAGGAACCGGCGACGGCGAATGGGACGGCGCTCGCGTACTCCCGGACCATCCGGGCATTCCCGCGGGATGTCTCCCAGAGCGCGGTCGGCCCGGCCGTTCCGCCCGAGTCGAAGTTCAGGACGAGGCCCACGTCCTTCATCCATCGGTGGCGTTCGACGAAGGCCCGCGAGCCGAGGAGGCCGAGCTCCTCGCCGTCGGTGAAGAGGAAGATCACGTCGTTCCGCGGTCGGCTTCCCGCCATCACGACCTGGATCGTGTCGAGCATCGCGGCGACGGCCGCCGCGTCGTCTCCGGCTCCGGGGCCCGCGGCGACGGAGTCGTAGTGCGCCATGACGAGGAGCGCCCGGGAGCGAGCGGTGCCGGCGAGGCGGGCCGCGACGTTCTCGACGAGGGCGACGGTGCGCGTCTCGGCGCTGAGCACCGAGGCCCGCTGCACCTCGGGCGTCAGCCCCATCGCTCGCAGCTGCGCGAGGAGATAGTCGCGCGCGGTGTCATGGCCCGGCCCGCCGGCGTCACGGGGCCCGGCCGCGAGCGCCCGCAGGTGGGGGAGGACGCCGTCGACGGACGAGCCTGAGGGGAAGAGACGGAGGCCGATGCGAGGAGACTCCTGGATGAGGCCGAGCGCCGCGAGGACGATCATCGCCCCGCCGAGAGAAAGCCCCCGCCTGCGTCCGTCGTTCCGCGCGGTCATGCCCACTCCCCGGTCGACCCGCGTCGAGCCGGGCGAGTCGATGCCCGGGAGGGCGCCGTGTACGGATCGGGCGCCGTTGGGATACGCCACGTCCTGCCGATGACGGAAATCGCCGGACGGATCGCGCCCCGGTGGGCCTCCAGAGTATCTTTGAGCGGGCGCGGCGGGGTATCCGGCCCGATCCCCACCGCGGCGGGAGGAGTGCATGAGAGTCTGGCTCGTGATGTCCCACGAAGGCGCCGCGGAAGACGACACCAGCTCCAGCTCCGTGGAGCGGGTCTTCGCGAGCCAGTCCGAGGCGATCGCGTTCCTCGAGGCGCACGTGGAGAAAGCCGAGTGCGGCGTGGAGAGGGTGCTCCCGGGGGCGACCTCGTTCCATCCACGTAAGGTCCCCCTGGCCCGCTGCCTCTGTGACGAGCAGGGGTGGTCGATCGACGAGTGGGAGGTCGAGGGGACGTAGCCGCCCCGATGACCGCGGGACGTCTCCGACAGCTCCTGGGCCGCCTCCGCGGCGAAGCGGCCGCGGAGCCGGCCGACGACTTCGCGCCCATCGTCCGGGCGGTGGGCGCGCTCGAGGAAGACACCGCCCGCCTGTCCGACGCGGAGCTTCGCGAGCGCGCCGCCCTTCTGCGCGAACGCGTGAGGAGGGGCGAGCCCGTCGAGGACGTCCTCGTTCCGTGGTTCGCGCTGGCCCGGGAGGCGGCGCGGCGCGTTCTCGGGATGCGCCCCTTCGACGTCCAAGTCCTCGGCGCCGCCGCGCTCCACGCCGGACGGATCGTGGAGATGGAGACCGGCGAGGGGAAGACGCTCGCCGCCGTCCTCCCGGTCAGCCTCGAGGCGCTCGCCGGGCGCGGCGCCCACGTCCTCACCGCCAACGACTACCTCGCGCGCCGGGACGCCGCGTGGATGAGGCCGCTCTACCAGGCGCTCGGGCTCACGGTCGCGGCGATCGCCCAGGGCTCGTCGCGCGACGAGCGCCGCGCGGCGTACGCGGCCGACGTCACCTACCTTGGAGCAAACGAGGCCGGCTTCGACCTCCTGCGCGACCGGCTCGCGCGGCCGCCGGAGGACGTCGTCCAGCGGCCGTATCACTTCGCGCTCTTCGACGAGGCCGATTCCATCCTCATCGACGAGGCGCGCATCCCGCTCGTCATCGCCGGGGGAACCGGCATTCCCGACGGCTCCGCCGTTCGCCTCGCGGCAGAAGTGAAGGAGCTGAAGGACGGCCTCCATGTCGAGCGCGACCCTGACGCCCGGAACGTAAGGCTCACCGACGCCGGAGTGATGGAGCTCGAGAGGCGCCTCGGGTCGGGGAGCCTGTACGACGCCGAGAACACGCCTCTCCTCGCCGCCGCCAACGTCGCCCTCCACGCGCGGGCGCTTCTCGCCAGGAACGTCGACTACGTCGTGAAGGATGGGGCCGTTCGCCTCGTGGACGAGCTGAAGGGGCGCATCGCCGATCGGCGCCGCTGGCCGGACGGCATCCACACCGCCCTCGAGGCAAAGGAAGGGCTCCCGCTGACGCGAGAGGGGCGAGTCCTTGGGTCCATCACGCTCCAGGCCTTCGCCGCCCTCTATCCGAAGCTCTCGGGGATGACCGGAACGGCCGCGACGCAGGCGGAGGAGCTTCGCTCGATCTACGGCCTTCCGGTCGTCG
>CAZWRQ010000010.1:0-35729 GCA_964636395.1 uncultured Holophagales bacterium
TCCCAGGGCCGACGGTTCCGGCTCCCGCGCCGCCGCGGCCCGCGCCGCCGCCCACCAGGCCCGCGTCCGCCCCTGCCGTGCCTCCGAAAGCTCCGTTCGACTGGGAGAGCCTCGTCGGCGTCAAGCTCTTCTCCTGGGTCGCCGCGGTCGCGCTCGTCGTCGCGGCGGTCCTCTTCCTCCGCTACTCGATCGACCACGGCTGGCTGACCCCGCCGCTCCGGCTGGCGATCGGCCTCCTGACCGGCATCGGCCTGCTCGTCGTCTGCGAGATGAAGGCGGCGCGGCGCTACCCGGTCACCGCGAACGCGCTCGACGGAGCGGCGATCGCCGTCCTCTTCTCGACGTTCTTCGCGGCCCACGCGCTCTGGAAGCTCGTCCCAGCCCTCCCGACGTTCGGCCTGATGGCGCTCGTGACGGGAGCCGCGGTCCTCCTGTCGGTCCGAAGGGACTCGATCTTCATCGCGCTCCTCGGCCTGGTGGGCGGCTTCGCGACGCCGGCCCTCCTCTCGACGGGCGAGGACCGGCCGTTCGGCCTCTTCGGCTACCTCCTTCTCCTGAACGCCGGGCTCGCCTGGGTGGCGCACCGGAAGAAGTGGCCCGTCCTCACCGTCCTCTGCGCGCTCCTCACCGCGATCTACCAGTGGGGCTGGGTCGCGAAGTTCCTGACCGAAGGGAAGCTCGGGATCGCGGCCGGCGTCTTCCTCGTCTTCCCGCTGGTCCTCTACGTCGGCCTCGCGCTCGGGAAGCCCGAGGAGAAGGGAGCGAACGGGAAGGCGCCGATCTTCGAGGGGGCGGCGCGCCTCGCCGGGCTCCTTCCGCTCCTCTTCGCGCTCTTCCTCGCCGCGGTGCCCGCCTACGGCGCGCGGCACGGCCTCCTCTTCGGCTTCCTCTTCCTCCTCGCGGCGGGACTTCTCGCCGTCGCGATCTGGCGCGGGCCCTCGTCGCTCCACCTGGCCGGAGGCCTCGCCTCGCTCCTCGTCTTCGTCGTCTGGGTGTTCCGGAGCTACGCGCCGGGAGCGTGGCCGGACATCCTCGCGTTCCTGGGCCTCTTCGTGGCGTTCTACCTGGCCGCGCCCTTCGTGGCCGAGAAGGCCGGGCGCCCCTTCGACGGGCCGGGGCGCCGCGCCGCGTACGCCGCCCCGCTCCTCCTCTCGCTGGCGCCGGTCCTCGTGTCCGAGGAGCCGCGCGCGGCCTCGCCCGCGTTCCTCTTCGGCGTCGTCTTCGTCCTCCTCGCGCTCTGCGCCGCGTACGCGATCCGCCGCGAGGAGGGGGGCATCTTCTTCTCCGGAGCGTTCTTCGCGCTCCTCGCCCAGGCGGTCTGGTCGGCGAAGCACCTGACGCCGGAGCGGCTCCTGCCGGGCCTCGCCCTCTACGGCGTCTTCTCGCTCTTCTACCTCGGCGTCCCGCTCCTCGCGCGTCGTTTCCGGAAGGAGCTGAAGCCCGGGGGGCTGTCGGTCGTCCTCCTCTTCGCCGCGCTCGCGCTCCTCCTCTTCCTGGCGGCCGGCCCCGTGGCGGCCTCGGCGCTCTGGGGGCTCGCGCTCCTCCTCGCCGTGCTGAACGTCGGTCTCTTCGCGGAGGGGGCCGCCGGCCGCTACCCTGTCGCGACGATCCTCGGCGTCCTGCTCTCGTGGGGCGTCCTGGCGGTCTGGTGGCGGTCCGTTCCGGTCGGGACGCTCCTCGTCCCGGCGCTCCTCGTCGTCCTCGGCTTCGCCCTCGTCGTCCTCGGGGGGAGCGCGTGGGCGCGTGCGAAGATCGGACCCGGAGCGACGACCGGGCCGGACGGAATCCACCTCGGCCTCGTCGGGCACCTCTTCCTCCTCTTCGTCGCCACGCAGCCGCCCCTCGCGTGGCCGCCGGCGCCGCTCCTCGGGGTCCTCCTCGTCCTCGACCTCGCGCTCGCGGCGGCGGCGTTCGGGACCGGCGTCGGCGCCCTCCTCGCGGCGGCGCTCGTCCTGTCGCAGATCGTCCTCCTCGTCTTCGTCGCCGCGGTCCCGCCGGCCCCGGCCGTGGGGCTGATCTCGGCACTCGGCGTCGCCGCGCTCGGCCTCCTCGCGCGGGCCCTCGCGCCGCGGGCTCCAAGGGGAGGCGAGGGGCTCCGCCTCGCGGTCGCGCAGGGGGCGGCCGCGGCGCTCCTCGTCGGCCAGGTCGTCGCGCTCTTCGCGGCCGGCGCCCGGGGACGGCCCGGCCTGCCGCTGCTCGTGGCCGCCGTTTTCCTGCTCGCGGGGGCGCTCCTCGCGGTCGCCGCGCGCGAAGGGTGGCACGGCCTCTCGGTCCTCGCGGCGGCCCTCGGGTTCTTCACGGTCCACCTCCAGGCGGCGGCGCAGCCCGGCGCGGACGTCGCCGTGCCGCGCCTCCTCTTCGCCGGACTCGTCTGGCTCCTCTTCCTCGTCCACGCACCCCTCGCGGCGCGCGGCGCGCCCTCCGCCCGCGCGCCCTGGGTGACGGCGGTCCTCGCGAGCGGCGCGTTCTTCCTCCTCGCGCGGCGGAGCTTCTCCGAGGCGGGCTGGGACGGGTTCGTCGGAGCCCTCCCGGTCGCGATCGCCGCGGCGCTGGCGCTCCTCGTCCTCTCGCTCCTGCGGATCGAGGCTCCGGCCGCGCGCGACCTCGGGCGGCTCGCCCTCGTCGCCGGCGCCGCCCTCGCGTTCGTGACGGTCGCGATTCCGCTCCAGCTCGACAAGGAATGGATCACGATCGGCTGGGCGCTCGAGGCGGCGGCGCTCGCGTGGCTCTACACGCGCGTGCCGCACCGCGGGCTCCTCCTCGCGTCGGGCGGCCTCGCGGCGGTCGTCTTCGTCCGGCTCGTCCTGAACGAGGCGGTCCTCTCGTACCACGCGCGGAGCGCGACGCCGATCTGGAACTGGTACCTCTACACCTACCTCGCGGCGGCCGTCGCGCTCTTCGTCGCCGCGCGTTTCCTCCGGGGGACCGCCGACGACCTCCTGGACGGCCGGCTCCGCGTCTCGACGGCCGACGTCGCCTTCGGGACGGTCCTCCTCTTCGCGCTCGTCAACATCGAGATCGCGGACTGGTTCGCGGAGGGGCCGACGCTCACGTTCCACCTCGCGCGCGGGACGTCGCTCGCGCAGGACCTCGCGTACACGCTCGCCTGGGCGGTCTTCGGCGTCGGCCTCCTCGCGGCGGGGATCGTCGGGAGGAGCCGGGCGGCGCGCGCCGCGGCGCTCGGGCTCCTCGTCGTGACCGTCCTCAAGGCGTTCCTCCACGACCTCGGGCGGCTCGGCGGCCTCTACCGCGTCGCGTCCTTCGTCGGCCTGGCGATCTCGCTCTCGCTCGTCGCGATCGCCATCCAGAAGTTCGTCCTCCGCCCCAGGGAGAAGGAATGACGCCGATCCGCCCCCTCCTCGCCTTCGGCCTCCTCGCCGCCGCTCTGCCGGGTGCCGGCGAGGAGGGGGTCCGCCCCGTCCCTTCCTTCCGGCACGAGCGGGCCGTCCTTCCCGGCGCGTCCGGCCCGAACCGGCTCGACGTGGACGTTCCGCTCCTCGCCGGCTCCGAGGCGCGGACCGCCGGCGGCCTCCTCTCCGACCTGCGTCTCCACGACGCCGCCGGGCGGGAGGTGCCGTACCTCCTCGTCTTCCCGCGCCGCGCCGAGCCGGAGTGGCTCTCCGCCACGCTCCTGCCGATCGCCGCGACGAAGTCGGCGAGCGGGTTCGAGGTCGACCTCGGGGCGCTCCGGCGCGTCGACCGCCTCCGAGTCGGCGGGATCCCGGCGCCCTTCCTGAAGCGCCTCCGGCTCGAGGGGAGCGGCGACCGCGCGCGCTGGACCCTCCTCGCGGAGGAGGGGACGCTCTTCGACCTGCCCGAAGAGGGGCTTGCGCGGACGGTCGTCGCGTTCCCCGCAGGGGAGCACCGCTTCCTCCGGCTCGTCTGGAACGACGCGAAGAGCGGCCGAGTCCCGCTCCCGTCTCGCGTCGAGGCGCGGGCGGCCGGGAGTGGAGGCGCGCCGGAGGCGCTCCGGGCGGAGGTCCCGTTCGAGCGGCGCGAGAGCGAGCCGGGGCGGAGCCGGTATCGCCTGCGCCTTCCGGCCGCGGGGCTGCCGATCTCGGCCCTCGAGGTCGGGGTCCGCTCCGGAAACGTCCTGCGCGAGGCGCGCGTCCTCGAGTCGCGCCTTTCGGCCGGGCGGCTCGTCCCGTTCGAGCTGGGTGCCGCGACGCTCCGGAGGGCCGAGCGCGAGGACGCGGCGGCGGCCGAGATGACGATCTCCGTCGCGCCGCCTGCGGAGGCCGAGCTGGAGCTCGTCGTCGAGGACGCGGGGAACCCGCCCCTCGAGCTCGCGTCGGTGACGGTCCTCTTCGAAGGGCTCCCGTTCGTCTACTTCGAGAGCCCGGACGGCGCGCCCCTCGCGGCCCGATACGGGGCACGGGCGCTCGAGCGGCCGAGGTACGACCTCGAGGCCGCACGCCCCGCGGTGACGAGGCGCGGCGCCCCCCCGCCGGCGCGCGCGGCGTGGGGAGAGGAGCGCCCGCGGCCGGCGACCGACGCGGAGGCGGCCGTGGCCCCGTCCGTTCCGGCGGGCGCGGCGCTCGACCGCGCCTCGTTCCGCGTCTCGCGCTCGATCCCCCCCGGTCCGCTCGGCCTGACGGCGCTCCGTCTCGACGCGGCGGTCCTCGCCCAGAGCCCGAGCCTCGCCGACGTCCGGATCGTCTCCTCCGACGACCGGCAGGTGCCCTATCTCCTCGAGACGCTCGGGGAGCCGCTCGTCGTGAAGCTTCCCTCCCCGCAGTCGACGGGCGACCCGCGTCCGCGCGGCGGAGGAGGGACGGAAGGCCGCCTCTCGTTCCACCGGATCGAGCTGCCGTACGAGAGCCTTCCCGCCTCGCGCCTCGAGCTCGCGACGTCGGCGCGGGTCTTCGCGCGGAGCGTCGTCCTCTACCGGGAGCGTCTCGGCGGCCGGCCCGAGACGGCCGGGACGTTCGCCGCGATCGCGTCCTCGGCGTGGCAGAGCGCCGACCCGGCGCGCGAGGCGCCGCGGCTCGTCCTCGAGCTGCCGCCGGGAACCGGAGGGACGCTCTTCGTCTCGATCGACGACGGCGACAACGCCCCACTCCCGCTCTCGGGCGCGTCGCTCCTTCTCCCGGCGCACCGGCTCCGCTTCGTCCGGGAGGACGGCGCGCTCGCGCTCCTCGCGGGCCGACCGGGCCTCGCCGCCCCCCGCTACGACCTCGAGCTCCTCGCGCCGCGGCTCCTCGGGGCGCCGGCGACCGAGGTGGGGCTCGCGCCGGCGCCGCTCCCGGCTGCGGCGCCCTCCACCGGGTCGAGGCTCTTCTGGGCCGCGCTCGTCGGGGCCGTCGTCGCGCTCCTCGTCCTCCTCGCCCGTCTCCTGCGGCGGCCGTCCGGGCCGGCCGGGAGCGAGGCCGGGAGCGGGGAAGGGTAGACTCGCGTCTCCGGAGGAATTTCAGTGGTGAGCGCGCGCGTGCCGAACGTCCGTACGGCGCGGCGGGCGGGAGGGTCCCGGTGAAGGGCCTTCCCACCGCCCGCCTCCTCCCTCCGGGCGACGCCCCGTCGCCCTTCGGGCTCCACCTCGTCCTCGGGCCGCTCGCGGGCGGGGCGGAGGAAGGGCCGGTCCCGCTGCCGCTCTCGGCGGACGAAGGGACGACCCGCGTCTACCTCGGAGCCCTCAAGGGGGACGCCGACAGCGTCGTGGAGCTCGTCGCCGTCAAGCTCCTGCCGAACGTCCTTCCCGAGGCGCTCGCCGAGAGCGCCGCGCGCCCGACGAACCGGACCCTCGTCGCGCGCTTCGCCGCGGAGAGGGAGCGGATGCGCGCGCTGCGCGCCGAGAGTCCGTACTTCCCGAGGCTCCTTCAGCCGGACGGCGGCTCCGAGGCGACGCTCCCGGCCCTCGTCTACGACAAGCCGTCGCGGACGTTCTTCGTCCCGCCGTGCGCCGCGTGCGGCCGCCCGCTCGAGCTCCTCACCGACGAGCAGTTCCTGCGCGAGCGGCGGCTGCCTTCGTACCTCGAGTCGCTCCACCGCCTCGTCGGCTGCGCGAGCTGCGCCACGACGGACCGCGTCATCGCGGTCTTCTCCTACGCGCCCCTCCCGGGCGAGGCCGACGTCCCGGTGGGCGGGCCCGACGAGCTTCTGAAGGGGCTCTCCCGGGCGCTCCTCCGGGACTGGGACGAGAGCCAGGTGAAGGCGTTCGCCTCCCGCGAATCGGCCGAGGAGGCCCTCCGTCTCCGCGCCTCGGGCGGCGGCTCCCTCGGAGACTTCGCCGCGCGGTGGAGCCCGTTCTCGTTCTGTCCCTCCCCGTTCCTGGTGAGCGGCCTCTCCCCCGTGCGCTGGGACGAGTGGGCCGATTTCGTCGGCGGCCGGACCGAGGAGGACCTCGTCTCTCCCGTCGCACCCGAGAGCCTCGAGGCGGAATCGGCGCGCCGCCGGCTCGAGTGGCTGCGCGCGTCGCTCCCGCCGACCGGACGCTACCTCTACGGGCACGACGGCTCGGGCGTCGACGCGATCGAGGTCCTCTACCTGAAGATGACGGCCTTCCGGCAGCTCGCCGCGGGCCTCCTCGCGTTCTACCGCGCCACAGGGCAGCCGCACCTCGACCTGCACCCGGGGCACGTCCTCCTCGACAGCTACGGCGTCGGCGCCTCGCTCCCGGCCCTCTGGACGTTCCAGGTCCGGCTGCACGGCCTCTCCGGGGCCTCGAGGACGTCGTCGTTCGGCGTCGAGGTCGTCGTCCCGCCGCCGGAGCCGATGTTCCCGTACGCGGCGCCCGAGCTCCTCGAGTTCCGGCTCGCCTCGCGCCGTCCCGGCGACGTCTACCTTTCCGAGGTCGAGCCGGCGGACGCGGGGCTCGGCGTGAAGGTCGAAGGTCGGCTCAGCGACCCGAACGGGCTCTTCCCGAGGCCGGAGGAGCCCGACTGGATCCACGTCACCTTCCCCGACGAGGCGCTCGGCCTCGGGATCGACGCCCTCGTCGTGAGGCGGAAGCCCGACGTCCCGGCCTCCTGGGAGGAGCTGACGTTCGTCTCCGAGCCGATCGAGCTCGACGACGCCGCGGTGAAGCGCCTGCGTCGCTCCTTCGGTGTCCGCCTCCCCGGCGCGCGCTACAAGGTCTACCCGCGCTTCGGCGCGCCGTCCGACCTCCACTCCCTCGGCGTCCTCCTCCTGCGGTCCCTCGCCGGCGGCGAGCGGACCGAGCTGCCGGACCTCCTGCAGGGGGTCCAGCGAGCCGCCGCGACCGCGGCTCGCACGAGGGACGGGGACGCCGTCGTCCGGCTGAAGGCGGCCCTCGCCGCCGAGGCCTCGACCGCGACGCTCCTCGAGAGGTCCCGCGTCTTCTGGAAGGAGGAAGACCGGGTCCCGGGCCGGCCGAACGCGATTCCTCCGCCCCTGTTCGAGAGGGCGATCCTCCTCGCGCTGCGCCTCCTGACGCGGATACCGGGCTTCTCGATCGCGACCGGTCCGGGAGACTTCGTCGCGGAGGACCCGACGGGCCGCGTCGAGCAGGCGCTCCGGGAGACGGACGAAGTCGTCGCGGAGCTCCGGTCGCTCCTCGTCCATCGTCAGCCGCTCCACTTCGAGATCCAGGACGTCCTCGCGGAGCTGCTCGAGGCGGAATCGGAGACGGCGCCGCGCACCTGATGCAGGGCCGGGTCGCGGGGTTTTCGGACCGAGGGTAATATCCGGCCACTGTGTCCGACAGGTCGTCCGTCTCCTCGTTCGAGGTGCTGGCGTGTCGCCCCTTCGCGGAGGGGCGCCCGTGAGCGTCCCGCCGCGCTCCCTCACGCTCGAGGTCTGGCTCGGCCCGATGGAGGGGCTCCGCTACGCCGCCGAGGCGCGGCAGGCGATGCAGCTCGTCCGGATCGGCCGCCTCCCGTTCGACCGGCAGTCGAAAGAGCGGAACCACCTCGTCCTCTCCGTCTCCGCCGGCGTCTCCGGCTCGCACGCGGAGGTCCGCTTCGCCCAGGGCCGGATCTTCCTCAGGGACCTCGGCAGCTCGAACGGGACGTTCGCGGCCCAGCAGGCGGTGACGACCGAGACCGAGGTGAAGTCGGGCGAGATCTTCCTCGTCTCTCTGACGCCGGTGCAGGTCTACCTGACGAGCCCGCTCGCCGCGCCGCCGCCTTTCGAGCCGCTCCCGGTGGCGCACTGGGAAGGGGCGGCCGTCGAGCCCCTCCTGACGGCGGCGGCCGCCTGCGCGGCCGCCCGGCGGGAAGGGTACGTCGACACGCGGCACCTGCTCGACGCGGTCCTCGCGCTCGGCGACCCCGAGATCGAGGAGCTCCTCGCGAGCGGAGGGGCGAGGCCGGCGGAGGTCCGGGAGGCGCTCTTCCGGAAACCCTTCTTCCGCGACACGCTCGGCTGGATCGCCGAGATCCTCGTCAAGCCGGTGAACCTCACGGGGAGCTTCGAGACCGCCGTCGTCTCTCCACGCGTCGCCCGCCTCCTCGACGGCACCCGCACGGCAGTCCCTGACGGGGTCGGGGGCGACGAGGCGGTCCGCTGGGCCGCTCGGAGCGTCCTCGCCGGGCTCGTCGCCGACAGGTTCGGGCCGGTCGGCGACTGGCTGACCTCCTGCGGGATCACCGCCGTCCCGGAGGGATTCGTCGGAGAGTCGGGGGCGCGGGCCCCGGCCGCGCAGCCCGTCGAGCGGGAGCTGACCGGGCGGGCCTCCGTGAAGGGGACCGCGGGGAAGGGACGGGCCACCACGCTGCTCGCGGAAGACGTCGGCGAAGCGACGGCGAGGGGCGGACCTTCCCCGCTCTCGCGGACGCTTCCGCCCCCGCCCCCTCCTCCACCCGCGGCCTCTCCGGAGAGCTCCGCGGTCGCCCCGGCTCCCGTCCGGCGCCGCGAGCCGGAGCCGGAGCCGCGGGCAGAGGCCGCCCCGGCCGCGCGACCCGAGCCGCCGCGCGAGCCGGAGCCGCTCCCCGCAACCCCGTCCGCGAACGTTCCGGCTCCGTTCTCGTGGGGCGCGGCGCGGACCCCTGCCGAGATCCTCCTCGACGGCCGGGCACGCGAGCTCGCCGACGAGCTCTTCGCGCTGGCGGGGGAGCTGCGGTTCGGCACCTCCGACGACCGGCGTCGCCAGATGAAGCGACGCGTCGAGAAGGAGCTCGCTCCTCTCCCGAAGGAGTCCCGTGCACGGTTCCTGGAGCTCCTCCGGCGCCATTTCCCGGTGCTGCCGCCGGGCGCCGGAGCCGACCCGGAGGTGGCCCGGCTCCGCCGCAAGCTCGAGGAGTCGGAGCGCAAGCGCGTCGAGGAGAGCCCGTCGAAGAGCGTCGAGCGCCGGAAGTCTCAGGCGTCGGCGGCGCCTGCCGGGCCGCTTCCCCTCAAGCAGCTCGTCCACGGCGAGGACCTCGCGCAGGCGGACCGGAACGTCGTCGTCCTCCGCCGCGTGATCGAGTACGCGCTCGCGATGGAGGGGATGACGCTCGGCCTCATCCAGTCGCTCACGATGCCGGGGAACGAGACGATGGCCTTCAAGCTCCCCGGCTTCAAGGAGACGCTTCGCCACTTCCTGCACGCGATCGAGCAGGGCAAGCCGGTCAGCGTCCAGCGGGTGGAGGAGTATCTCGAGGAGCTCAAGAAGTGGCAGGTCGCGATCCTCGCGGCCTTCCACCAGGCCCCGGGGGAGTGGTTCGACCGCCTCTGGAAGCGGATCAACCCGGTCACGATCGAGTCCGCGCCCCGGAGCGCCGGCTGGAAGCTCCGGGGCGAGGCGGCGGAGTGGTGGGACCTCTACAAGATCGCGGTCCGGGACCTCTCTCCCGACCTCGTCAACGACCAGATCCTCCAGGGCGTGGCCCGACTTTCGAAGGAAGAGCTCGAGAAGCTCAGGAAGACACAGCGAGGAGAACACTCATGACGAAGACGCCGTCCCGCTTCCTGCTCCGGATCGCCGCCTGCGGCCTGCTCCTCGGGGCACTCCCCGCGCTCACCGGCTGCGCGTCGAAGGTCGGGACGATCTCGTTCCGATGCGGCGCCCAGATCAACGGCGGGCTCGCCCTCGCCGTCGACGTCATCCGCGCCACGGAGGAGGAGTCCCGGAAGATCCAGGAGATGGGCGAGAAGTGGTTCTACGACCAGACCCGCTTCAACATCCAGGGCCAGAACCGGATACAGACCGTGACGTTCACGACCGGCGAGGGCGCCGGCTCCTGCGACAAGACCGTCTCCGTGCCGTTCTCGAAGGGCGAGCGGTTCCTCGTCCTGATCGCCGACTACAAGTTCCAGAACCCCGACCCGACGAAGCACGTCGTCGTCCTCTCCCGCGAGAAGTGGGTGGGGCAGAAGATCCTCGTCTCGGTCCTCGAGCGGGAGCTCGCCGTCGAGCGCCGCTGGTAACGGAGCCCCATGAAGAAGACGCCGCAGGTCCTCTGGGCCGAGGGGATGTTCCTTCGGCCCCACCACCTCCAGACGGCCGAGCGCTACCGCGAGGAGGCTCTCCAGCGCGAGATCCAGCGGATCCAGCCGTTCTACTTCGGGCTCCAGTCGCTGGACGTGGCGCCGGACCAGCTCGAGAACTTCGTCTTCGAGATCCGCGACGTCTCCCTGAAGCTGAAGGACGGCACCGCGCTGTCGTCCGACTCCACGCTCCGGATCTCCCCCCGGAGCTTCAAGAACGAGCTCGACAAGGCGGGCGGGCGGATGCGCGTCTTCGTCGGCGTGCCGGTGATGCGGGAGAGCGCGCCGAACACGTTCGCGCCGGGCGAGGGGCCGGCGGGCGTCGACCGGCGCTACGTCGCCGAGAACGCCGAGGCCCTCGACGAGAACACCGGGTCGAACCCGCAGCCGGTCGGCGTGCGGCGCTGCAACGGCAAGCTCTTCTTCGGCGCCGAGAGCCAGGAGGGCTACGAGTGCCTCGAGGTCGCCGTCGTCGAGCGCTCCGGCTCGGGGCGGAACTTCCCGGTCCTCTCGCGCGAGTTCATCCCTTCGCTGACCGAGCTGGGCGCCTCCCGGACGATCCAGGCGCTCTGCGACGGCGTGACGAACCGGATCGAGGCGAAGCACCGTCTGCTCCTGACGGACGTCGCGCAGGGGCGCCTGGCGATCACCTCCGACGGGACGTCGGGGTGGCAGGCGATCATCAAGCTCCAGATCCTCGGGAGCTTCCTCTTCCTCTTCCAGCAGCTCACGAAGATCCCGCGCATCCACCCGTTCCACGTCTACACCGAGTTCGCGCGCCTCGCGGGCGAGCTCTCGATCTTCGACGACGGCAAGGTCCCGGTGCGGATCCCCGTCTACGACCACGAGAAGCTCGGGCCCTGCTTCCACGAGACGTGCCGCGTCATCGAGGCGCTCCTCGAGAAGATCGTCGCCTCGCGCTTCGTCAAGGTCGACTTCGTCCTCCGGGAGGACCTCCTCGTCGCGGACCTCCTCGAGGAGTGGCTCGCCTCCCAGACCGAGGTCTTCCTCGCGATCGAGGCCGAGATGGAGGAGAAGGACCTGCGCGGCCGGATCGTCACGATGAAGCTCGGCACGGTGCGGGACATCCCGGTCCTGCGCCAGCGGCGGCTCTTCGGGCTCGACCTCGAGCTCCTGAAGCGGACGCCGGCAGGCCTCCCGCAGCGGGAGGACTTCTTCTACTTCAAGATCGAGAAGGAAGGGCCGTACTGGGCGAACGTCGTCCGCGACCGGAACGTGGCCCTCTCCGACGCCCTCGACCCCAAGCTCAAGTTCTCGCTCTACATCATCACGAAGCCCGGGAGCTGAGATGGACTACACGACCGAGCTCTTCAAGGTCGCGGCGAAGGAGTTCCTCTTCCTGTCGTCGTTCCGGCAGAAGGTGAGGAAGGGCGTCCGCGCCGACATCGAGGACGTGGCGGCCGACCTCGACGAGATCTTCCGGGAGCAGGCCTCCGCGGTGCGGAGCGACCCGCGCCTGCAGGCGCTCTACGACCAGGCGCGCTACCCCCTCGTCGTCCTCGCGGACGAGATCCTGATCCACTCCGGCTGGGAGTTCGCCCGCGACTGGCAGGATCGCCTCCTCGAGGAGAAGTACTTCCGCTCGAACATCGGCGGCGACCAGTACTTCGCGATCGCGAAGGAGCTCCGGCCCGAGGACGTGGAGCTCGGCTCGATCGTCTACGCCGGCCTCGCGCTCGGCTTCCGCGGCAAGTACCGCGAGAGGCCCGAGAAGCTCGCCGAGGTGCGGAAGAACACTTACCGGATCCTCTCGGAGTACCTCGCCACCCAGAGCGACAAGATCACGCCCGAGGCCTACACGGTGATGGCCACCTCGGGGAAGAGGCTGAACCCCGTCGTGACGCTCGGCCGCGTCGCCATCATCAGCTTCAGCGTCCTGATCGGGTTCTGGATCCTGACGTTCATCGCCTGGGCCACGCTGGTGGGCCAGGTCAAGAGCGTGGCCGAGGCGATGGGAGTGATCTGAGGTCGCCATGTACGAGTTTCTCGACCTCCTCTACCGCCTTCCCAAGCCGATCAAGACGCTCGGCATCGTCGTCCTCCTCTCGCCCGTCTGCCTCGTCGTCGCGCGGGCGCTCGGCTTCGGGCACCTCTGGTGGGCCGTCATCGGCGGCCTCATCCTCATCGCCCTCCTCATCGCCGCGTTCGACGTCTTCGTCAAGAAGGGCGACAAGGCGCGCGGCGGCGCGTTCGAGAAGGACCTCGCGCGGGACGCGCAGGGCGGCGTCGGCGCCTCCAAGCAGGAGGTCCGGGAGGCCGTCAAGGAGCTCTCTCAGAAGTGGACGGAGTCCCTCGCGCAGCTCAAGGCGACCGGGCTCCAGGTCTATTCGCTTCCGTGGTACCTGCTGATCGGCGAGCCGCAGTCCGGCAAGTCGACGACGCTCAAGAACTCGGGCCTCGAGTTCCCGGTCGGCGGCGACGGACTCTCGGGCTCCGGCGGCACGCGCAACTGCGACTGGTGGTTCGCGAACGAGGCCGTGATCCTCGACACGGCCGGCCGCTTCACGTTCCAGGAGGAGGCGGCCCCCGACGCCACCGAGTGGTCGACCTTCCTGAAGATGCTCAAGAAGTACCGCAAGGAGTGCCCGATCAACGGCGTCCTCGTGGTCATCCCGGCGACCTCGCTCCTCGAGGACACGCCGGAGGAGCAGGACAAGAAGGCCGCGAACATCCGGACGAAGCTCCTGCACCTGCAGCGGGTGCTCGAGATCCGCTTCCCGATCTTCATCATGGTGACGAAGGCGGACCGGATCCTCGGCTTCTCCGAGTTCTTCTCGAAGCTCGACCCGGTCGACCAGCGCCAGCTCGTCGGCTGGTCGAACCCGATCGGGCCCGACAAGCCGTACGCGCTGTCGACGTTCGACGAGGCTTACGAGGAGATCCTCACCCGGGTCCACAAGCTCCGGATGAAGTTCACGGCGAACGAGGAGATCGTCCAGAACGTCGACCGGATCTTCGTCTTCCCCGAGGAGCTCCGCGCGCTGCGGGACTCGCTGAAGCGGTACTTCCAGGGGATCTTCCAGGAGACGCGCTACGACGACCCGTTCGTCTTCCGCGGCTTCTACCTCTCCTCCGGCGTCCAGCAGGGCAAGCCGATCGCCCGGGCCACGCGCGAGCTCCTCGGGAGCTCCGCGGAGGGGATCGTCGAGAACCTCGAGCAGATCTTCAAGCGCTCCCGGGCGTTCTTCATCAAGGACTTCTACGAGAAGAAGGTCTTCCCCGAGCAGGGGCTCATCGCGCGGACGAAGGCGGCCCTCGAGCGCGAGAAGACGACCCGCTGGGTCATCCGCGCCGTGACGGTCTTCCTGCCGATCTTCTGCCTACTCGGGATGATCCTTCCGTACGTCGCGATGCGGAAGTTCGTCAAGCCGATGCGCGAGACCGCCCTCCGGGCGCAGGCGTGCGTCGAGAAGAAGGAGGCGTGCTCGATCGGCGAGGCCTACGGGATCGCCGAGAGCATCTACAAGCACCAGGCGGCGATCCGCCAGCGCCCCTTCCTCTTCGCGCTCTTCTTCCAGCGCGCCTCCTCGGGCGAGCTCTTCCGGCTCCTCGGGAAGATCAACCAGCGCCTGACCTACGAGCGCGTCGTCAACCCGCTCATGGCCGAAGGCGAGGCGCGGATGGCCCGCCTCGACTGGGCCGGCCCGTACGACTACCGCGTCTTCTTCTCCGCCCTGGACGGCCACATGAAGTGGTGGGCGGTGAAGAAGGGAGCCCTCGGAGCCGAGCAGAAGCCCCTCGTGGCCGCGTCGGAGCTGAAGCTGATCCCGCTCCTCGCGTTCCTCCAGAACACGAAGGGGGCGGCCGGGACCGCCGCGTCGAAGGAGATCGACGAGTGGGTCGCCTCGATCGGCTCGAGCGGCACGCCCGACGAGATCCTCGCGGCGCTGCCCGCGGACCCGCCGAAGGACCCCGAGCTGATCCGCGTCCCGGATCCCGCGGGGGCGCTCAAGAAGTTCGAGGAGTACTGGAGCGTCGCGAACCTCGCGCGCTGGGACTTCCGCCTGAACCAGCTCCTCGCGCAGTACGTCCAGCGGTACTCGGAGCTCCTGAAGATCGAGGACCCGTCGTCTCGGGGCTACCTCGACCGCGTCGCGGCGACCGGGAAGGAGTTCCGGAAGGTCTACGACGACACGACGAAGCACCTCGGGACGGCCCGCCCCGGGACGAAGGAGTTCCCGGGTGCGGGGCCCGACGACTGGAAGAAGAACTTCGACGCCGACTATTCGCAGCTGATGCGCTTCACGACGGTCGTGCCCGGAGTCGTGAACGAGCAGGCCCGTAGCCGGATCAAGGGGCAGATGGACTCGGACTGGAAGAACCTCGAGGTCCAGGTCCTCGCCTACGCCTACCTCGTCGTCCCCGACGCGCAGGACCCGGCGAAGAAGGGCTGGAGCCCCTCGGCCGCGGCGATCTCGCCGATGGTGGCCGACGCGACGGCGTTCGCCGACCTCGCGGCGTTCGAGGCGACCGAGAACCCCGCCGCCGTCGTCGAGGAGGCGGCGCGGAAGTCGACGCCCGCCGACCAGAAGGCGACGCTCGAGGCGTTCACGAAGAAACAGGTCGACGCGAAGGCGAAGGCGGTCGCGAACCTGACCGCGATCCCGGCGATCCCGGCGGAGCAGAAGACGCTCTGGCAGGACACGGCCCTCTCGGCGTTCCTCCCGCGGACGGCCGACCTCGCGCTCGTCTACCGCGTCCTCCCGTACACGCAGCAGTTCCTCGACCGCTCGGTCGGGCCGGCCTGTCTCGAGAGCGTCTGCTTCACGCGCAATCACGCGCAGCAGATGGTGCCGCTCGGGGTCTCGTACATCAGCTTCGCCGAGGCGTCGTCGATCTCGACGCGACCCGACGTCGACGCGCTCGCCCAGGGCCACGCCGAGGCGCTGCTCGATTACCTCCGCCGCTACGTCGACCGATTCGCCGGCCGCGGCGGAGGAGGAGGTGGCGGCTTCGTCGTCCCGGGCTCGGCGCTCCGCGCGTCGTCCTGGCGCGAGTTCCAGGCGGCGATCACCCGCTGGAGCCCGGAGTCGCAGGGGGGCGACGCGCCCGTGACCGACATGTCGGGCGCGCTCGCGTTCGACGACGTCCAGACCTTCGCGGCGTCCAACCGGCGGCTCGCCTCGATCCTCCCGTACTTCAAGGGGAAGGCGGCCCCCCGGCGGTCGACCGGCCCGGCGAAGGCTCCTCCCGAGCTCGTCGCGGCGGCCAGCCTGTTCAAGAACAACGTCGTCCCGCTCCCCGAGCAGGAGCTCAAGGCGTGGCGGCAGCTCTCCCTCGCCCAGGACGGCGTCTCGCTCCGCGGCTTCCACGCGTTCTCGCGCAATCCCGCCGTCCGGCGGAGCTCCTACGGGCGGCAGCTGATCGCCGTCGAGAACCGCGGCGCGAACCTGATCCGCGACGCGATCCAGCCCTCGTTCCAGCAGGCGGCCGAGCCGGTCGTGCGGAAGATCCGCGAGCAGTGCCTCGGCCAGTTCCCGTTCGTGAGGGAGAGCCAGCTCCGGCAGGAGCGGGTCGCCTACGCGGCCGGCTCTTCGCTGAAGCCGGGCGGGAGCGGGAACACGGCGACCTACCGGCTCGACCTCGCGACGATCGGGCAGAACCACTTCTCCGGCATCCTGACCGACGTCGGGGCGCTCGCCGACGAGTACGCCCTGAACCCGATCCTCTGGGGCTGGGAGCCGCAGTTCGACTTCGTCGGCGACGCGGGCCGCGGGCTCCTCGCCGTCGGGCGGGGCTGGCAGCTCTTCCTCTTCGGCGGCGGGCGCTCGACGTCCGTCATCAAGGAGCACAAGGTAGAGATCCGGCCGCTCCAGTTCACTCCGAGCCCCGGGAAGCGATTCATGGGCGACCGGATCAACTCGCTGTTCCTCTTCGACCGCTCGGTCGTCGTCCGCCCCTCGACCGACTTCAAGACCGGCCGGCAGCCGAGCCCTTACGTCTGGCGCCTCGGACCGTCGGACGCGCCGATGTCGATCACCGGGCGCGACGAGCAGTCGGGCTCCGGCTGGACCGGGAGCCTCGAGGCATATGGCGGGCCCCTCCGATTCTTCTATTTCGTCCGCCTGGCGAGCGAGGAGCGGGACCGGCGCGACGACTCCGACGACCCCGAACGCGCGCGGGAGAAGGAGAGGGTCTGGACGATCCGGGTCGTCATCCCGAACGCCCTGCAGCGCACGGAGCCGCTCGAGGGGCTCTTCGAGCTCGCGTTCGAGGAGCCGATGCCGCCGATCCTGCCGAACTGACCGCGCTCGGGCGGGGCCCGGATCCTCCGGTCCCCGCCCGTCCCATTCCGATCCGATCACGAAGGAGCGAGGTGACCGAGTGGCAGCGTGGAGTCTCATCTCGAAGCTGAAGGAAGGTTTCGCGGGCGCCGACGGGCCCCCGAGGATGGAGACCTGCGCCCTGCACCTCTACGGGAAGCTCCCGATCTACAAGGACTTCATCTCGAGCGGGCTGACCGAGGAGGGCGCGAAGGAGTTCCGCGACTGGCTCGGGAACGGGTTCAGCCGCCGCTGGGCGAACGACGACGAGTACCGCGAGACGGAGATCCCGCTCCACACGTTCCTCCTGCCGCTGCCCGGCGGGCGGCGGTCCGTGACGGGCGCGCTCTGGGGGAGCCACGACGAGGGCGGCCTCCGGCGCTTCCCGTTCACCCTCTTCTCGGTCGTCCCGCAGGGGAAGACGATCGGCGACCCGCTCGTCGCTCTCTCGTACCTCGAGACCTTCGAGGAGCGCGCGACGCAGATCCGGCGGACGTACGCCACCGGGAGGACGCTCGCGTCGTTCTACGAGGCGTATCGCGGAGCGAAGATCGAGGTGCCGGTAAAGAGGCCGGCGAAGATCGCGGAGGGCGTCGAGAAGGAGATCCGCGACGTCACGCTCGGAGACTTCGCCGAGTCGCTCCTCGGCGAGGGCGCGGGCGCGTCCTGGCCGAAGTTCCTCGCCCGCCTTCGCGCCGCCTGCGACGCTCCTCCCGGAGAGGGGGCGGGGGCGGTTCGCATCCCGGTCGGCAACCTGCTGCCGGCGACGGCGCAGCTGCAGCTCTGGCTGGCGTGGCTCGAGGCGGAAGGGGCGTTCGGGCGGAGGGCTCCCTCGGGCGTCCTCGTCTGCCGGGCGGGCGGCCGGTCCCGGGCCGTCCTCTTCTTCCGGGAGCTGCGCGCCGAGGACTTCCTGCTGCTGCACCCCGAGCGGTCCGACCACGAGTTCGTGGAGGAGTCGGTCCCGGACCGGGCGGAGGCCGCTCCGGAGGGCCCGGGCGACGCGGAAGCTCCCGAGGCTGTGAAGCGGCCGCGCGGCTGGGACCGTCCGCTGGCCGGATTCCTGCGGCCCGATGGGCGGGAGACGTGAAGGTGCGGGAGGTCACACCGATGTGCCGGAGCGTTGCGCGGGCCTTGAATTCCCGAAGGGCGACCCCCATCTTATAGGCCGGAAGCTGCCGAAAGGAGGAAGCAGAACATGGGTGGACTCGTTGACTATTTTCTGAAGATCGACGGAATCGAAGGTGAGAGCGCCGACGCCAAACACAAGGGCGAGATCGACGTCCTGTCTTGGTCGTGGGGCGCTTCGCAGTCCGGCACGATGCAGTTCGGCGGCGGCGGCGGCGCCGGCAAGGTGCAGATGCAGGACTTCGGCTTCACGATGCGGATCAACAAGGCGACGCCGAAGCTGTTTCTGAAATGCGCGAACGGTGAGCACATCAAGACGGCCATCCTCACCGCGCGGAAGGCCGGCAAGGAGCAGCAGGAGTACCTGAAGCTGACCTTCACCGACATCCTCGTCTCGTCCTACCAGACGGGGGGGAGCGGCGACAGCGACGTCGTCCCGATCGAATCGATCTCCCTGAACTTCGCCAAGATCGAGTTCGAGTACAAGGAGCAGAAGGCGGACGGCACCCTCAGCGGGCCGATCAAGACGCACTACGACCTCAAGACGAACAAGGGGGGCTGAGCCCTTCCCCTTCCCGAGACCCTCTTCGGAACGAAGCCGGCCTCCTTCGCGGGAGGCCGGCTTCGAGCTTCCGGGGTCGCACGTGCGCCCCGTTCCCGGGACGCACGGCGCTCCTGCCTCAGCTCGGAAGCGGCTCGCGCTCCTCGAGCTCGATCGGGCCGAGCTCGAACAGGCTCACGTCCTCGCCGTCGACGAGGATCGAGCGGAGGCCGAGGCCCGCCTGGAGGTCCTCGGAGAGGCTCTTCCAGTCGGTCATCCGCCCCAGCTTCACGAGGTCGTCCTCGTGCCCTGCGGAGCCGGGGTAGAGAGCGAAGAGGAAGACGTCGGCGCTCGTGCCGTCGTCGGCCGTGATTCGCGCCCCCGGCCAGATGAGGTCGCGGAGCTTCTTCGGCGCGTTCGGCTCGAGGGTCCTGGCGTACTCGAGCGGGAACCAGGTGTACTTCCCCTGGAAGACCATCTCGACGACGCCGCCGATCCGGTCGTCGAAGTCGCGGAGGTCCTCGAACGGGGCCTCTCCGCGCCGGCCTGCCAGGGCGGGGCGCTCCTCCTCGGCCTCGTCGAGGAGCGTCCGGGCGCCGGCGAGGTCTCCCTCGGAGATCCGTCCGAGCGCGGCGAGCGTCTTCTCGACGCCGGACGGCACGGGCCGCAGGAAGTGCGGGCGGGCCTTCCCGGCGAAGACCCGGGCACGGTCGCGCTCGGCCTGGAGGAGGCCCCGGTAGACGCCGGCGGCCATCTGGGACGGGGCGTCGGCGCCCGCGGCCGCGACGATCTGCTTCTCGGCGCGGTCCCACTCCCCGGCGAAGGCGAGGAGCTCGAAGAGGAACGTCCTCTTCTGCGGGTCGGCGGGCGCTTCCCGGACCTCCTGGGTCAGGGCCTCGATCGCGGCCTTAAGGTTCCCCGAGTCGAGGAGCTCCTTGGGAGTCGGCATCACGAACCTCCTGGACCCCGCATCCGGCCGGCCCGAAGACCGTCCCGGGGGAGCGGGGCTGACGAGATGACAGGGACTGCTGAGTCGGTTACAGTAACACCAACTCGCAATCCTTGGGAGGCATCTAGATGTCGTCGGAGGCTCCTCTGCTCGACTTCGATAGGCTCCTCGCCCCCGTATCGGACGACCGTCCGTCGGGCGAGAGCCTCCAGTACTCCGGTCTCTTCGACGAGATCCGGGAAGCGCGACGCGCCGACGACCAGCTCGAGCAGGGGGACTGGAAGCGCGAGCTGAAGGTCGCCGACTGGGACGAGACCGTCGCCCTCGCGACGGACGCGCTCCAGACGAAGACGAAAGACCTGCAGGTCGCCGCCTGGCTCGCGGAAGGTCTCACGATGCTGCACGGCTTCGCCGGCGCGCGCGACGGGATCCGGCTGATGAAGGGGCTCCACGCCGACTTCTGGGAGACCTGCTACCCGGAGATCGACGAGGGCGACATGGAAGGGCGGGCGAACGTCCTCTCGTTCTTCGACCGGCAGGTCGCCCTCGCGCTCCGCAAGGCGCCGCTGACGCGGGCGCCCGGCATGAACTACTCCTGGCTCGAGTGGAGCGAATCCCGGCCCTTCGACGTCCCCGACACGGCCGCGGGGCCCCTCGACGGCGACACGCAGGCGCGCCTCGCCGAGCTGAAGCGGCAGGCGGCCGAGGAGAACAAGACGAGCGGCGAGGACTTCCGGAAAGCGAAGTCGTCGACGCCGAAGGTGTTCTACGAGGAGGCGTCGAAGGCGCTCGCGGTCGCGTGGGACGAGTACCAGGCGCTCGATCGCGTCATGGACGAGAAGTTCGGACGCCAGACGCCGGGGCTCGGCGAGCTGAAGGTCGCGATCGAGGAGGTCCGCCGCGTCGTCGACGGGATCCTCAAGGAGAAGCGGGTGCTCGAGCCGGACCCGGCGGCGCCGGGAGAGGCGGCGGCCGAGGAGGCGGGAGACGTCACCGCGGCCGGAGGCCCCTTCCGCGCGGCAGGCCCCGCGGGACCGGTCCGCAGCCGGAGCGAGGCGCTCGCCCGGCTCGGCGAGGTTGCCGAGTTCTTCCGCCAGACCGAGCCGCACAGCCCCGTCTCCTACCTCGTCCAGCGCGCGATCTCGTGGGGGCAGATGCCGCTCGAGACGTGGCTCGCGGATGTGATCAAGGACACGAACGTCCTGGGCGGGATCAAGGAGACTCTCGGAATCCGGCCCGAGACCGAATAGGCGCGACAGCAGGCGAACAGAGAAGCCGACGGACTTCTAGGGAGGAACGCTCATGGTGAAGAAGGAAAGCATCCAGCAGAAACTCAAGCGGGTCCGGCCGCCGCGCGTGCAGATCACGTACGACGTGGAGATCGGGGGCGCGATCGAGCTCAAGGAGCTCCCGTTCGTCGTCGGCGTGCTCGGCGACTTCTCGGGCCAGCCGGAGCAGCCGCTCCCGCGCATGAAGGACCGGAAGATCACCGAGATCGACCGCGACAACTTCGACCAGGTCCTCGCGGGGATGGCCCCGCGCGTGGCGACGTCCGTCGAGAACAAGCTCGCCGGCGACGGGTCGAAGATGGCGGTCGACCTGAAGTTCCAGAGCCTCGAGGACTTCGAGCCGGACAAGGTCGTCCAGCAGGTGGAGCCGCTCCGGAAGCTCGTCGAGGCGCGGCAGCGACTTTCGGACCTCATGTCGAAGGCCGACGGGAACGAGAAGCTCGAGAAGATGCTGAACGACGTCCTCCAGAACTCCGGGAGCCAGCAGCAGCTCGCGAGCGCGCTGGGCCTCTCGCCCGAGGGGCCGAAGAAGGGGGACGGAAATGAGTAACGCGACCGAACGCGGCAAGGCCGACGCGATCGTCCGCGAGAAGGAAGGCGAGGTCGACCTCCTCTCGAAGATCCTCGAGGAAGGGCGCCTCGTCCAGCACGAGAACCAGACGCAGCAGGCGCGTGACATGATCGCCGAGTTCGTCCAGCAGGCGATGCAGGGCCAGATGGTCCTGTCGCGCAACCTGGAGGCCTCGGTCCAGGCGCGCATCGCCGAGATCGACCGGCTCCTGTCGGCGCAGCTGAACGAGATCATGCACTCCGAGCCGTACCAGAAGCTCGAGGGCTCCTGGCGCGGCCTCCATCACCTCGTCTACGAGAGCGAGACGTCGGTGATGCTGAAGATCCGCGTCCTGAACGTCTCGAAGAAGGACCTCCTCAAGGACCTCGAGAGGGCGGCGGAGTTCGACCAGTCGGCCGTCTTCAAGAAGGTCTACGAGGAGGAGTACGGCACGTTCGGCGGCCAGCCGTTCGGCGCCCTCATCGGCGACTTCTACTTCTCGAACCATCCGCAGGACATGCTGCTCCTCGAGAAGATGGCGCAGGTCGCTGCCGCGGCGAACGCGCCGTTCATCGCGGCCTCCGCGCCGCAGCTCTTCGGCTGGGAGAGCTACCAGGAGATGACCGAGGTCCGCGACCTCGCGAAGATCTTCGACCGTACGGAGTACGCGAAGTGGCGCTCGTTCCGGGACTCGGAGGACTCGCGCTACGTCGGTCTCACGATGCCGCGGACGCTGATGCGCCTCCCCTACGGCAAGGAGACGATCCCTACCGAGACGTTCAACTTCGAGGAGGACGTCGACGGGAAGGACCACAACAAGTACCTCTGGGGGAACGCGGCGTATTCCTTCGGGACCCGCCTCACGGAGGCGTTCGCGATGTACGGCTGGTGCGTCGCGATCCGGGGCGTGGAGGGAGGCGGCCTCGTCCAGGGGCTCCCGGTCCACACGTTCCAGACCGACGAAGGGGACGTCGCCCTGAAGTGCCCGACGGAGATCGCCATCACCGACCGGCGCGAGAAGGAGCTCTCGGACCTCGGGTTCATCCCGCTCGTCCACTGCAAGAACACCGACTACGCCGCGTTCTTCGGCGCGCAGTCGGCGCAGAAGCCGAAGAAGTACGACCTCGAGTCGGCGAACGCGAACGCCCGCCTCTCGACGATGCTCCCGCACATCTTCGCGGTCTCCCGTTTCGCGCACTACCTGAAGGCCATGATGCGCGACAAGGTCGGCAGCTTCATGTCCCGGAAGGACTGCGAGATGTTCCTCAACCAGTGGATCTCGAACTACGTCTCCCCGGACGACACGGCGTCCGCGGACACGAAGGCACGGTATCCGCTGCGCGACGCGAAGATCGAGGTCGCCGAGATCCCCGGCAAGCCGGGCGCCTACCGCGCGGTGGCGTTCCTCAGGCCTCACTTCCAGCTCGACGAGCTGCAGGTCTCGCTCCGGCTCGTGGCCGACCTGCCCGCTTCGGCGCGCAAGTAGCCCCTCCCGGCCGGACGGCGGCCTCCGCCGTCCGGCCGATCCGCCGCCCGTCCGCCCGAGGAGTCCGCCCGAGATGTCGCGGTTCGACAACGAGATTCGTGTCCACCCGTCGGTCCTCGACCGGCTGATCGACTACGAGCCCGAGTACTCCCGCGAGGCCCCGGCCTCGCGCGTGAAGAACCTGCGCATCCTCAAACAGTCGGTTCGGCGCGACCTCGAGTGGCTCCTGAACACGCGTGCGACGGTGGTCGTGCCGCCGGAGCTGAAGGAGGTCTGGTCCTCCATCGTGGTCTACGGGCTCCCGGACATCTCGGCCCTCTCGGGGCGGAGCCCGGCCGACAAAGCGAAGCTCCGACGCGCGGTGGAGCGGGTCCTCGAGACCTTCGAGCCGCGTCTCGAGGGGGTCGTCGTGACCGTCGACCCGGAGCCCGGGCCGGGCCTCTCGCTGAAGTTCCGGATCGACGGGAGGCTCAAGGTCGACCCTGCGCCGGAGCCGGTCTCGTTCGACACCCTGCTCCAGATCGGGAGCGGGGAGTTCCGCGTGAAGGGGGAATGATGCGCGACGAGCTCCTCGGATACTACGAACGCGAGCTCTCGTTCCTCCGCCAGATGGGGGCCGAGTTCGCGGAGAAGTACCCGAAGATCGCGGGTCGCCTGCAGCTCGAGGCCGACACGTGCGAGGACCCGCACGTCGAACGGCTCATCGAAGCGTTCGCGTTCCTCGCCTCGCGGGTCCACCTCAAGGTCGACGACGAGTTCCCGGAGATCACCGAGTCGCTCCTCAACGTCCTCTACCCGCACCTCCTCGCGCCGATCCCGTCGATGTCGATCGTCCAGTTCGTCCTCGACCCCTCGCAGGTGAACCTGCAGTCGGGGCAGCGGATCCCGCGCGGCTCGATGCTCTACTCCAGGTCCGTCGCGGGGACGTCGTGCCGTTTCCGGACGGCCTACCCCGTCCGCATCTGGCCGGTCGAGATGCGGCAGGCGCGCTTCGAGCTGCCGATCCCGGGCGTCGGTCCGGAGGAGGGGGTCCGGACGGTCCTCCGGCTCGAGCTGAAGACGTTCGGCGGCGCGCTCCTGCGCGAGCTGAGGGAGAAGGTCTCCGAGTCGGAGGAGAAGCCGCTCGACTCGCTCCGCTTCTTCCTCCAGGGGGAGGGGAAGCTCGTCTACGCGCTCCACGAGCTGATCCACAACCACCTCGTCGCGGTCGAGCTCCGGCCCGGCGGGCCGCGCGACGTGCCTTCGCCGGTGAGGCTCCCGCGGTCGGCCGTCGCGGGCGTCGGCTTCGGCCGGGACGAAGGGCTCCTCCCCTATACGGACCGGTCGTTCCTGGGGTACCGGCTCCTCGCCGAGTACTTCGCGTTCCCGGAGAAGTTCTTCTTCTTCGACGTGAATTCCCTCGCCGCGGCGGCCCGAGAGGACTTCGACGACGTCCTCGAGATCCTCCTCTACTTCGACCGCGACTTCCCGCTCGAGCGGAACGTCACCGCGCAGACCTTCCGCCTCAACTGCACGCCCGTCGCGAACCTCTTCCGCCAGGTCGCCGAGCCGATCCGGCTGACGCAGCTCCAGCCCGAGTACCGCGTGATCCCCGACGTGCGGCGCCAGGACGTCATGGAGGTCTATGCCGTCGAGACGGTCACGAGCGTCGCGAAGGGGGGCGACAAGGTCACGAGCTACGAGCCCTTCTACTCGTACCGGCACGGTTTCGAGAAGGGCCAGGCGCCTGCGTTCTGGTACATGAGCCGCCGACCGTCGGCCCGCAAGGACGACGACGGGACCGACGCCTACCTCTCGCTCGTCGACCTCGGGTTCGACCCGGCGGAGGTCGATGCGGACACGCTGACGGTCGAGACGCTCTGCACGAACCGGGACCTTCCCTCGCGCCTCCCGTTCGAGGGAGGGGAGGCCGACTTCCAGCTGGAGGGGGCCGGGGTCTTCTCGGGCATCCGGTGCCTGCGCCGACCGACGCCGACCGTGCGCCCGCCGCTCCGGAGGGGACTCCAGTGGAGGCTGCTCTCGCACCTCTCCCTGAACCTCCTCTCCCTCGTCGAGCGGGCGGACGGTCCGGGGCCCGAGGCGCTGCAGGAGATCCTCCGCCTCTACGACTTCGCCGATTCGTCCGTCACGCGGCAGCAGATCGCCGGGATCACGAAGGTCGGCGCGCGTCGCGTCCTCCGTTCGATCGGGGTCCTGCAGCCGAGCTTCGTCCGCGGCGTCGAGGTCTCGCTCGAGCTGGACGAGAACCAGTTCGTCGGCACCGGGATCTTCCTCTTCGCCCAGGTCCTCGAGCGTTTCCTCGGCCTCTACTCTTCCGTGAACTCCTTCAGCCAGCTCGTCCTGACGAGCCGTCAGCGCGAAGGCGTCGTCCGCCGCTGGGAGCCTCGCGCCGGCGAGCAGATCGTCCTCTGAGGCCGGATGAAGGACCTCCTCTTCGCCGAGCCGTACCGCTTCTCCTTCTTCCAGGCGGTCCGCCTGCTCGAGCGGACGTCGCCGGGGAAGGAGGGCGTCGGCCGGGCCGTGAGGCCCGGGAACGAGGTCGTCCGCTTCCGCTCCCACCCGTCGCTCACGTTCCCCGCGAGCGAGATCGTCGACATCAAGGCGCCGCCTCCCGGCTCGGAGGACCGTCCGCCCGAGATGACGGTCAACTTCATCGGCCTCACGGGGCCGCTCGGGATCCTCCCGCACCCGTACACGGAGCTCGTGCGGGAGAGGGCCTCGTACAAGGACACGGCCCTCTGGTCGTTCCTCGACCTCTTCCACCACCGGTTCACCTCCCTCTTCTACCGCGCGTGGGAGAAGTACCGGTTCCCGATCGCCTTCGAAAGGTCGGGCGAGGACTCCTTCACCGAGTATGTCTTCGACCTGATCGGCATGGGGACGCCGGGCCTGCGCGGCCGGATGACGGTGCGGGACCAGGCGCTCCTCCTCTACGCCGGCCTCATCGCCCAGAAGCCGCACTCGGGCGAGTCCATCGCGGCGGTCCTGCGCGACTACTTCGGCGTCCCGGCGGGAATCGTCCAGTTCCAGGGGCAGTGGTTCCCGATGGAGGAGGAGAACGTCACGCGCCTCGGCGCGGCGAACTCCGAGCTCGGGCGGACGGTCGTCGCCGGCTCCTCGGTCTTCGTCTCGCAGTCGAAGTTCCGCGTGAGGCTCGGACCGCTGCCGCTTTCGGCCTTCGTCTCCTTCCTGCCGGTCGGCTCCGCGTTCCGCCCTCTGACGGAGCTCGTCCGGTTCCTCGCCGGCCTCGAGTTCGACTACGACGTCCAGCTCGTCCTCCGGAAGGAGGAGGTCCCTCCCTGCTCCCTCGACTCGAACGCCGCGCTCCCACCGATGCTCGGGTGGACGACGTGGATCACGACCGACACGCCCCGGGAGGACGCGGGAGACGTCGTCCTTCCGGTCGAAAACTGAAGAGACCCCTCTGCGGGAGGACGACGAGATGAGCGTGAACCTGAAATCCCTGATCGGCCGGCTGAACGACACCTGCCGCCAGGCGCTCGAGGGGGCGGCGGGCCTCTGCCTCTCCCGGACCAACTACGACGTGGAGGTCGAGCACCTCCTCCTGAAGCTCCTCGAGGCGCCCGACACCGACCTCGCGAAGATCCTCCGGCGCTTCGAGATCGACGCGTCGCGCTTCGCGAAGGACGTCGTGCGCGCGCTCGACCGGCTCAAGACGGGGAACGCCCGGACGCCGGCCCTCTCGCCGCGCCTGCCGCGCCTGATCGAGAAGGCGTGGGTCGTCGCCTCCATCGAGTACGGCGCCTCGCGCGTGAGGTCGGGCCACCTCGTCCACGTCCTCCTCACCGACGACGACCTCTCGCGCCTCGCGCGGGAGATCTCGAAGGACCTCGCCGGGATCTCCGTCGAGCAGCTGACGAAGACGTTCCCGGACATCGTCAAGGGCTCCGCGGAGGACCGCGAGGCGCAGGCCCTCGCGGAGGCTCCCGGCGCAGGCGGCGGGCCCGACGTGGCGATGGGGGTCCCCGGAAAGACGAAGTCCCTCGACCAGTACACCGAGGACCTCACCGCGAAGGCCCGCGCCGGGAAGATCGACCCGATCCTGGGCCGCGACTTCGAGATTCGCCAGGTCATCGACATCCTCACGAGGCGCCGCCAGAACAACCCGATCCTCACGGGCGAGGCGGGCGTCGGAAAGACGGCCGTCGTCGAGGGCTTCGCCCAGCGGATCGCCCAGGGGGACGTCCCGGGGCCGCTGAAGAACGTCGCCGTGAGGACGCTCGACCTCGGCCTCCTCCAGGCCGGAGCCGGGATCAAGGGCGAGTTCGAGAACCGGCTGAAGCAGGTCATCGACGAGGTGAAGGCCTCGCCGACGCCGATCATCCTCTTCATCGACGAGGCCCACACGATGATCGGCGCGGGCGGCACGGCGGGGCAGAACGACGCCGCGAACCTCCTGAAGCCGGCGCTCGCCCGCGGCGAGCTCCGGACGATCGCGGCGACGACGTGGGCCGAGTACAAGAAGTACTTCGAGAAGGACGCCGCCCTCGCCCGCCGCTTCCAGGTCGTCAAGGTCGAGGAGCCGAGCGAAGAGATCGCGATCGTCATGATGCGCGCGCTCGCGAAGAACCTCGAGAAGCACCACGGCGGCCTGCGGATCCTCGACGAGGCGGTCGAGTCGTCGGTGAAGCTCTCGCACCGTTACATCTCGGGCCGGCAGCTCCCCGACAAGTGCGTCTCGGTCCTCGACACGGCCTGCGCGAAGGTCAACATCAGCCAGGCCGCGACGCCCGCCCCGATCGAGGACTGCCGGCGCCGGGTCGACCAGCTGACCGCCGAGATCGACGCCCTCGAGCGCGAGGCGGCTGCCGGCGCGGCGCACGGCGAGCGGATCGAGAAGGCGAAGGCGGCGAAGGCCGAGACCGAGGCCCGCCTCGCCGTCCTCGACGAGCAGTGCAAGAAGGAGATCGAGCTCGTCAACCAGATCAAGGAGACCCGCGGCAAGCTGGAGGCCGCGGTCGGCGGGGCGGACGTCGCGGGGCTCGAGGGGCTCCGGGGCGAGCTGGACCGGCTGAAGTCGGAGCTGAAGGCCGTCCAGGGTGACACGCCGATGATGCAGGCCGACGTGAACGCCCAGGCCGTCGCGGAGGTCATCGCGGGCTGGACCGGCATCCCCGTCGGGAAGATGCAGGCCGACGAGATCGAGACGGTCCGGAACCTCGCGAAGCTCCTCGGCGAGCGCGTCGTCGGACAGGACCACGCCCTCGCCGCGATCGCCCAGAAGATCCAGACCTCCCGCGCGGGGCTCACCGACCCGCGCAAGCCGATCGCCGTCTTCATGTTCGTCGGCACGTCCGGCGTCGGGAAGACCGAGACCGCGATCGCGCTCGCCGAGACGCTCTACGGCGGCGAGAGGAACATGGTCACGATCAACATGTCGGAGTTCCAGGAGGCGCACACCGTCTCGTCGCTGAAGGGCTCCCCCCCGGGATACGTCGGCTACGGCGAAGGGGGCGTCCTGACCGAGGCCGTGCGGCGCAAGCCCTACTCGGTCGTCCTCCTCGACGAGGTCGAGAAGGCGCACCCCGACGTCCTCGAGCTCTTCTACCAGGTCTTCGACAAGGGGCAGATGGAGGACGGCGAGGGGCGCGAGATCGACTTCAAGAACTGCGTCATCCTCCTGACGACGAACGCCGAGTCGGACGCGATGATGAAGATGTGTGCCGACCCCGACACGGCGCCGACGCCCGAGAAGATCGTCGAGACCATCAAGCCCGGCCTCGACAAGGTCTTCAAGCCGGCCTTCCTCGGCCGCATGTCGATCGTCCCGTACTACCCGATCTCCGAGTCCGTGATGAAGCTGATCGTCAGGCTCCAGCTCGGCCGGATCGGAAAGCGCCTCATGGAGAACCACGGCGCGACGTTCAGCTACGACGAGGCCGTCGTGAACGAGATCGGCAGCCGCTGCAAGGAGGTCGAGAGCGGAGCTCGTAACGTCGACTCGATCCTCACGAGGACCGTGCTCCCCGACCTCTCCGGCGAGTTCCTCGCGCGAATGGCGCAGGGAGAGTCGATCTCGAAAGTCCACGTCCGCGTCGGGGAGGGCGGCGCCTTCGCCTACGACATCGCCTGAAGCGGGAAGCGAGACCCGAGACGGGGGCCGGGCTTCCTCGGGAGCCCGGCCCCCTCGTCTTTCCGGTCCGCCGCGCTCCGGGTCGCGGGGCCGGCTCGTACGAGAAACGCCCTTCCTTCATCCAGCTGAGAGGCCGTCGCGACGGATCGCGCGTGGACGTGATCCGCGACACGCGGGCGAGACGACACCGTGGTCGCGCCAGTGGCGACGCGGGTCCATATTCAGGGGAACGAGACGTCTCGGGGGGGCGAGAACGGAAACGGGGGTATCGCGTGGGCACCTACGTCCAGCAGAACCGCAAGATCCGCGTCACGACCCCGATCGGAGAGGACGTCCTCCTCCTGAAGTCGTTCGAGGGGACGGACGAGCTCTCCCGGCCGTTCCGCTACCGGCTCGAGATGATCGCGGAGAACAAGGCGAAGGTCCCGTTCGACGGGATCCTCGGCCAGAAGGTCACCGCGCACCTCCTCTTGCCCGATGAATCGAGCGAGCACCACCTCAACGGCGTGTGCGTCCGCTTCGCGCAAGCGGGGCGCGACGAGCACTTCACGCTCTACCGGGCCGAGCTCGTCCCCGAGTTCCAGCTCCTCGCGCGGAAGGCGCGGAGCCGCATCTTCCAGCAGAAGACGGTCCCGGAGATCCTCAAGGACTTGATGAAGGGCGTCACGGTCGACTGGAAGCTGCAGGGGAAGTTCGAAAGACGGGATTTCTGCGTCCAGTACCGCGAGACGGACCTGAACTTCGCCTCCCGGCTGATGGAGGAGGAAGGGATCTTCTACTTCTTCCGGCAGGAGGACGGGCAGCACACGATGGTCGTGGCGAATGCGTCCTCGGAGTTCCCGGACCTGCCGGGCGAGAACGAGATCCTCTACGAGGAGGTCGAGGGCGGGACTCGGGACGAGAATCGGATCTGGGCATGGGAGAGGGCGCAGGAGGCGCGGTCGGTCCGGTACGTCCTGTGGGACCACTGCTTCGAGCTGCCGCACAAGCACCTGGAGACCGAGGAGCCGGTCCTCGACTCGGTGTCGGCGGGACGCGAGTCGCACAAGCTGAAGGTCCGGGGCTCGGACACGTGGGAGCTCTACGACTGGCCCGGCGAGTACGCGCAGCGCTTCGACGGGATCGACCGGGCGGGAGGCGAGCAGCCGGACGAGCTGCAGAAGATCTTCAAGGACAACGCACGCACCGTCGGGATCCGGATGGACGAGGAGGCGGCGCTCTGCGTCGTGGCGCGGGGCTCGAGCAACGTGAAGCACCTCGCGGCAGGGCACAAGCTGAAGCTGAAGCGCCACTTCTCGGGAGACGGGGAGTACGTGCTCGCATCTGTGACGCACCGGGCGACGTTCGGAGCGGACTACCGGTCGGGGAAGGACGAAGAGCTCGCCTACGCGAACGAGTTCACCTGCTTCCCGACGGCGCTTCCGTTCCGCCCGAGGCGGAGGACGGCGAAGCCCGTCGTCCCAGGAAGCCAGTCGGCCGTCGTCGTCGGGCCGAAGGGGGAGGAGATCTACACGGACAAGTACGGCCGGGTGAAGGTCCAGTTCCACTGGGACCGGGAAGGGTCGCACGACGAGGGGAGCTCCTGCTGGGTCCGTGTCGGGCAGCTCGCGGCGGGGCGCCGGTGGGGATCGTCGTTCTGGCCGCGGATCGGCCAGGAGGTGATCGTCGACTTCCTCGAGGGGGACCCGGACCGGCCGATCGTCGTCGGGTGCGTCTACAACGCCGACCAGATGCCGCCGTACCTCGGGCAGGGCCCGGACGGCGAGCATCGGAACGACAACCGGCTCTCGGGGATCAAGACGAACACGACGACCGGGGGGAACGGCTTCAACGAGCTCCGGTTCGACGATGCGAGGGGGGCGGAGCAGCTCTTCGTCCACGCCGAGAGGGACCTCGACGTGAGGGTGAAGAACGACGCGCGGGAGAGCGTCCTCGGCGACCGACACGTGACCATCGGGCACGAAGGGGAGGGCGGCAAGGCGGGCGAGTACCGCGAGCACGTTCTGAAGGGAAAGCACGTTGCCGTCGACGGCGCCCTCGCGGCCCGCTACGGCGAGGCGAAGGTCCTCGTCGGAGGCGGCGACGAAGGCGGAGACCTCGACCTCTACGTCGAGGGGGAGCTCAAGACGACCGTCGACGGCTCCGCGCACGAGCACGTCAAGGGAGACCGGGTCGTCCAGATCGACGGGAACGCGGGTGTGAAGGTCACGCTGAACGCGGGGCTCCTCGTGGACGCCCGACTGTCGCTCCGGGCGAACGAGGAGACCCACCTCTCGAGCGCGGGAAAGGTCGTCATCACCGCCCCGGAGATCACCGTCGGCCGGTCGGACAGCTCCTTCGTCAAGATCGACGCGTGCGGTGTGACGATCGTCGGCCCGCAGGTGCGGATCAACAGCGGGGGCGCGAAGGACGCGGGCTGGCAGCTCGACCCGCCCGAGCCCGCGGAGGCGGCGAAGGCCTCGCCGGCCGAGCCGGCCGAGGCGGACGACGCGAAGACCGGGCAGAAGTCGAGCTGAGGAGGAATGCGATGGCCCTGGCCGCGCGTCTCGGCGACAACCACACCTGCCCGGCTGCGAACCCGGACGGGAGCCCCCACACCGGGGGGCCGATAACGGTCGGCGACGCCACGGTGCTGATCGAGTACATGCCCGCCGCCCGCCTGGGCGACGTGGCGACGTGCGGCGGCCCTCCGGACATGATCGCCACGGGCGCTGCGACCTGCCTGATCGGCTACATGCCGGCGGCGCGCGTCGGGGACACGACGGCGCACGGAGGGGCGATCGTCGCCGGCTGCACGTCGGTCCTCATCGGAGACTGATCGCGGAGGACGGGCGGCTGCCCCGCTCGGCGGCGGTCGGAGCGCGGAGCCGCGAGCCCCGTTCAGCCCCACCGTCCGGAGAGTCCGGCCGGCGGCTCGGCGATCGACTGGAAGATCGCGAGCCTCACGGTGTCGGTCCCCTTCATCGTCAGGAGCGGCATCAGCCCCTTCTCCGCGACGGCCTGCATCGCCCGGACGGTGAAGAGCGCCTCGGCGCACGGCACGGCGCGCTTCTCGCCGTCTTCCTCGACGAGAGCGAACGGGAGGCCGGAGATCTCCTGCGCCGATCCGGGCCGGAGGCTCCAGCCGTCCTCCAGGAACGCCTCCCCGAGGAGGAGCGCCGTCGCGAGCGCCGGGCTTCCCCAGAGGTACTGCTCGTGCTCGGGCGGCGAGGCGAGCTCCTCGAAGTCGAACGCGTCGACGGCGTTCGTCTCCTTCCCGTAAGGAAGCCTGAGGAGGAGCCGGGGCAGCGCGAGGCCGACGGAACGCGCCTCCGGCAGCCGGCGGAGCGCCGCCCACGCTTCGGCCCCTTCGCCCGCCGGCTCGGCCCAGTCGTCCGGATCGGGCGTCTCTGCGAGCGCGGCGCAGCCGACGAGTCCCGGCGCGGCCCCGGCGAGGACGGCCGTTCCCGCCTGAGCGGCGATTCGAGCGAGGCGTCCGAGCGCTTCCGCGTCCTCGCGCGACGGCCCGAACGAATCGAGGAGGACGAAGGCGGCCCAGGCCTGCCCCCCGGGCGTGCCGACGGTCTTCTCGACCAGGAGGCGGTGGAGACCGGTCCGCCCGAGGTCGTCGCCGGCGAGGAGGTCGGCGCGGAGCTCTTCCGGCGTGAGGTCGACGAGGTGGAGCGTGAGCGGGCCGTCGACGTCGAGCCGCCGGACGAGGAAGTCGACGCCGCGCCAGCTCGCCTCGAGCCCCCGGAACGGGCCGTTCCCGAGGATCGTCCGCATCAGCTCGGTCGGTCCGTCGGGGCCGGCCTCGACGAGCGGCGCCTCGTCCTGCGGCGCCCCTTCGAGGATCCGGTCGAGGAGGCCCGCGGCCGGGCGCGCCGTCTCCCGCCGGCGCGACTCCGCCGCGGCGGAGTCCTTCAGCGCGCCGAAGCGCGCGACTCGGGAGAAGAGCGTGTCCGGGAGGAAGTCGTCCAGCTCGCGGAAGCGGAGGACGTCTCCGTCCCTGAGCCGTACCTGCGGCTCGAGCCGGGCGATCGTCGCGTCGAGCGAGTCGAGGTCGACGCGAAACACCTTCCTCTCTCCGAGCGCGGCGCCCGTCTCTACGAGACCGCGCGCTCCTCGTCCCGAGAAGTCCCCGGCGAGGAGGATCCGGAACGGGGCGTCGTCCTCCGCGCGCGCGGGGCGGGGCTCGGCTCCGGATTCGAGACGGACGGCGATCGCACCGAAAGAGAGCGGCTTCGACATCGCGGGCGACCTCCTCGACGTTTGGTGGGCGCGAGTATAGGGGGGGACGCGCTAGACTGGCCTCTCGCGACAAGGAGGTCCCGTTGATCCGCTTCCTGAAAAGGGTCGGGCGGCAGCTGCCGGTCCTGAAGGAGATCCACCGCTACATCCTCGCGCTCGAAGCCGAGCGGGACGAGCTCCGGGCCGCGGTGGCGGCTCAGCGCGAGGAGCTGGTCCGCGCGAGGGAGACGACGCGGAAGCTCTGGGTACCGCCCGGCGACGTCCGCTCGCCGATCCCCGACCTCGACGACGTGCGCCGGCGGGAGAGCGAGCTCTTCGGGCGTCCTCCGGACGAGCTGCCCGGGCTCGACCTCCTCGTCGAGCCTCAGCTGACGCTGATCCGCGAGATGAAGAGGTGGGGAGCCGAGCCGGCGCTCCCGCCACCGGGGGAGGGTCGGCGAAGCGACGCCGACGATCCCGCGTACGGCTGGGGCGACGTCGCGCTCCTCCACGCCTTCCTCCGCAAGCTTCGCCCGCGGCGCGTCGTCTGCGCGGGCGCGGGCGCGTTCGTCCCGGCCCTTCTCGACCTGAACGAGCACGTCTGCGGGCGTTCGATCGCGATCACCGTCGTCGATCCCGATGCCGAGCGGCTTCGTCCGCTCCTCGGCCGGGAGGAGGCGGAGAAGGTCCGTCTCCTGCCGTCGCGCGTCCACGAGGTCCCCTACGACACCTTCACGTCGCTCGGCGCCGGCGACATCCTCTGCGTCGAGACGGGCCACGTCTCGAAGACCGGGAGCGACCTGAACCATCTCCTCTTCCGCGTCGTGCCGCGGCTGAAGGCGGGGGTCCACGTCCACGTCGACGGCGTCTTCTGGCCCTTCGAGTACCCGAGCGCGTGGGTGACGGAGGGGCGCGCGTTCAACGAGGCGTACCTCTGGAGGGCATTCCTCCTCAACAGCTCCGCCTGGGAGGTGGCGGTCTTTGCGAGCTTCCTGGAGGCCTCTCACCGGGGGGCGCTCCTCAAGGAGCTGCCTCAGTGGCAGCGGAGCCGCGGCGGAGGGCTCTGGTTGCGCCGGAAGGGCTGAACGGGGGCGGCGGGCCGGAGGGAGGCTGCGCCCCCTTTGCCCGGGCGAGTCCCGGGGCGTCAGACCTCTTCCAGGAGCTCCGGCCCCTGCGTCCGGACGAGCTCGACGAGCTTCTCCTTCAGCGCGTCCTTCATCCCGGAGACGTCGGAGACCTTCACGAACTCCTCGAACTCCTCGCTCCCCGAGATCTCCGTCGTCTCGATGATCACCTCGTCGTCGGGGCGGTACGTGGAGACGGCCGTCGTGACGCAGGTGATCGGGAGGTTCCCGAACTCGGGGCGCCGCTCGACGACGACCGGGAAACGGAGCGCGTCGAGCATTTCCCGGATCCCCGCCTGCCGCGTGAAGACGTGCTCGACGAGGAGGAAATGGAGGACGAAGCGCTTCAGCTGCTCCTCGGTCCGGTTGCGGTCGGCGAGGACGCGCTTGAGCTCGTCGAGGCCGTAGTCGCGGTAGTTCACGACCCACTTCAGCGGCGAGGTGATCCGGACGGTCTTGCCCTCGCGCTCACCGCGGGCGGTGTAGGAGTACTCGACCGGCTGCATCTCGAGGGAGGCGCTCATCACCTCGAACGGCGACTTCAGCTCCTTGGGGAGATGGAACGGCTTGCTTCCGGCGACCTCCGCGAAGTCGGCCGCGAGGTCCTTGAAGGCCCGATCGGCGCCCTTCACGAGCTCCTTCCCGTGCCCCTGGACGTGCTCGCCGAAGACCGCCCGCGGACGGAGCAGCGGCTCGATCGTGATGAGCGTGCTTCGCACGTCGGCGCGGAGCGTCTCCGCCAGGGCGCGGGTCAGCTTCCGAAGGGCGATGAACTTCCGCGTGCTGATCGTCGGCATTCGCGTCCCCTCTCCCGGCGCGCCGGGCCGCGCCGCGGCTCTCCGGGTGGTCGTTTCGCGCGAGTCTGGAGCCGATTCGACGGGGCGTCAAACCGCCCGTTCAGCGGGGGGCGTTCTTCTCCCAGGTCCCGTAGATCGGGTTCGGCAGGGCGAAGTACCGGACCCCGAACTCGCCGAACGCGCTCTCGGGCTCGTCGCGCAGCTTCTGGCTCCGCTCGGGGAAGTCCTGGATGTTGTCGCCGACCCAGACGAGGATCTCGAGCGGCCCCAGGTCGGGGCGCGCCGTCCCTTCGGCGACGAGCCGGAAGCGCGGCTCCTTGCGGTCGCCCGCGTCGTCCGGTCGGCAGACCAGCACGTCGTACGGAAGCCCCGCGAGGACGAGGTTCGCCGCCACGTCGTCGCAGAGGGACGCCTGCGTGTTCGTCACGACGGCGACCCGGCCTCCGAGCGCCCGGACTCCGGCGAGGAAGGCGGCGGCCCCCGGGACGGCCGGCCTCGCCCGCCTCTTCACCCAGGCGACCCACGCCTCGTCGGTGTGGGTGCGGCCCGCCGCCTGCAGCTCGGCCTCGTAGCCGGAGTTGTCGATGATCGTGTCGTCGGCGTCGACGCAGACGGCCCAGCTTCCGGCGGGGCGGCCCGCGCTGGCTTCTTCGGCGGCCTCGAGCGCCGCCCGGAACGTCTGGATCGCCACGGCCCGGTACTCGGCCGAGCCGCGGACCCAGTGGAGCTCGTCGGTCGGGCGGTTCGGGCGGGTGGCCGCCACGTCCGGGGCCGCGGCCGGCGGCCGCATCGCGGGAGAGCAGGACGTGAAGGAGAAGGCGAGTGCGGCGGATGCGACGGCGAACGGGACCTTGCTCATCGGAATTTCCGAGTCTAGCAGCGCCCTGCCTCGCGTACTCTCCCGGGCCATGGGCAA
>CAZWRQ010000011.1:0-35494 GCA_964636395.1 uncultured Holophagales bacterium
TCGGAGCCTCGACGTCGGTGTCGCGATGGCGGGCGGTCAGGACGAGGCCGAGCAGCGGTGCGGCCGTCTCCGCGTCCTCGAAGAACATCTCGTAGAAGTCGCCGAGGCGGTAGAGGAGGAGCGCGTCGGGCACCTCCCTCTTCAGCGCCCAGTACTGCTCGAGCATCGGCGTCGTGCGCATCGGAAGGGGGGCGATGCTAGCAGGACGCGGGTGCGCCGGGCGCGGAGCCGTCCCTCTCCGCGCCTGCTACGATCTCCTCCACGCCGATGAGGCTCCTCGCCATCGACACGGCGACCCCGCGCCCCTCGCTCGCCCTCGTCGCCGACGGTTCGGAGCCGTGGACGGTCGAGCTGCCCCAGAAGGGGGCTGAAGCGCTCGCGCCCGCGGTCTCCTCCCTCCTCGCCGCCGCCGGCGTGCCGCCCCGGGGCCTCGGCCGGATCGCCGTCGTCTCCGGGCCGGGCTCCTTCACGGGGCTGCGCTCGTCCCTCGCGTTCGCGCGCGGCCTCGCCCGCGCGGCCGGGGCGGTCCTCGTTCCGCTTCCGACCTTCGAGGCTTTCTCCGCGGCCTGCCCGGAGCCGCCGGACGCCGACCTGCTGCTCGACGCCCTCCGCGGAGAGGTCCACAGGCGGCGACGCCGGCAGGGACGCCTCGAGCCCGCCGAGGATCGGGTGGCGCGGTCGCGCGCCGTCGCAGAGGCGGACCGAGACGGGGTCGCCGCGCTCGAGATCGCCGCCCTCGCACCTCTCCTCGCCCCGGCCGCGGCCTCCCTGGCTGCGACCGCGGCGCCGGACGAGGCGGCCGGCCTACACTACGGGCGCCCGCCGGCGGCCGAGGAGAGGTTCGGACCCGGAGGCGCCGGTTGAGCGCCCTCCCCGCGGAGCTCACGGTCCGGGACGTCCGGAACGTCGACCTCGACGCGATCGCCGAGCTCGAGCGGCTCTCGTTTCCCGTCCCCTGGAAGCGTGAGTTCTTCGCGTCCGAGGTCGGGGCGCCCCACCGCTTCAACCGGGTCGTGCGGACCCCGGACGGCCGCCTCGCGGGATACGTCTTCTGCGCGTTCGCCGGGGGGGAGGTCCACGTCAACAAGATCGCCGTCGACCCCTCGTGCCGCCGCCGGGGAATCGCCCATCTGCTGATGCAGGAGGTCCTCGACCTGTCGGTCCGCATGAGGGCGGAGGAGATCTACCTGGAGGTGCGGCCCTCCAACGATCCGGCGCGTAACTTCTACTCCTCGCTGGGCTTCCGGGACGTCGGACGTCGCCCGCAGTACTACGCCGACGGCGAGGACGCGCTCGTGATGTCGCTCTTCCTGACGCCCCCGCCGTCTTCGCCTTGACTCTCGCCCTTTGAAAAAGGGAGACTCGCGCGGGCTCTTTCGAAATCCACTTCGAGGAGGTGTCCATGCCGACTCTGACCGAAGAGTTGAAGCGCGAGCTGGCCCAGACCCACGACGAGTTCAAGAACCTCGTCCGCACCCATCACGACTTCGAGAAGAGGCTCGCCGAGCTGGCTTCCAAGACGTTCCTTTCGTCCGACGAAGAGGGCGAGGAGAAGCGTCTGAAGAAGCAGAAGTTGATCGTGAAAGACCGGATGGAGGAGATCGCTCGTGAGCACCGGGCCCGCGTCGGAGCCCCTCATTAGGGCCGGCTCGCGCTCGACCGGAACGGTCCCGTCGACACACCCATGAACGGAACCTCGAGCGAGGTTCAGCGCCGCGGCGTTCGCCGCGGCGTTTACGTCATCCCGGCCCTGTTCACGGTCGGGAACGTATTCTGCGGCTACCTTTCCCTCATGGCCGCGGTCCGAGGCCGCTACGACCTCGCCGCGGGGCTGATCTTCCTCGCCGGGTTCCTCGACTCCCTCGACGGAAGGGTCGCCCGGATGACCGGCTCCACGTCGGCCTTCGGGGAGCAGCTCGACTCCCTCTCGGACGTGCTGTCGTTCGGCCTCGCCCCGGCGTTCCTGGTCTTCCACTGGGGGCTCTCCGCCTACGGACGCCTCGGCCTTTTCGCGTCGTTCCTCTTCCTCGTCTGCGGCGCGTGCCGGCTCGCCCGCTTCAACGTCCAGATCCACGTCGTCGACAAGCGGTGGTTCGTCGGCCTGCCGATTCCGGCGGCCGCGGGCGCGCTCTGCGGCCTGATCTGGGTGATCCCCGAGCCTCTTCCGGACCCGCGCATCGCGACGGTCTTCATCGGTGTGACGCTCCTCCTGGGGTTCCTGATGGTCTCCACGTTCCGCTACCGCTCGTTCAAGGACGTCGACCTCCGCTCCCGCCGTTCGATGCGCCTCGTTCCGCTCCTCGGCCTCGTCATCGCGGCCGTCGCCGCCTGGCGACCCGACGTCTGCCTCGCCTCGCTGGCGGTCGTCTACGCCCTCTCCGCGCCGACGGCACGACTCTTCTCCGCGCTCTTTCCCCGGCGCGCACCGGTCGAGGGCGGCCAGGCGTGATCGGCCTATCGGTCGCGGTCGTCGATCCGGGGACCCTCGTGGGGCGGGACGTGAAGGCCGTCCTGCGCGAGAGGAGCTTTCCTTCCTCCCGCCTGCAGCTGTTCCACACGGGCGACTCGACCTCCGGTCTTCTGACCGAGGACGACGGAGAAGCCGCCTTCGCCTCACCCCTCGAGCCGGACGGCCTCGCCGGATGCCAGATCGCCTTCCTCTGCGGCCCGTCCGACGAGACCGCGCGATTCCTCTCCCGCCGTCCGACCGACGGCTGCCTCGCGATCGACGTCTCGGGGCAGAGGAGCTCCGGTACCTGCGTCGACGCCGTCCGGGGGGTCCTGCCGAGCCCTCTTCCCGAGAGCGACCTGCTCGTCCTGCGCGACCCCGCCGCGACGGTCCTCGCCGACGCGATCGCCGCTGCCGAAGCCGCGGGCACCGTCGCCGGCATCACGGCGGCGATCGACCGCCCCGCGAGCGATCTCGGCAAGGACGCCCTCGACGAGCTCTTTCAACAGGCGATCGCGATCGCTTCGTTCCGGAGCGTCCCGAAGGAACGGCTCGGAGCGCAGTCGGCCTTCAACGTCTTCTCCCCCGCCGATTCCGACACCTTCGACGGGCGGGTGGCTGAGGATGTCCGGGCCCTCCTCCGACGCGACTTTCCCGTGACGGTCCTTTCCGCCCGAGCCGGCGTCTTCCACGGGACGACGATCCGTCTGGAGATCCGTTTCGCGGGCCCTGCGCCTTCGGCCGGCGAGCTCAGGTCCGCTCTCCTCGCGACCGGCTACGGCTTCGCGGAGGCCGACGTGGACGGTCCCGCCGGCATCGTGGATGCCGCGGGCCGGGACGAGACGCTCATTCTCGGCGCCTGGTCCGCCGGCTCGACGGGCCGGCTCTTCCTCGCGTCCGACGCCCTCCGGCGGCCGGGCGCGCTCCTGGCCGTTCGGGTCGCCGAGGCCGCGATCGCGGACCGCGGCCTCCTTCCCGACGCCTGACGGCGTCGGCCATCTCCGCTCAGCGCTTCTTCAGCCGCGGCAGCGGGGGCTGACGCTTCGCCTTTGCCTTTGGAGCGGCCTGCGGAGCCGGCGGCGCCGGGATCGCGACCTCCGACTCGGGGCCGTCGATCGTCCGGCCGTCCGGGAGAGTCAGCTGGTAGGTGACGAACATCCGTGGCGACTTCCCCGCGATCCGGATCGGGCCGAGCTCGTTCGACTCCTCGGGCGCGAAGAAGTTCTCGAAGAGCCGGCACGCCGTCGCGCGCCCGAACGGCGCCGACTGGGTCAGATCCCGCGCGGAGGCGAAGATCTCGAAGCGGTCGAAGTCCCCCGCGCCGAGGCCCGTGAAGACGCCCCCCTCCAGCCGAATCGTGATCTGGTTGCCGAAGCGCGAAAGCTCGCTCGGTGTCGGCCCCGGGTTCGAGACGCGAAGCCAGACCTCGCCTCCGTGAGTCTTCTCCTCGATCGCCTCGACCCGAAGGCTCGGCTCCCACGGCTTTCCGGTCAGGAGCGCGCGCACGGCCGGGTAGCCGCTCAGCCGGCCGTCCCGGGGCACGCCGTCGATGAGGAAGACCCGGCCCGCCAGCCGCGGAGCGCTCCACTGCGAGCTCGCCGAGACGAGCCGCACGAGGTCGGCGAACGGAAGGACGTCGAATCGGGCCCTCCCGCCGTCCTCGGAAAGGAGGTTCGTCGCCTGCTCGTAGCCGCGACGCGGCTTGAAGCTATAGATGCTCCCGGGGTCGCTCGAGAGGACCGATGCGAAGTCGAAATCGAGGTTCCGGTCCTCCGAGAGCTTGTCCATCTCGCCGTCCGGGAGCCGGCGGGCGCTCGCCCCGGAGCCGGCGACGCCGTAGCTGCCCGGGATCGCGAGGAGACGGAACGGGATCGGAAAGGCCTTCGCCTCCTCCGCCGTCATCTCGGAAACGAAGGCATCCGCGGTCTCGGGGCGGCGGCCAAACGTCAGGACGAGCGCCTCGTCGACGGCGCCGGCGAGCGGCTTCCAGGTCCCCTCGGGCGCACCGGCCCGCAGCGTGACGGAAACCGTAAGCCCCGGCAGCCGCGCCTTCAGGACGCCGAGGGCGGTCGCGAGGGCCGCGGCGTCGCCCGCGGTCGGGACGAGGTGGACGTGGACGCCGACGACCTCCGCCCAGTCTTTCGCCTCGGCGACGAGGCGGGTCGTCCCCGCCGCCCAGGCCTCGCCGAGCGCCTCCGGCGAGCTCCCGCGAAGCCCTCCCTCCGCGCCCGGCTCCCCCATCAGGACCAGGACGACCGGTCGCGGGACCCGGGACGGGGGCGGCGGAAAGGAACGGACCTGTCCGCCGGCGGCGAGGGAGGCGGCTGAGACGTAGAGGCGGCGGATTCCCATCGCGTCGAGCTCGGGGCCGATCTCCTCGGGTACGACGACGGGAGCCTCCGCGAGGAAGAGCGCGTCGGCACGCGACTCGGCGCCGGCGGGACCGCTCGCTCCGCCGGGAGAGTCCTTGCGGCACCCGGCGCCCGAGAGCGCACCGAGCAGGAGGACGGCGACTGCGGCCCGACGCGCGTGCGGCTTGGAAAGGGACATGGCGAAAAAATGATATCAGCGACCGGCGGCCGGAAGGACGAAGCCGATCCTCAGGCCTCCGCGGGCCGAGCGCTCCGCGAAGAGCCGGCCCCCGTGCTCTTCGATCGCCCGGCGCGCCGCCGCCAGCCCCATCCCGGAGCCCCTCGACTTCGTGGAGAAGGTCGGGTCGAAGAGCCGGACGAGGTCCGTCTCCGCGACGCCGGGCCCGTCGTCCTCGCAGGCGATCTCCAGGCCCGCCCCGCCTCTCGGCCCGGCGGCGGGTCGGGCCTCCATCTGTACCGTTCCTCCCCGCCCCTCGAGCGCCTCGACCGCGTTCAGTACGAAGTTCGCGACGGCGTCCCGCAGCAGCGCCCTGTCCACGGAGACGTCCGGCAGCTCGCCTTCGACCACGTAGCCCACGCGGACGGCCGGGTGCGCGCCGAAGTCGGACGCCACCTCCCGAAGCAGCCCCGCGACGGTTTCGCCGGAGAGCCGGGTCCGTTCGGGCGCCGCCGGGCTCGCGAATCTGGAAAGGCGCCCGGTGCGCTCCGTCAGGAGGTCGACCTGCCGGAGGATCGTCTCGGCCGCCTCCGCGATCCGCGGTCCGTCGGGAGGGGCCCCGCGTCCCGCGCTCCGGAGAAGGCGCTCGGCGGTCAGCCGGATCGGCGTGAGCGGGTTCTTGATGTCGTGCGCGACCGCGCGGGCGGCCTCGACCCAGGCCTCGAGACGTTCGGCGCGCGTGAAGTCGGTCAGGTCCTCGAGGAGGAGGACCGCGCGAGGTCCGGCGGCGTCCGCCGTCAGGTCGGCGATGACGACCCGCAGGACCGTCTCCCTCCCCTCTCCGTGAAGCGTGACCCGGGCCTCGAACGGCCTCGGGCTCGCCAGACCGGCGAGGACGGGAGCGAAACGGGACGCCGGAAGCCTCTCGGAGAGGACCGCTCCGGCCGGAAGGAGCGCGTCGGCGGCAGGGTTCGCGTAGAGGACCTTCCCGGTCTCCTCGCGGAAGAGGAGGGCGGCCGGCGTCAGGCTGGCGAGGACGCTCACCGCGGCCTCGCGCTCCCGCTCGAGGAGCTCGGTTCGCTCCCGGACGCGATCCGACATCGTTCCGAACGCCTCCACGAGCCGGGCGAGGTCTTCCATCTCCGGAGGCCGGATCGGCCCCGGGGCCTCGCCGGCGCCAATCCTCTCCGACGCCGCCACGAGCTCCTCCACGGGTCGCGAGAGCGCGAGCGCGCCCCGGCCTCCGAACGCCAGAGCGCCGAGGGCGACGGCGGCGGCGAGAAGGAAGAGCCCTTCGACGGCCGTCCGGCCCGCGGGGTCCTCTCCCAGGACGACGGCGAGCGTCGTCCGTTCCTCCCGGGAGAGGGTCACGGCGGCCTGGGCGACCCTCCTCCCGCCGGACCGGAGCGGCGAGCGCGTCCGGGCGGCGGAGCTGGCGCCGTCCGCGAGCGTCGCGGCGAGCACGGACGGGAGACGCTCCGGCGCGAGGCCGGCGGCGACCGGCACGGCGCGCGACGCCGCTGCCAGCCGCCCATCGCGATAGAGGAGAAGGTCGACCCCGACGACGGACGCTGCCTGGTTGAGGTCGGACGGAGAGGGGTTCCCCGCCACGCGGTCTTCCAGGATGCGCCGCCCCTCGCGAAGGAGCTCGAGCGCGTGCCGCTCGGTCGCTCGCGCCGTCGAGCGATCGAGGGCCGTCCGGGCGATCGCCGCGCCGAGGGCGAGCGGAACGGCGCCGGAGACGAGGAACGCGAGGGCGAGGCGGCCCCGGAAAGTGCCGAAGAGCCGCGTCCCGCGGCGGACCCCCGTCCGCGCGAGGCGGGCGCGCGCGAGCGCCGCGAGCTCCCGCCGAAGGAAGATGACGAGGGCGAATGGGAGGGCCGTCTCGGCGGCAGCGACGGCCGAGACCAGCGTGAAGATCGGAGAGGGGACCTCCACGCCCCAAGCGACGAAGCCGACCCCCGTGCCTCGGACGGACATCCGCCACCTGCGCCCCTGCGACTCCTCGGTCATCCAGCCGGGGCCGCCCCTGCGAACCTCGGCCAGCAGCGGGCCCCCGAGCTCCGACCGCTCGAGCCGGCCGCGGCCGAGCGGGCGTCCCGCGCCGTCGAAGTCGATTCTCTCGACCGGACCCTCCGCGTGGACCGGGTCCCCCAGCTCCCCGACGAGGAGCGGGTCCTCCTCGTCGGCGTCGGGCCACGGAATTCGAGAGAGAACGCCCAGAGTCCCGGGGACGGGGAGCGAGAGGCCGATCGCCGTCCCTCGCCCCTCGTCGCCGGGCCGCATCGTGCCGAACGAGGAGAGGACGCGGCCCTGTTCGTCGCGCACGGTCAGGAGGTCTCCTCGTTCGGGAAACTCGCCGTTCCGGCCCCGGAGCCAGAGAGCCCGCGCGAGGTCGCTCATCGCGGTCCGGCTCCCGGCGGGAGTCCAGGGGAGGAGATCGGGGCTCGCGATCCTCTCCTCCCAGCCGGCAGGTCCTTCCTCCTCGAGCCGTTCTCTCTCGAGCATCGACAGGCTCGCCGCCGCCTCCAGGCGGGACTCGGCGCGCGCGAGCCGCCCGAGGGCCGCACCGGCTCCGGTCACGAGCGCGCCCGCGCCGACGAGGAGCGCCACGGCAACGGCCTTCGAAAGGAGGTCCGCATTCGCGAAGCGGGACGCCGGACCGGAGAGTCCGGCGGCGAGCAGGCTCGCGCCCGCGAGAAGGAGCGCCGAAGAGGCCGCCGAAGGGGACGCGAACGCGCACCAGACGACGAGGACGAGCCCGACCGCGCCGGCCACCACCGTCCCGCGTCCGGACCGAAGCGCCTGTCCCGCGAGGAGCGCCCCGAGGCCGAGGAGGCTCGTCGCGACGGCCACGAAGCCGGCGGAGGCGAGAGGCGCCTCGCGCGGTCCCGTGAAGAGGCCGACGCCGAGGAGGAGCGACGGGACCGCGAGGCCGCCGGCAAGGCCGAGGACGGCCGGCGCGCTCGCCGCCAGTGCCCCCGCCGCAGCGGCGGCCAGCCGGCCGGCCGCCCCGGCCACCCGTCGCGGATCTCCGATCGCCGACCGAAGGAGCACGAGCGCCATCACCCCGGTGAACGCGGCGTCGAACGGCGTGGCCAGGAGGCCGGTCGGGTCCGCCAGGATCCGGGCGAAGGGACCGCCGTCGGCATGGGGCACCGCGAGCAGGAGGACCAGCCGCGCCGCGACGGCCCCGGCCGCCGGTCGACGGACCAGGAGTCCGAGCGCGACCGCGGCGACGCCGCAGAGAAGCGCGCCGGAACGCGACGAGGAGGTCCGGACGTCCTCCTCCACGACCGCCCTCGTGCCTGGCTCGAGGCTCACCGCGAGGAGGCGGTTCGGCGATCGGGCCGCGCGGACGCGGACCCGACGCTGCGTGAATGCGGCCGCTCCGCCGCGCGCGTCCAGGAGGTCGGGCCGGACGATCCCCGTCGGGAAGCGCCGGGTCACGATGAGGAGCCCCTGCGTCTCCGGGCTCCGACCGAGCCGGGACTCGTGCGCGATGGTCCCTTCCGTCACGCGGAACGACGCCGCGAAAGGACCGGTCCGCGGCGCCGCCGCGTCGGGCAGGTCCCCCGGCTCGCCAGCCCACGCCACGGCGTCGCCGCTCCGGTCCAGAAGGACGGCTCCCCACCCGGGCCCCTTCGGGAGTGACGCGCCGAGGAGGCGGTAGAGCCCGCCCGGCCGGACCCCGGCCGTTCCCCCCTCGACGATCTCGACGAGGGCCGGGTCGGACGCGAGCCGCTCCGCGACGCCGGCGAGCCGCCGGGCGTCGCGCTCCAGCGCGCGCCGCGCTCGCGCCTCGAGCTCGTTCGCGCGCCATTCCTTCGCCCCGGGCGGTAGCGGCGCGAGACGCGCGGCCAGCGCCGAGGCGAGCCCCCCCGCGGCGAGGAGGCCGAGCAGGAGGGCGGCCGCGCGGCGGAGCGTCAACGCCTCATCGGGATCGCGACACCGTGCGCCTCGGCGCAGGCGGCCGCCTCCGGATACCCGGCGTCGACGTGCCGGACCACGCCCATCCCCGGATCGGAGACGAGGACGCGCGAAAGGCGGCGAGCCGCGGCCTCGGTCCCGTCGGCAACGACCACCATGCCGGCGTGCATCGAGTAGCCGATGCCGACGCCGCCTCCGTGGTGGATCGAGACCCACGTCGCGCCGGCCGCCGTGTTCACGAGGGCGTTCAGGAGCGGCCAGTCGGCGATCGCGTCGCTGCCGTCCTTCATCGCCTCCGTCTCGCGGTTCGGGGAGGCGACGGAGCCGCAGTCGAGATGGTCGCGGCCGATCACGATCGGCGCCTTCACCTTTCCGGCTCGGACGAGCTCGTTGAAGGCCAAACCCGCCTTCTCGCGCTCGCCGTAGCCGAGCCAACAGATCCGCGCGGGGAGCCCCTGGTACGCGACCCGCCTCGCGGCCATCTCGAGCCAGCGGTGGAGCGCCGCGTTCTCGGGGAAGAGCTCGACGAGGACGCGGTCCGTCGCGGCGATGTCGGCCGGATCGCCGGAAAGCGCGGCCCAGCGGAACGGTCCCTTGCCGATGCAGAAGAGGGGGCGGATGTATTTCGGGACGAAGCCCTCGATCTCGAACGCGTCCTCGACGCCCGCCTTCACCGCCTGGGCGCGGATGTTGTTGCCGTAGTCGAACGTGACGGCGCCGCGCCGCTGGAGCTCGAGCATCAGCCGAACGTGCTCGCCCATCGACGCGACGGCGCGGCGGCCGTACTCCCCGGGGTCGCTCTTCCGGAGGGCGAGGGCCGCCTCGTACGAGATCCCGTGCGGGACATACCCGTTCAGCTCGTCGTGCGCCGAGGTCTGGTCGGTCAGGAGGTCGGGGACGACGCCGCGCTCGACGAGGCGCGCGAGCAGGTCGACGGCGTTCGCGAGGACGCCGACCGAGATCCCCTCCTTCGCGTCCCGCGCGGCGAGGGCGCGGTCGATCGCGGCGTCGAGGTCGTCGATCCGCTCGTCGCAGTAGCGCGTCTCGAGGCGGCGCTGGATCCGGTGCGCATCGACCTCGGCGACGAGCGCCGTGCCGCCGCCCATCGTGACGGCGAGCGGCTGGGCGCCGCCCATCCCGCCGAGGCCCGCGGTGACGGCGAGCTTTCCGGCGAGCGAGCCGTCGGGCGAGCCGAGGTCGCGGCGGCCCGCCTCGGCGAACGTCTCGTAGGTCCCCTGGAGGATCCCCTGCGTCCCGATGTAGATCCAGGAGCCGGCCGTCATCTGGCCGTACATCGTCAGGCCGAGCGCCTCGAGGCGCCGGAACTCGTCCCACGTCCCCCACTTCGGGACGAGGTTCGAGTTCGCGATGAGGACGCGCGGCGCGTCGGCGTGGGTGCGGAAGACGGCGACGGGCTTGCCCGACTGGACGAGGAGAGTCTCGTCGTCGCCGAGCCTCTCGAGCTCGCGCAGGATCGCCTCGAGGCACTCGGGATTGCGGGCAGCCTTGCCGGAGCCGCCGTAGACGACGAGGTCCTCGCGGCGCTCGGCCACGTCCGGGTCGAGGTTGTTCAGCAGCATCCGGTAGGGCGCTTCCGTCAGCCAGGAGCGACACCGGAGCGTCGTCCCGCGCGGGAGGGCCGGCGGGGCGTAACGGGCGGGGGCGGAGACGGTGCTCATGGCGCGGATGTTAGTCCGGAAGGCGCGTACGCCGGGGCCTCTCCGGTCGCGCGGGTCACCGGGATGCGCCGCGTCAACGCACCGTGCTACTTGACTTTCATTACGCGACGCGTCAAATTGAGCGGGCGATGACGAGCCGCCACAGGGAAATCGTCCGATACCGGAACCGGAAGCTCTACGAGAAGAGCGAGCGTCGCTTCGTGACGCTCGACGACATCGCCCGGGCCGTCGCCGGAGGCGACCGCATCCGCGTCGTCTCCGCCGACACGGGCGAGGACATCACCGCGCGGATACTGTCCCGGGCCCTCGCGTCCGAGCGGGTCGCGTTCCCCGCCTCGACGGACGCCCTCGCCCTGCTCCTCCGCGCCGGGAGCGACGCGGCGGAGACGGTGGCCGGCGTCGCCGAGAGGGTCGGCGCGGCGCGTATGGCCGGCGCCGTCCGAAAGGCGGCGCAGCCGGAGCGGATCGCCGAGACGTTCGCGCCCGTCACGCGGCGGGTCGAGACGGCCCGCCACGACGTGGAGCGGATCGTCGCCGGCCTCGTCGGACGCGGACGGCTCACCTGGGAGGAGGGGGCCCGCCTCCGTGAAGACGTCGGAACGGTCTTCCGGGAGAGCCTCTCCGACGTCGTCGGACGCGTCCGGGACCTCGTCCGCAGGGTCCCCCCCGCGTCCTCTCCGGCCATCCACGCGGAGATCCAGGAGCTCGCCCGCCGCCTCGACCATCTCGAAGCTCTTGCCGCAGCCTCGTTCCCGAAGGGGAGCCCCGCCGGGCTCCGAACCGAACACGCCGCGCGCACCTCGCCGGCACGAAAGAAGGAGACCAGGAAGCCATGACGAGGAAGACGACCCGCCGCGCCACCCCTGCCCCCAGGCCGCTCCCCTTCGACGTCCCGCCGCAGATCGACCGGGCGCTCCGGACGGCCGCCGAGAAGGTCGACGCCGTCCGCGACGAGACCCGCACCGTCGCCTCGAAGGTGGAGAAGACGGTCCGGGCCGCCGCCACCAGCGCGAAGAAGACCGGCGAGACGCTCGCCCGCGATCCGAAGCGCTTCGTGGAGGGCGTCGTCCGCGACGCCAAGTCCAACCTGAAGACAGTCGGAGCCGACGTCTCGCGCGAGGCCGGACGCGTCGCCGACGAGGTCGCCCGCCGCGTCTCGGCCGTCGTCGAGCCCGCCCTCGAGAAGGCCCTGCACCGCCTGAACGTCCCGACGCAGAAGGACCTGAAGTCCCTGGTGGCGAAGGTCGACGCGCTCGGACGGAAGATGGAGCAGCTACACGCGCCGGCCCGGAAGCCTCGGAGCCGCACCCGCGCCTGAGGCGTCGGCTCCCTCCCCGATCCGGATAGACTGGCGCCGGCGCCCCCGGCGCCCGTCGTCTTTTCAGGAGGTCCCGTGGCGGCACCCCGCCTTCGTCTCGTCTCCTCCCGCGGCTCTTCCAGCCCGCGGCCGCTGCCCAGCCGGCGCGGCCTCGTCTGCGCCGGCGGCGGGATCACCGGCGCGATCTACGAGATCGGAGTCCTCGCCGCCCTCGAGGACCGGCTCGACGGCTTCTCGCTCACGGACTGCGACGTCTTCGTCGGCGTCTCCGCGGGCGCCTACGTTGGCGCTCTCGTCGCGAACGGGACCTCCCCCTCCGTCCTCTACCGCAACGCGACCCACCCGCGCGGCGAGGGGCTCGACCGGCTCTCCTTCTACCGCCCCAACCTCGGGGAGATCGCCTCGCGGGCCGTCTCTGCCCCGAGGATCGTCCTCGACGCCCTCCGCGACCTCCGCGACAGCCCCGGCGACCTCACGCTGACCGACCTCGTCGCCTCGCTCGCCGGCCTTCTGCCTTCCGGCTTCTTCCTCCTCGACGGCCTCGAGGCGTGGCTCGCCGAGTGGCTCTCCCACCCCGGGCGGACGAACGACTTCCGCGCCCTGCGCCGCGACCTTCGGCTCGTGGCCGTGGCCCTCGACTCGGGCGAGACGCGTGTCTTCGGCTCGTCGAGCGGCGAGGCCGTCCCGATCTCGCGAGCCGTGGCCGCCTCCTGTGCCCTTCCCGGCTTCTTCCGTCCCGTGAGGATCGACGGAGTCGACTACATCGACGGCGGCGTGAGGAAGACCGCGCACATCTCCCTCGCCCTCAAGGAGCGCTGCGGCCTCGTCCTCTGCGTGAACCCGATCGTCCCGCTCCGCTTCCCTCTCGCGCCGTCTCTCTCCCCCCGCCGTCCTGGGCAGGGAGCGCTCGCCGGCCGTGGCCTCCTCTCCGTCCTCGACCAGGTCTTCCGCCTGTCGCTCCACTCGCGGCTCCGCTACGGCCTCGACCGCTACCGTCGCGAATACCCCGACGCCGACATCGTCCTCTTCGAGCCGAAGGCGGATGAGCTCCCGCGCCTCATGCGGAACATGATGCGGACGTCGGGACGCGTGCGGATCGCCGAGTACGCCTATCGGACGACACAGCAGAAGCTGGACGCGGAATACGGGCGCCTCTCGCGCGTCTTCGAGCGCCACGGCCTCCGGCTGCGTCCTGCAATGCCCGTCCGCCGGAAGCTGCGCCGTCCGACGGCACCGCGGCCCGCCGCGGCCCGGGTCTCGTCTACTCGCCCGTGAAGACGTTCCCGCGCCGGGCGAGGCGCGAGTCGATCATCCGCTGGATCGTCGACCGAACGAGGTCCGTCACCTCGTTCACGATCATCGGCCGCTCGGCGTAGGCCGGGTCGAGGCCCGCGTCGATCGGCGCGCCCACGTCGATCCACCACTTCGTCGGCGCGGGGACGAGGCCGAGCGGCCCGAGGAGCGGGAACGTCGGCGTCACCGGGAAGTAGGGGAAGCCGAGCGGCCTCCCGACGAACGCGAGGTTGAAGAGCATCGGGTAGATCTCCTCGGCGCCCACGACGGAGACCGGCACGATCGGCGAGCGCGTCTTCAGCGCGAGGCGGACGAAACCGCCGCGTCCGAAGCGGGCGACCCGGTAGCGGTCGCGGAAGTTCTTCCCGACGCCCTTCACGCCCTCGGGGAAGACCGCGACGAGCTCGTCCCGCTCGAGGAGCCTCTCGCCGTTCTCGGGGCAGGCCCGGACCTCTCCCATCTGACGGAGCCAGGGCTGGAGGAACGGGAGCGTCGTGAACATGTCGAGCGCGAGCATCCGGGCCTTCCGTCGCGCGGGGTGCTCGCGCGCGAGGCCGTGCTTCAGCATCGCGCCGTCCCACGGCAGGACGCCGGAGTGGTTGATGACGAGGAGCGCGCGCCCTTCGTTCGGGACGTTCTCGACACCGGTCAGCGTCACGCGCCACCAGACCCGGTACAGGAAGTCGAAGAGAGGCTCCCACACCCGCGCCGCGGTCTCGTCCCAGCCGAAGTCGTCGAGCTCCAGAGACTGGTTGCGGTGCAGGAACAGGTTCCAGAGGTCGACCCAGGTTCTGGGCGAGGCGAGCTCCGGGTGGGCGACGAGGAGCTTCCCCGCCTCTCCCGCGATCTCGCGGAGGAGCTGCGCGTCGGGCGCCGCCGGAACGAGGCTGGGCGCGAACGGCTTCTCCGCGGCTGGTCGGCCGGCCGAGGCACGCGTCGTCATGCCGTCCTCCGCGTCCCGGCGGAGCGGTCCGTCCGCTCGGCCTCTCCTCCGGGTTGCGGGGGCGCGGGCCGGCGGAGCCGCTGCTCGAGGCGCCACGTCGCCGTCCGCACGACCTCCTCGACCGCGTCGAAGTCGATCGCGCGCCCTCGCCCTCGCCGGGTGCGGGCGGCCTCGACGACGGTCTCGAGCGTCGTCTTCGCCGGCGAGAACCCCAGGACACGGCGCGCCTTGCCGTTGTCCGCGACGCAGGGGAAGCGGACATAGTGGGCGTGCGCTCCGGGCGCCGTCGCGAGCCCGGCCAGCCACGCCGCCTCGGCCGCCGCGTAGGCGACGGCGTGCGGCAGCGGGACGGAGACGGTGCCGAAGAGGAGGAGCGTCGAGGAGAGCGGGAGGACCCCGTCCGGTGCGACGTTGAAGACGCCGTGCGCCTCCGGCGTGTCGACCGCGCGGAGGAGGGCCTCGCTCGCGTCGTCCGGATGCAGCCACTGGAGCAGGGGGTCGTAGCCGAGCATCGTCAGTGCGATCGGCCCTTCGAGGTAGCGGATCCGGTAATCCCGCCTCTCGGCGGCGAGGATCGGGGCGAAGCGCAGGACGGCCACCTTCGCGTCCGGGTGGCGCCGCGCGAAGTCGCGACAGTGCCGCTCGGCCTCGACCGAGTCCCTCACGAAGCGGTCGGTCACGTCGGCGCGCATCGGGTGCTCCTCGGAGAGGAACGCCGGGTTGTCCCCCCGGGCGCCGTAGACCATCGTCGTCGAGTAATGGACGAGGCGCCGTACGCCCGCCTCGCCTGCCGCGCCGAAGACGTTCAGCGTGCCGATCGACTTCAGCTCGTGAGAGTAGACCTCGTCCCGGAGCGGGCTCCGGAGGCCCGCAAGGTGGACGAGGACGTCGGGGCGCTCCTCCTTCAGGATCTTGAAGACGGTCCCGTCGGAGTGCGGCAGGTTGAGGTCCAGGAAGCGATGCCGGACCTCGGGCGGCGCGTTCGCCGCGGGCGCGAGGTCGAGCACGACGACGTCCCACGTCCCGCGGGCCGCGAGCGCGCGAACGAACCGGGCTCCGAGGTAGCCGCTCCCGCCGGTGACGGCGACCTTCGGCTTCGCTCCGGCCGCGGGCGTGAAGCCGACGACCTCACCGCCCGGGCGGCGGCGGGGCCGCTGCGCCCCGCCTCTCTCGGGTCCGGCCAAGGGGCGCGCCCCTCTCAGCCGGCCTTCCGGCGGACCGGCTTCCGCCGCGCCGGGGCCTTCTTCGACGCCTCGAGCTCCGCCTCGAGAGCGGCGATCCGCGCCTCCATCCTCGCGAGGTCCCGGCGCGTCGCGACGTTCATCCGCTTCAACGCCACCGCCACCTGCCCGTCGACGACCTCCTTGACCGCTATTCCCTTCTTGAGCATCTCGACGAAGGCCTCGTTCGAGAGCAGGCGGTTCGTCACCTCCGTGACGACCTCCTCGCCGCGTCCCAGGAGCTGCCGGATGAGAGTCTCGGCCATCGTTCGCCCTTCCTTCCGCGCGATCCGGGCGCCCGTCGGGAACGGGCCTCCGGGGATTCGTCCGTGCGAGCAACCATTATCCACGCTTCGCGGGTCGGGAATCGAGCGGAGAATGCAGCGGATGGCTCCGGCCGAACCGTTCGACGGGCTTTCCGGCGTGCGCCTCCTCTTCGTCTCCGGGAAGGGCGGCGTCGGCAAGACCGCGGTCGCCTCCGCGCTCGCCGCGCGGGCCGCCGCTTCCGGGCGGCGCGTCCTCCTCGTCTCCACCGACGGGCGAGGCGACGCCGCCGCGCTCTTCGGGCGCGCCGACCGCGGCTACACGGAGGCGGAGCTCGCCCCGCGCCTCCGGACGGTCACCGCCGTGTTCGACGCCCTCCTCGCCGACTTCGTCCGGACGATCGCCCCGGTCGGCTTCGTGGCGTCGCGGATTCTCGCGTCGCCGACCTTCCGCTACTTCACGCGCGCCACGCCCGGCCTCCCGGACCTGCTCCTCCTCGGGAAGCTTCGCGAGCTCCTGGCGGCGAAGAAGCGCCGCTTCGACCTCGTCGTCGTGGATGCCCCGGCGACGGGCCACGCGCTCTCGCTCCTCTCGATGCCTCGCACAGTGCTGCGCGTGGTTCCCGCCGGGCCCATCCACCGCATCGCCGCCGACCTCGACGTGCACTTCGCGGACGAGAGGAGCGCGGCGCTCGTGGTCGTCGCCGAGCCCGCCGAGCTGGCCGCGCGCGAGGCGGAAGAGCTCGTAGAGGGAGCCCGTGCCCGGGCCGGTCTTCGGACCGGTCTCCTCGTCGTGAACCGCGTCGGCCGGAGCGGCCGCGCCGGCACGCTGCCACGCGGAGAGCTTCCCACCGTCCGGGTCCCCGAGCTCGACGCGCCGCGCAGCGTCGCCGAGGGCCCGTTCGCCCTCGACGAGACGTTCTTCGGATCGTTCCGGCGCGCGTTCGAGGGCTCGCCGCCTCCCCGGCGCCGCGGCCCGTCGCCGCCGCCGCCCGGCCCCGGCGACCTCGACCTCGACGAGGCGCTGCGCGAGGAGCCGCTCGTCGTCCTGGCGGGCCCCGGCGGGGTCGGGAAGACGACGCTCGCGGCCGCGGTCGGGATCGCGTCCGCGCGGGCGGGGCAGCGGACTCTCGTCCTGACGGTCGACCCCGCCCGTCGCCTCGCGCAGGCGCTCGGGCTCGAGGGCCGCCTCGACCGGCCCATCCGGGTCGACCTTCCCGGCGCGGCCGCTCTCTCCGTCCTCCAGATCGACCCGCGCGCGACGTTCGACCGGCTCCTCGCGCGGGTCGCCCCGCCCGCCACCCTCGCTCGCATCCGCTCGAACCGTCTCTACGACGGTCTCGTCGACGCTCTCCCGGGCGTCGTGGAGTACATGGGCGTCGAGGCGCTCGCCGAGCACGCCGACGACGCCGGCACGGACCGGATCGTCCTCGACACGGCGCCGGCGGCCCGCGGGGTCGACTTCCTGAAGTCCCCGGAGCGGATGGTCGAGCTGCTCGAGCACGACGCCCTCCGCTGGTTCCTCCGGAGCGACTCGCTCCTCTCGAAGGCGCTCTCCGGCGCCTCCCGCGGCGCCGCCGTCGTCCTCCACCTCGCGGACCGGCACCTCGGCTTCAGCTTCCTCGCCGACCTGGCGGAGTTCTTCCGCGCGTTCGACGGCCTCTACGACGGCTTTCGGGAGCGGAGCGTCCGGATCCGCGCGCTCCTCGACGACGCCCGCTACCTCGTCGTCTCCTCGGCCGACCGCTCGGCGCTCCGGACCGCCGCCGAGCTCGCGGAGCTGCTGCCGGCCGGACCCGGAAAGGCGGGGCTCCTCCTCAATCGCGTCTCCCCGCGGTTCGGCCTCCCCCCGCTCCCCCCCTCGCTCCGGTCGCTCCCGAGGCGCAACTTCGTCGAGGACGGGGGCTCCGCGGAGTCTCTCCCCTTCCGGCTCGCCGACCAGCTCGTCTCGGCCGAGGTGGCCTCGCCCTCCTGACTACTCGAGACGGGCGAGGAGGTCGTCGAGCCCCGAGACGAGGACGTCCCGCGCCGCGTCCATGTCGGCCGCCGCGTACCGGTCGGCGTCCCAGGGGGCGACGCGGGCCCGGAGGCGGGCGTGGAGCTCCTCCAGCGGCGGGCTCGAGCGGAGCGGCCGCCGCAGGTCGAGGGCCTGCGCGGCAGCGAGGAGCTCGATCGCGAGGACGTTCTCGAGGTTCGCGACGTTCCGCGCGAGCTTGCGCGCCGCGATCGGCCCCATCGAAACGTGGTCCTCCTTCCCCGCCGACGTGGGAATGGAGTCGACGGAGGCCGGGAAGGAATTCGCCTTGCATTCGGACACGAGCGCCGCGGCCGTCACGTGAATCATCATGAATCCCGAGTTGAGCCCTCCCTCGTTCACGAGGAAGGCGGGCAGGTCGCCCGAGAGCGTCGGGTTGACGAGGCGCTCCGTCCTCCGCTCCGAGACCGAGGCGAGGTCGGTGGCCGCGGCCGTCAGGAGGTCGAAGACGAGGGCGACCGGCGCGGCGTGGAAGTTCCCTCCCGAGATCAGCTCCCCCTCGCCGTCCGGTCCCGTGGCGAAGACCATCGGGTTGTCGGTCGCGGAGTTCATCTCCGTCGTCACGACTCGGAGCGCGTGGGCGCAGGCGTCGCGCACCGTGCCGTGGACCTGCGGCGCGCAGCGGAGGGCGTAGGCGTCCTGGACCGTGCCGCAGTGACGGTGGCTCTCCCGGAGAGGCGAATTCGCGAGGAGGGAGCGGAGGTTCCGGGCGGAGGCGGCCTGCCCGGGGTGGGGCCGGGCCGCGTGGATCCGGGGGTCGAAGGCGGCGTCCGTCCCCTTCAGGGCGTCCGTCGTCAGCGCGGTGACCAGGTCGGCTGCCTTCACGAGCGAGAGGAGACGCGCGAGCGCGAGACCTCCGACCGAGGTCGTCAGCTGCGTCCCGTTGATCAGGGCGAGGCCTTCCTTCGCCTCGAAGACCGCCGGCGAAAGGCCGGCTGCGGCGAGGGCCTCCGCCGCCGGGAGGACGTTGCCCCGGTGCTCGACCTCTCCCTCGCCCATCACGGCGCGCGCGAGGTGGGCCAGCGGCGCGAGGTCGCCCGAGGCGCCGACCGAGCCTTGCGACGGCACGCGAGGATGGATCCCGGCGGCGAGCATCGCGAGAAGGAGCTCCACCGTCTGTCGCCTCACGCCGGAGAAACCGCGGGCGAGGCAGTTGGCTCGCAGGAGCATCAGGGCGCGGACGGCGGGCGTCGGCAGGAGCTCGCCGACGCCTGCGGCGTGGCTCTCGACGAGATTGCGCTGGAGGTCGCGGAGCTTCTCCCGAGGGATGACGACGTCGGAGAACTTGCCAAAGCCCGTAGTGACGCCGTAGACGACGCGGTCCTCGCGGACGGCGCGGTCGATGACGGCGCGGGACGCGTCGATGCGGCGGGCGGCCTCCTCGGAGAGGACGGCGGCGCGGCCGCGCCAGGCGACCGAGACGAGATCGTCGAGGGTGAGGGATTCGCCGGTCAGGGTGACGGGTTCGCTCATCGGTCGGCGATTCTCGCACCCGCCGGGGAGGCTCGCGCCGGCGGGTAGAATCGACGGGTGAACACGTCTCGCAACGCCGTCGTGATCGTCGGTGGACAGTGGGGCGACGAGGGGAAGGGGAAGGTCGTCGACCTGATCTCCCCCGCCTTCGACGTCGTCGCGCGCTACCAGGGCGGCCACAACGCCGGCCACACCGTCAAGTTCGAGGACCGCCACTTCGCCCTCCGGCTCATTCCCTCCGGCATCTGCCGGAAGGGCGTGCTGAACGTCATCGGGAACGGCCTCGTCGTCGACCCGAGGGCGCTCGTCGCCGAGATCGCGAGCCTTCGCGCCGCCGGCGTCCCGGTCGGCGAGAACCTGAAGCTCTCCGACCGGGCTCACGTGATCCTCCCGACGCACGCGCTCCTCGACGGCGCGCGGGAGAACGCGCTCGGCGGGGCGAACATCGGGACGACCTCGCGCGGTATCGGCCCGGCCTACGAGTCCAAGGCGAACCGGAGCGGGATCCGGGTGGCGGACCTCGTCGACCCCGACCGGTTCGTCTCGCTGGCCCGCCCGCTCCTGAGCCATCACGCGGCCGTCCTCTCGCATTTCTACGGCGTGGAGGCCCCCTCGGTCGACGAGACGATCGACACCTATCTCGAGTGCGGACGCGACCTCGCGGCGCACGTCGCCGACACGCGGGCGCTCCTGCACGAGAGGCTCGCTCGTGGGGCCCGGCTCCTCTGCGAGGGGGCCCAGGGCGTGATGCTCGACGTCGACCACGGGACTTACCCGTTCGTCACGTCCTCGTCCTGCGGCCCGGGCGGGGCCTGCACCGGCCTCGGAATCCCCCCGTCCGCGATCGGCGCCGTCGTCGGGATCATGAAGGCCTACACGACACGCGTCGGCTCGGGCCCTTTCCCGACCGAGCTCTTCGACGAGACCGGCGAGAGGATCCGGAACCGTGGGAACGAGTTCGGAACGGTGACGGGGCGCCCCCGGCGCGTCGGCTGGTTCGACGCGGTGGTGGCGCGGACGAGCCTGAAGGTCGGCGGCCTCGACGCGATCGCCCTGACGAAGATGGACGTCCTCGACGAGCACGACGAGGTGCGGATCTGCGTGGCCTACGAGATCGACGGCCGGACGGTGACCGAGGTCCCGGCTCGATCCGACCATTACGAGGCGGCCCGGCCGGTTTATCGCACCTTCCCCGGCTGGAAGCGCTCCATCGTCGGTCTCGACGACGTGGCGAAGCTCCCCGAGGCGGCCCGGGCCTACGTCGCCGCCCTGGAGGAGGCGGTCGGTGCTCCGATCACGCTCCTCTCGACGGGCCCAAGGCGCGAGGAGACGATCATTCGCCCCGGGACCGTCCTCGACACCTGGCTCTCCGCCGCGCGGCGCTGAGCCCGGGCGCAGGCGGCGGGAGGGGGGACGTGACCATCGCGGGCCTCCTCCTCGCCGCAGGCGCCTCCCGGCGCTTCGGAGGGGAGAAGCTCCTCGCGCCCCTGAGCGGCTCTTGTGTCGGCGTCCGCGCGGCCCGGGCGCTGCGACCCGCTGTCGATCGCGCCGTGGCCGTCGTCCGTCCTGAAGACGAGCGCCTCGCGGGCCTCCTGGCCCTCGAGGGATTCGAGCCTCTCCCGTTCGCCGACGCCGTTCGCGGCATGGGCGCCAGCCTGGCCTACGGCGTCGCGGCTGCCGCCGACGCCGAAGGCTGGGTCGTCGCCCTCGGAGACATGCCGTTTCTGCGGGCGGCGACCGTCGCCCGGGTCGCCGAGAGACTCCGCCTCGGACGGGATCGAATCGTGGCGCCGAGATTCGGGGGACGGCGGGGCCACCCCGTGGGCTTCCGCCGAGACCTTCTGCCGGAGCTGCTCGCCCTCGACGGCGATCGGGGCGCTCGCTCCCTGCTGACCGTTCACGCTGCCGAAGTCTTTCTGCTGGAGTGCGATGACGAGGGCGTCTTGCTCGACGTCGATTCGCCGCGGGACGTCGTGAACGATCGCCTCGGCAAATAGATAAAAATTTTTACTGATATTCAAAAAATTTCTTGACACTCCAAGCGGAAGGCCTAAAGTCGGTCCGGACGCAAGGGGCGCCGCCCCATCTCGCACGAGGGGACCGGAACACCCAGGGGCCTCGCATTTCGTCTGCGAGACAAAGCCCCTCTTTCGAGCTCAAGCGTCCGCCCCGGAGGCGCCCCGCAGCTCCGACCCGCGCGCCTCGAAGAGAACCGGAACGGAGGATCCGATGTCCCACCTCGATTCCCGCATCGCCGAGCTCGCCGCGAAGTACCTTCCGCTCGCCAAGGAGATTCTCGCGGAGGCGATCCGCATTCCCGCCGACTACGTCGACAAACCGCTCGACAAGGGCGGGGACCCGCTCTGCGGCACCTCGAACCACGAGCAGCCACGGCTCGAGTACCTCCGGAAGAAGATCATCGAGATCAAGGCCGTCCGGAAAAGCGAGGACGTCTTCTTCGACGGCTTCGGCAACCTCGTCTGGTGGGTCGAGGACCCGAACGACGGCATCCCGGCCGCGCAGAAGAAGGTCGTCTACATCGACGGCCACACCGACACGGTCAAGCCTCTCCGGGCCCAGTGGAAGGAGAAGGTCGTCGGCGCCGACTGCTTCGACGGCCTCGTCGACGCCTCGAAGCTCAACAAGGAGTTCCTGAAGAAGGAGCTCGGCTGGACCCCGCCCGAGACCGAGTGGGAGCACCTCCTCTTCGGCCGCGGCTCGGCCGACCAGCTCGGCGGCGTCATCTCGGCCGCCATCGCCACGAAGATCCTCGTCGAGCTGACGGACGAGGGGGCGCTGAAGGGCGCCATCGTCCGCTCCTATGGCACCGTCTGCGAGGAGGACAACGACGGCGCGGGCCCGATGTACCTGAACCGCGAGGTCTTCCCGACGGCCGGCCCCGAGGTGATCCCCGACGTCGTCATCCTCACGGACGGCACGGGCTGCAGCAAGCGCGGCGCGCTCGGCATCTACCGCGGCCAGCGCGGACGGATGCAGATCGAGGTCACCGTCACCGGCAAGTCGTGCCACGGCTCGATGCCCTGGGAAGGGAAGAACCCGCTCGAGTACGGCGGCGCCATCGTCAAGGAGGCCGCCGAGGCCTACGAGAAGCGCGACGGCTTCCTCGACGACCCGTTCCTCGGCCACGGCACCCGGACGGCCTCCTGGGCCCGCCTCGACACGCCGAGCGACTGCGCCGTCCCCGAGAAGCTCGTCTTCCGATTCGACCGGCGGCTCACGCAGGGCGAAACTCCCGAGCAGGCCGTCGCCGACGTCGAGCGCCTCTCCTCGGTCGCCGCCGCCCGCAAGGCCGGCCTCTCCGTCGAGGTCTCGATCCCGACCTACACGGACGCGAGCTGGAAGGGGTACGTACTCGACAACCCGCAGGTCTACCTCGGCTGGGTCACGCCGGAGGAGCACCCTTCGATCCGCGCCGCCGTCGAGACCTACAGGGGCGTCGTCAGCCCGAACGTGACCGGCCACATCGGCGAAGGGGGCGTCCTGACGAAGGAGCCGCGCGTCGAGCGCTGGGTCTTCTCGACGGACGGCGTCGGCTTCCCGGTCCCGAAGGAGACGAAGATCCCGGGCGCCGCGGGGAAGGCCTGGATCGAGAACGGCCCGTACAAGTACCCCGCGATGCTCGGCTTCGGCACCGGCATCGAGCAGAACACCCACAAGATCGGCGAGTGCCTCGACACGCGCGAGCTGATCCACTGCTCGGCCTTCCTCGCGCGCTACCCCAGCGTCCTCGTCGCGACGAAGTGATGTAGCCCGGCTCCGACGAGCCCCCGCCCGAGGAGGTCGATCGTGGAAAAAGCGTTCCGTCCCCTTCCTCTCGAGCTCCTCGCGCGGTGGGTCTTCGGCGAGCTGGAGTCGCGCGACACGGTCCTCGGCATCCCGAAGGGGTCGTTCGCTCGGCCCGAGCCGCGCTTCTCCTCCCGCCTCCTCGGCCGGGAGCTCGCGGCGCCTCTCGGCGTCGCCGCCGGCCCGCACAGCCAGCTCGCGCAGAACGTCGTCGCCGCCTGGCTCTGCGGCGCGCGCTTCGTCGAGCTGAAGACGGTCCAGGTCCTCGACGAGCTGACGATCAGCCGCCCCTGCATCGACTCGGCCGACGAGACCTTCAACTGCGAGTGGTCGCAGGAGCTGAAGCTCGAGCAGAGCTTCGACGAGTACCTGAAGGCCTGGGTCCTCGTCCACGCGCTCGCGGCGAAGCTCTCGCTCCCGGCCCCCGGGACGCTCTTCGCCATGAGCGTCGGCTACAACCTCGAGGGGATTAGGAGCGAGCGCGTCCAGAGGTTCATCGCGTCGGTCCGGGACGCCTCCGCGTCCATCCCCGCCGCCGTCGAGGCCGTCGCGAAGGCGTGGCCCGGCGTCCGCGACGTCGAGGTCCCGGCCTCGATCTCCGACCACATCACCCTCTCGACCATGCACGGCTGCCCGCCGGCCGAGATCGAGAAGATCGCCCTCTACCTCCTCCAGGAGCTCGGCGTCCACACCTGGGTCAAGCTGAACCCGACGCTCCTCGGTCCCGAGCGGCTCCGCGGCCTCCTCAACGGGACGTTCGGCTACGGCGTCGAGGTCCCGGACGCGGCGTTCGGCCACGACCCGCGCTTCGAGGACGCCCTCCCGATGGTGAAGCGCCTCGCCGCGGCGGCCCGCGCCGCCGGCCGCGGCTTCGGCGTGAAGCTCTCGAACACCCTCGAGGTCGTCAACCACCGCCCCGTCTTCCCGCCCCACGAGAAGATGATGTACATGTCGGGGCGGGCCCTCCACCCGCTCACGCTCTCGCTTGCGAAGCTCGTCGACGACGAGCTCGACGGGAGCGTCCCGATCAGCTTCTGCGGCGGCGCTGACGCCTGGAACTTCGCCGACCTCGTCGCCGACGGGATGACCCCGGTCACCGTCTGCACCGACCTCCTGAAGCCGGGCGGCTACGCCCGCCTCTCGCAGTACCTCGAGAACCTCGGATCGGCGATGGACGCCGCCGGGGCGGAAAGCCTCGACGCCTTCGTCGAGAGGACCTCCGGCGGGAAGGGGCGGCGCTGGAACCTCGCGAAGCACCTGGAGCGCGTCGTGACGGACCCCGGAGACAGCCGGTTCCGCCGCCGCGAGCGCCCCCTCGCCTTCAAGGGCGAGCGCGCGCTCGGTCCGTTCGACTGCATCGCGGCCCCCTGCATGGAAGCCTGCCCGGCCCACCAGAACATCCCCGACTACCTCTGGCTCGTGGCGAACGGGCGCGACGACGAGGCGATCGAGGTGATCCGCCGGTCGAACGCCCTTCCCGGCGTGACCGGCAGCATCTGCGACCACCCGTGCACCGAGCGCTGCGTGCGGAACCTCTACGACGCCCCGCTCGGCATCCGCGAGATCAAGCGCTTCGCCTTCGAGAACGGCGTGTCGAAGCCCGAGGTCGCCGGCGAGCCGAAGGGGGCGAGGGTCGCCATCGTCGGCGCCGGCCCCGCGGGCCTCACCGCCGCCCTGAACCTCGCCCGCGCCGGGATCGCCTCCGAGCTCTTCGAGGCGAAGGGCCGCGCCGGCGGCATGGTCGGCGGCGCCGTCCCGAGGTACCGCCTCTCCGACGAGAAGCTCGCGGTCGACCTCGAGCGGCTCCGCTCCCTCGGCGTCGCGATCCACCTGAACACCGCGGTGGGGAGGGACGTCTCGCTCGACGACCTCCGCGCCCGGTTCGACTACGTCTTCCTCGGCGCCGGCGCCCAGAAGGGGAAGAAGCTCGGGATCCCCGGCGAGGACGCCGAGGGGGTCCTCGACGCCCTCGACTTCCTCGACGGCCTCCGCGAGGGTGTGGCGCGAGACCTCGGGAAGAGAGTCCTCGTCGTCGGAGGCGGCAACTCCGCGATGGACGGCGCCCGATCGGCGAAGCGCCTCGTCGGGAGGGAGGGCGAGGTCTCGATCGTCTACCGCCGGACGCGCGCCGAGATGCCCGCCGACCCCGTGGAGGTCCGCGACTGCGACGTCGAGGGGATCGGGCTGAGGACGCTCTTCGCCCCGCTCCGCGTCGTCGTCGAGAACGGCCGCGCCGTCGGCCTCGCCTGCCAGCAGATGAGGCTCGGAGAGCCCGATGCCTCCGGCCGCCCGCGGCCGGTGCCGGTCGACGGAAGCGAGGTCGTCCTCCCGGCCGACACGATCGTCACCGCGATCGGACAGGAGACGGCGCTCGAGCTCCTCGGAGTCGCCGTCGAAACGAAGCGCGACGGGACGCTCGCCGCGAGAAGCGCGACGGGCGAGACTTCGGTGGCGCGCCTCTATGCCGGCGGCGACGTCGTCCGCGGCCCCGCCTCGATCATCAAGGCGGTCGCCGACGGCCGCGCCGCGGCGGAGGCGATCGCCCGGCTCCACGGCGTCGAGCCTGTCGTCGAGCCGCACCTGGCGAAGGGCCTCTCGGCCGCGGCCGCGCTCGCGAAGAAGGCACGGCTCGCGGCTCCCGAGCCGGTCCCCGAGCTCCCCGTCGCCGAGCGGCGCGGCTTCGATGAGGTCCTCCTGTCCCTGAGCCCCGAGGCGGCGCGCCACGAGGCTTCCCGATGCCTCGACTGCGACGAGGTGTGCAGCCTCTGCGTCACCGTCTGCCCGAACCGGGCGAACCTGGCGTACGAGGTCTCACCCCTGGCGATGGAGCTCCCCTCCTTCGTCGTCGAGGGAGGGCGTCCCGTCCCGGCCGGGACGACGTCGCTCCGCGTCGAGCAGGGAATCCAGATCGTCAACCTGGGCGACGCGTGCAACGAGTGCGGCAACTGCGTTCCCTCCTGCCCGACCTCCGGCGCGCCGCACCGCAATAAGCCGACGTTCTGGATCGACGTCGCCGGCTTCGCCGAGGCGAAGGGTGACGCGTTCCGGATGACGCGCGACGGCGACGCGCTCGTCCTCGACGCGCGGATCGCCGGCCGAGCCCACCGGCTCGAGCACCACGGCGCCCTCGCCGAGTACCGCTCGGAGTCGCTTCGAGTCGTCCTCGAGCCCGCGGGCTGGCACGTCCTCGACGTCCGGCTCGAGCCGGGCGCCGCCGAGGGCGAGCGCCTCGACCTCGAGACCTGCGCCCTTCTCGTCGCCCTCCTGCCGGCGGAGAGCGCGCTGCCGCCCCTGTCCGCGCGGAAGGCGGGAGGTCGCGCGTGAAGACGCTCGTGCGGAACGGGCGGATCGCGTCCGAGGGGCGCGTGGAGAACGCCGACCTCCTCCTCGCGGACGGAATCGTCGCCGCCGTCGGCCGGGGCCTCGGCCCGGCCGAGAGGGAGATCGACGCCTCGGGCTGCTACGTCCTCCCCGGGCTCGTCGACCTCCACGTCCACGTCGCCGACCGGATCGGCCGGTTCGAGCTGGCGGACGACTACGAGAGCGGCACCCGCGTCGCCGTCCGGAACGGCATCACGACGATCGCCGCGTTCGTCACGCAAGGGCCGGGCGAGCCGCTCGGCGACGCCCTCCGCCGAGCCCGCGCCCGGGCGGCGGGCCTCTGCCACGCCGACGTGACCTGGCACCTGACGCCGACCCGCTTCGAGGGAAGCGACTGGTCGGAGATGGAGTCGCTCGTCGGGTCGGGCTACCGGACGATCAAGCTCTACACGACCTATCGCGGCGCCGGGCTCTTCTCCGACGCGGACCGCCTCGACGAGCTTTTCGCACGCCTCGGCCCGCTCGGGGTCCGCTTCCTCCTCCACTGCGAGGATGACGCACTCCTCGAGGCGGTCGACCCGTCGTCGCTCGACCTCTCGAAGGCCTCCTCTCACGCGAAGCTCCGGCCGGAGGCCGCCGAGATCTCTGCCGTCGAAGCACTCCTCGACCTCTCGCGGCGGCGGAGCGTCCCGCTTCACGTCGTCCACGTTTCGACGGTCGGGGCCGCCGAGATGATCGGCGACGCTCGCGCGCGGCAGGACGTGACCTGCGAGACCGGCCCGCAGTACCTCTGGCTCGACGAGACGTCGCTCGACGGCCCCGACGGCCACCGCTGGCTCTGCTCGCCGCCGCTCCGCGGAGACCGCGAGCGGTTCCGCCGGCTCGCCCGCGAGGGGGCCTTCGACCTCTTCGCGACGGACCACTGCCCGTTCCGGAAGGCCGACAAGGACGACTGGGACGGCCGCGACGTACGGACGGTCGCGAACGGCCTCCCGGGCCTCGGCGGCCTCCTCCACCACGCCTGGAGGCTCTGGTCCGACGACCCCGACCGGGCCGCGACGGAGGTCTCCCTCCGCCTCTCCCGGAACCCCGCACTCCGCCTCGGCCTCGACGGCCGAAAGGGGGCGCTGCTCCCCGGCCACGACGCCGACGTCGTCGTCCTCGATCCGAACGGCCCCGCCCGCGCGGTCCGCGCCACGGAGAGCGACGCGTACGACCCCTTCCCGGGCTTCACCTCGACACTCGCCCTGCGCCACGTCCTCGTCCACGGGGAGCCCGTCGTGAGAGACGGCGACCTCGTCGACCCGGTCGCCCGCCGGGGACAGCTTCATCCGCAGCACGACTGACCAGCGAAACAGGAGAGAACGATGCCGTCCCAGACGATCCACGACCTCGTCACCGAGCTCCAGGGCCTGAAGACAGACCTCTTCCAGAAGGACTTCCTCCTGACCTGGGAGCACCCCGAGGACCAGATCCGGGCGATCCTGACCCTCGCCGAGACCTTCAAACGCCTCCACCAGGAGGGCACCTCGTACCGCGCGTTCGACACGGGCCTCGCGATCTCGATCTTCCGCGACAACTCCACGCGGACCCGCTTCTCGTTCGCCTCGGCCGCGAGCGCGCTCGGGCTCTCCCTCTCCGACCTGGACGAGCAGAAGAGCCAGATCGCCCACGGCGAGACCGTCCGCGAGACGGCGAACATGATCTCGTTCCTCACCGAGGTCATCGGCATCCGCGACGACATGTTCCTGGGCGCCGGGAACACCTACATGCGCGAGGTGGGCGCGGCGCTCACGGACGGGACGAAGCAGGGAGTCCTCCACCGCCGCCCGAGCCTCATCAACCTCCAGTGCGACGTCGACCACCCGACACAGTCGCTCGCCGACCTCGCCTGGCTGAAGTCTTACTTCGGCGGCCTCGAGAACTTGAAGGGGAAGAAGATCGCCATGACCTGGGCCTACAGCCCGAGCTACGGCAAGCCGCTCTCCGTCCCGCAGGGGATCATCGGCCTGATGACCCGCTTCGGGATGGACGTGAGCCTCGCCTATCCCGAGGGCTACGGCCTGATCCCGGAGGTCGTCGAGGTCGCGAAGAAGAACGCGGCCGCGGCCGGCGGAACGTTCGAGGTGGTCAACTCCATGGAGGCGGCCTTCGCGGACGCGGACATCGTCTATCCGAAGTCGTGGGCCCCCTACGAGGTCATGGGCCGCCGGACCGAGCTCCTGACGAAGGGCGACAAGGACGGCCTGAAGGCGCTCGAGAAGGAGTGCCTTGCGGGCAACGCGAAGTTCACGAGCTGGGAGTGCGACCGGGCGAAGATGAACCTGACGAAGGGCGGGAAAGCGCTCTACATGCACTGCCTCCCGGCCGACATCACCGACGTCAGCTGCAAGGCGGGCGAGGTGAGCGCCGAGGTCTTCGAGCAGTACCGGATCCCGACCTACCACGAGGCGGCCTACAAGCCGTTCGTCATCAGCGCGCTCATGTTCCTCGAGCGGATCGCCGACCCGGCCGCGAAGCTCGCCGAGATCGTCTCCCGCGACCGGAAGCTCCACATCTGAGGCCCGCCATGTCGAGAATCGTCAAGTCGATCGACACCGAGGTCCGCAAGCGCACCGCGCAGCGCTGCCGCGAGCGGAACATCGTCATCCCCACGTTCCGGCAGATGCGCGACCCGTCTCTCGTCCCCGAGAAGCAGAAGAAGCGGCTCGAGGGAGTCGGCCTCTGGGACGTGAACCCGGCGAACCTCTTCCGGATCACCTGGAAGAACGACCCCGTCTCCGGGCTCTTCGGCGGCGTGAACGCCCTCGAGATCCCGCGGGAGATCACGGGGGTCAAGGCACGGATCGTCGGGCTCGTCGGGAAGTTCTTCCCCACCGGTGCCCACAAGGTCGGAGCGGCGTTCTCGTGCCTCGTGCCGCGCCTCGTCAGCGGCGAGTTCGACCCGGAGAAGCACAAGGCCGTCTGGCCGTCGACGGGCAACTACTGCCGGGGCGGCGCCTTCGACTCGGCGATCCTCGGCTGCCACGCCGTCGCGATCCTCCCCGAGAACATGTCCCAGGAGCGCTTCACGTGGCTCCGCACCATCGGCTCCGAGGTCATCGCGACGCCGGGCTGCGAGAGCAACGTGAAGGAGATCTACGACAAGTGCTGGGAGCTGAAGAAGGACCCGGTGCACGTCGTCTTCAACCAGTTCGACGAGATGGGGAACCCCATCTGGCACTACAACGTCACCGGCCCCGCGGTCGAGGAGGCGTTCCAGGCCGTCCGCGGCCCGAAGGCCCGCCTCTCGGCCTGGGTCAGCGCCACCGGCAGCGCCGGGACGATCGCCGCGGGGGACTACCTGAAGACGAGGTTCCCCGGCGTGAAGACCGTCGCCACCGAGGCGCTCCAGTGCCCGACGCTCCTGAAGAACGGGTTCGGCGACCACCGGATCGAGGGGATCGGCGACAAGCACGTGCCGTGGGTCCACAACGTGAGGAACACCGACGCCGTCGCCGCGATCGACGACGAGGACTGCATGCGTCTCCTCCGGCTCTTCAACGAGCCGGCGGGGCGGGAGCTCCTCGTCGCGGCCGGAGCGCCGGCCGACACGGTCGGGAAGCTCGACCTCCTCGGGATCTCGTGCATCTGCAACATCCTCGGGGCGATCAAGGCCGCGAAGTACTGGGAGCTCGACGAGAACGACGTCGTCATGACCGTCTTCACCGACAGCGCGGAGATGTACCTCTCGCGCCTCGCAGAGCTGACGGCCGAGCGCGGCGCCTTCACCGCGGTCGACGCGGCCCGGACGTTCACGGGGAGCCTCGAGCGGCAGGCGACGGACAACTTCAGGGAGCTGACCTACCAGGACCGCAAGGCGATCCACAACCTGAAGTACTACACGTGGGTCGAGCAGCAGGGGAAGACCTACGAGGAGATCCAGGCCCAGTGGGACCCCGAGTACTGGCGCGAGCTCTTCGAGGACGAGGTCGTCCACTTCGACCGCCTCATCGAGGAGTTCAACGCGGAGGTCGGCCTCGGGTGAGGCCGGGGCTCCCCCCCACCCGAAGGAGGACCCGATGCGGCTCCTGATCCGGAACGGCACGCTCGTCACGCTCGGGGAGCCCTGCCGGGTCCTCCCGGGGCACGACCTCCTCGTCGAAGGCGACCGCATCGCGCGGATCGCCCCCGCCGGGGAGATCCCGGGACCGTTCGAGCGCGAGATCGACGCCCGCGGGAAGGTCGTCCTCCCCGGGCTCGTGAACGCGCACATGCACTTCTACTCGACGCTCGTGCGCGGGCTCGGGAAGGCCGCGCCCAGCGCGAGCTTCCAGGAGGTCCTCGAGAACCTCTGGTGGCGCCTCGACCGGAAGCTCACGCTCGACGACGTCGAGGTGAGCGCGAAAGTCATCCTCCTCGAGGCGATCCGGAAGGGGACGACGACGCTCGTCGACCACCACGCGAGCCCCGGCGCCGTCCGCGGCTCGCTCGGGCGGATCGCGAAGGCCGTGAAGGAGTCGGGCCTCCGCTCGTGCCTCTGCTACGAGGTCTCCGATCGCGACGGCGCGGCGGTGACGACGGAAGGACTCGAGGAGAACGCCGCCTTCGCCCGCGAGGCCTCGGCCGCGGGCGACCCGCAGCTCCGGGCCCTCTTCGGCCTGCACGCGGCGTTCACCCTTTCCGACGAGACCCTCGCGAAGGCGTCCCGCCTGGGGCACGCCCTCGGCGTCGGGTTCCATGTCCACGTCGCCGAGGCGGCCTCCGACGTCGCGGCGAACCGGGCGAAGTACGGAAAGTCGTCCGCACGGCGCCTGGTCGACCACGGAATTCTCGGAACGGGGAGCATCGCCGCCCACGCCGTCCACTGCGACGAAGCGGACAAGGACGCCCTCGCCGCGAACGGCGCCTGGGTCGTCACGAACCCCCAGTCGAACCTGAACAACGCCGTCGGCATCGCCGACGTCGTGGGGCTCGTCCGCTGCGGCGTTCCCGTCGGCCTCGGGACCGACGCGATGACCGTCTCGATGCTGGAGGAGCTCCGCGTCGGCCTCTGGGCCCAGCACCTCAGGCAGGAGAACCCGAGCTGCGGCTTCCTCGAGCTGACGGGCGCGCTCTTCGTCCAGAACCCGCGGATCGCCTCGGCCCTCTGGGGGTTCCCGATCGGGACGCTCGCCGAGGGGGCCGCGGCGGACGTGATCCTCGTGGACTACCTCCCGCCGACCCCGCTGAACGACGCGACGGTCCTCGGCCACCTCGTCTTCGGCCTTTCGCAGGCCGTCGTCGACACGACGATCTGCGGCGGCCGGATCCTGATGCACGGCCGCAGGCTCGAGATCGGCCTCGACGAGGACGCCCTCGCGGTCGAGAGCCGCCGCCACGCCACGGCCCTCTGGGAGCGCTTCTGAGGCCGCTCCCCTCCCCTCTCACCACGACGCGCGCGGCGGTCCGCTGCGCCGACAGGAGGCTCCCTTGACCCGTACGGCCGTCATCGCCATCGGAGGCAACTCCCTCATCACCGACAAGGAGCACCAGACGGTGCCCGACCAGTACCAGGCCGCGGCGGAGACGTGCGCCCACATCGCGCCCCTCGTCGCCGGCGGCGACCTGCGCCTCGTCATCACGCACGGGAACGGGCCGCAGGTCGGCTTCATCCTCCGCCGCTCCGAGCTCGCCGCCAACGAGCTCCACATGGTCCCGCTCGACTCGTGCGTCGCCGACACGCAGGGCGCCCTCGGATACCACATACAGCTCGCGCTCGGGAACGAGCTCCGGAAGCTCGGCGTGAGGACGGGGACCGCCACCGTCGTGACCCAGTGCCTCGTCGGCCGGGACGATCCGGCCTTCGCGAAGCCGAACAAGCCGATCGGCTCGTTTCTGACGAAGGAGCAGGCCGAGCACCACCGCGAGACGGACGGGTGGGACGTCGTCGAGGACTCGGGCCGGGGCTGGCGGCGGGTCGTCGCATCCCCGGAGCCGAAGGAGATCCTCGAGCTCGCAGCCGTGAGGAGCCTCCTCGACGCCGGCTTCGTCGTCGTGGCGGCCGGCGGAGGCGGGATCGCCGTCGTCGACGACGGCACCGGGGCGCTGAAGGGCGCGGCCGCCGTCATCGACAAGGACCACGCCTCGAGCCTCCTGGCGCGCGAGCTCGGCGCCGACCTCCTCGTCATCTCGACGGCGGTCGAGAAGGTCTGCCTGAACTTCGGCAAGCCCGACCAGAAGGACCTCGACCGGATGACCCTCGCCGAAGCGAAGCGTTACTGCGAGGAGGGACACTTCAAGCCGGGCTCGATGCTTCCGAAGATCCAGGCCGTCATCGCCTTCCTCGAAGGGGGCGGCCGCGAGGCGATCATCACCGACCCGGCCCACCTCGGCGAGGCGCTCGCCGGAAGGACCGGCACCCACGTCGTCCCCTGAGCGGAGCGGGCCGCTTCGAGACGGCCCGCGCAGGCCCTAAACTGGTCCTGCCGGGAGGAGCCCCATGTCGACGACGCAGGTGGACGAGTCGAGGGACGCGGCCGCGGGAAGGGCGGCGGTCGCCGCCTTCCGTGTGAACGGGAAGGAGGTCGCGGCGCCGAGGGAGGCGAAGCTCCTGACGTTCCTGCGCGAGGAGCTGGACCTCACGTCGGTGAAGAACGGCTGCTCCGAGGGGTCGTGCGGGGCCTGCATGGTCCTCGTCGACGGCAAGCCGACCCGCTCCTGCCTCACGACGACGGCCAAGGTCGCCGGGAAGAGCGTCGTCACCGTCGAGGGGCTCTCGGAGCGGGAGAAGGACGTCTACTCCTGGGCGTTCGCGAACGCGGGGGCCGTCCAGTGCGGCTTCTGCATGCCGGGGATGGTGATGACGGCCAAGGGGCTCGTCGACGCGAACCCCGAGCCGGCCTCCGAGGAGGTCGCGAAGGCGCTCCAGTTCAGCATGTGCCGCTGCACGGGGTACGTGAAGATCGAGAAGGGGATAAAGGACGCCGCGCGGCTCCTCCGCGAGGGAGAGGAGATCCCCGACGAGCACTCCGTCCCGCTCTCCGTCGGGGCGAAGATCCTCCGTGCCGACGCGCGCGAGAAGGTGATCGGCGGGGCCCGGTACGTCGACGACATGAAGGTCCCGGGGATGCTCCACGGAGCGGTCCTCCGCGCGCCGAAGGCGCGCGTGAAGGTCCTCGGGATCGACGCGAGCGAGGCGCTCGCGATGCCGGGGGTGAAGGCCGTGATGACCGCGGCCGACGTCCCGGGCGAGCGGCTCCAGGGGCACATCATCCACGACTGGCCCGCGATGATCGCGGTCGGCGAGGAGACGCGCTACGTCGGCGACGCGATCGCCCTCGTCGCCGCAGAGACGCGCGAGATCGCCAAGGAGGCGGCGAAGAGGATCCGCCTCGAGCACGAGGCCCTCCCGCCCCTCGTCGACGCCCGGAGGGCGCTCGACGACGACGCCCCGAAGCTCCACCCGAAGGGGAACCTCCTCGCGCGGACGGTCCTCAAGCGCGGCGACCCGGACAGGGCGATCGCCGAGGCGGCGCACGTCATAAGGAAGAGCTTCCGGACGCCCGAGACCGAGCACGCCTTCATGGAGCCCGAGAGCGCGCTCGCGATCCCGCACGAAGACGGCACGATGACCGTCTACACCGGGACGCAGAGCATCTACGACGACCACAAGGGGATCGTCGGCGTCCTCGGCGTCGCGCCCGAGAAGGTGAACGTCGTCAGCGCCTACGTCGGCGGCGGCTTCGGCGGCAAGGAGGACCTGATCGTCCAGCACCACGCCGCCCTCCTCGCCTGGAAGACGGGGGCTCCGGTAAAGGTGACGCTCGACAGGCAGGAGTCGATCCGGGTCCACCCGAAGCGGCACGCGATGGAGATGGAGTACGTCGTCGCGGCCGACGCCGAGGGGCGCGTCACCGCCGTGAAGGCGGACCTCCTCGAGGACACCGGCGCCTACGCCTCGCTCGGCGGGCCGGTCCTCCAGCGGGCCTGCACGCACGGCGCGGGGCCGTACAAGATCCCGAACGTCGAGATGGTCGGGACGGGCGTCTACACGAACAACCCGCCCGGAGGCGCCTTCCGCGGCTTCGGCGTCACGCAGTCGTGCTTCGCGATCGAGTCGTGCCTGAACCTCCTCGCGAAGGAGGTGGGCGTCTCCCCCTGGGAGATCCGCTGGCGCAACGCCGTCGAGCCGGGGGACGTCCTCCCGAACGGTCAGGTCTGCGACGACGGCACGGCCCTGAAGGAGTGCCTCCTCGCCGTGAAGGAGCTCTGCGAGAAGCGGCCCGATGCCGGCATCGCCGTCGCGCTGAAGAACGCGGGGATCGGCGTCGGGCTCCCCGACGTCGGCCGCGTCCGGCTGAAGGTCGAGGGCGGGAAGGCCGTCATCTACACGAGCGCCGCCTGCATGGGGCAGGGGCTCGCCTCGGTCCTGATGCAGTTCGTCGCGGAGATCACGGGCCTCGACTGGGAGCGCGTCGTCGTCGCGACGCCCGACACCTCGACCTCCCCGAACAGCGGGACGACGACCGCCTCCCGCCAGACGCTCTTCACGGGCGAGGCCGCCTGCCGGGCGGCCCAGGCTCTGAAGGCGGACCTCGACTCCTCCCCGCTCGAGCAGCTCGAGGGGAAGGAGTACTACGCCGAGTTCTCCGGCGTGACCGACCCCTTCGCCTCCGACAAGCCGAACCCGGTGAGCCACGTCGCCTACTCCTACGCGGCGCACGTCGTCCTCCTCGACGCCGACGGGATGCTCGAGAGGGTCGTCGCCGCGCACGACATCGGGCGGGCCATCAACCCGGTCCAGGTCGAGTCGCAGATCGAGGGGGGCGTCGTCATGGGCCTCGGCTACGCCCTCACCGAGGACTTCCCGCTGAAGGAGGGCGAGCCGCAGGTGAAGTACGGCACGCTCGGCCTCTTCAAGGCGGCGAAGGTCCCGCCGATCGAGCCCGTCATCGTGGAGAAGAACCCGTCGCCGCTCGCCCGCGGCGCCAAGGGGCTCGGCGAGATCGCGACGATCCCGACGGCCCCCGCGGTCGCGGGCGCCTACTTCCTCCGCGACGGCCTCTTCCGGACGGAGCTTCCGCTCGAGGGGACCCCCTACAGCCGGAAGAAGAAGGGATGAGCCTCGCCCTCCTCGACCTCCTCCTCGGGTCGCGCGAGCCGCTCGCGCTCTGCACCGTCATGCAGGTGAAGGGCTCCGCGCCGCGCCACCCGGGCTCCTGGATGCTCGCGGGGGAGGGCGGGCTCGTCGCCGGCTCCGTGGGCGGCGCGGAGCCC
>CAZWRQ010000012.1:0-35436 GCA_964636395.1 uncultured Holophagales bacterium
TGAATAATTACCGCTTCCACCCATAGTCGGCTGCGGGGGCGGAGGAGGGGGCGGGTGTCCCGGTCTTCGCGCTCAAGTGCGTCCCGCTCCGCTCAGGCGACCGTCAGGCGGAAGTCGTGCCCGACTTCCTGCGCGAGGTCGACGACGAGCTGCCCGTCGTCGGCGGCGACGGAGAGCTGGTACCAGGCGAGCGGCTTCGGCGCCGGCCCCGTCTCGTTCGTCCCGTCGCCGGAGTACTTCGACCCGTGGCAGGGGCACTGGAAGCGGTGCGTGAGGCGGAGGGGCTTCCCCTCGACGTTCGCCTCCTCGACCTTCGAAAGCGCCTCGGCCCGCACGGTGCAGCCGAGGTGCGTGCAGACGGCCGAGATCGCGTGGAACGTCTTCCCCTCGCGGAAGACGAAGAGCCTCTCGTCGGGGAGGAACTTCATCCCGTCGGGGAAGTCCGTCGGCGCGCCGAGCTTCACCGTCGTCGGCGCGTCGTACGACACGTTCGGGACGAGGGAACGCAGGGAGGCGCCCGCCTGCCCGACGAGGGCGACGACGCCGGCGCCGAGGCCGGCCTTCATAAGGAATTCGCGTCGGCTGTTCGGCTCGGCGGGAGGCACGGCGGCGCCGGCCGGGGGGTCCGTCTTCGTCGTCATCGAGAAACCTCGCTCGTCTTCGGAACGAGACGTTCCGTGATCGTGAATCGCTCCATCGTCATCGCGTCGGTGGGGCAGCGGACGGCGCAGAGGCCGCAGCGAATGCACTTCTCGTCGTCCTTGACCATCGCCGAGAGGGGGAGGCCGTTCCCGTTCGCACGCTCCTCGAGGAGCGACCGCTCCGCCTCGTCGAGCTCGAGCTCCACGAACGGCACGATGGCGAGGCAGTACTCGGGGCAGACGTCGACGCAGCGGCTGCAGAGGACGCACTTCTCCGGGTCGTAGATCGTCTGGACGTGGCAGACGAGGCAGCGGGCGCCCTGGCGGCGCGCCTCGGCGTCGTCGTAGCTGGTCTCGACCTCGGCGATCCCGGTCCGGCGGCCGACGTCGATCGTGGGAGGGGTGACCCGGTCCGCGAGCTCGAAGCCCGCGATCATCCGGTACGTCGGGGTGAAGAGCTTCTCGACCGTGAGGTGCGTCTCGAGCGCGAGCCCCGCCGAGGCGCCGCGGGCGGAGAGGTGCTCGTGGATCGAGCGGGCGGCCTTCTTGCCGTTCGCGACCGCCTCGATGAGGTTCCGCGGGCCGAACGCCACGTCGCCGCCGGCGTAGACGCCGGGGGCGGAGGTTGCGAGCGTGGCCGGGTCGACCTTGATCGTTCCCCCGGGCGTCAGCGCGACGCCGTCCTCGGGGGTCAGGAAGGAGAGGTCGGGCTTCTGGCCGATCGCCAGGATGCAGGCGTCGGCCGGAAGGGTGACGACGTCGGCGTCGTCGTACCGGGGGGAGAAGCGGCCGTTCTCGTCGAAGACGGACAGGACCTTCCGGAGCTCGACGGCCTCCAGGCGGGCGCCGCCGAGGAAGCGCCTCGGACCCCGCCGCGGGAGGAAGGCGACCCCCTCGCGCCGGGCCTCTTCGAACTCCTCGTGCCCCTGCGTGGACCTCAGCACGGGCATCTCGTCGAAGTTCTCGAGCGAGACGATCGTCACCTCGGCCGCCCCTCCGCGCAGGGCCGCTCGGGCCGAGTCGAACGCCTCCTTGGCCCGCGCGTCCGCCGCACCGGCCGCCTCCGCGAGGGCGTCGAGCTCGCCCTCCTTGAAGACGCGCAGCGCGGTCCGAGCCGCGTCGAACGCGACGAAGCCGCCGCCGACGACGACGACGCGCCGGCCGAGGTCCATCCGGTAGCCCCGGTTCACGTTCAGGAGGTAGTCGACGGCCTTCACGACACCGTCCAGCTCGACGCCCGGGGCGTCCAGCTCGCGCCCCTGCGAGACGCCGACGGAGAGGAAGACCGCCTCGAATCCGGTGCGGCGGAGCTCGGCGAGGCCGAAGGAGGGGGAGAGCCGCGTGCCGAGCCGGAGCGTTACGCCGAGCGCGAGGATCCGGTCGGTCTCCGCCTTGATGAGCGTCCGCGGGAGGCGGTACTCGGGGATGCCGAACCGCATCATGCCGCCGGGCTCGCCGGCGGCCTCGAAGACCGTCACGTCGTAGCCGAGGAGGGCGAGGTCGTGCGCGGCCGAGAGGCCCGCCGGACCCGCGCCGACGACCGCGACGCGGGGCTTTCCGTCGGCCGGGGAGGGCGCCGGGAAGGGCACGACCGGAAGGTGGCCCGCATAGCGGTTCCCCTCGCCGACGAGCTCGCCGAAGAGGCGGTCCTGCGTCTGGGGGCGGACCGACTCGACTCCGTAGCGCTCCGTCACGAACCGCTTGAGCGCCCGGATGGAGACGGGGGCGTCGATCGCGCCCCGGCGGCAGGCGTCCTCGCACGGGGCCGCGCAGACCCGGCCGCAGACCGAAGCGAAGGGGTTCGGCGCGCGGGCGACGAGGAACGCGTCCTCGTCCCGCCCCTCTGCTATGAGCTGGACGTAGCGCCCGGCGTCGGTCGACACCGGGCAGCCTGTCTGGCATTTGACCTGAGCGCTCCAATCCGACAAGGACGGGATACGAGCCCGGATCGGCATGTCGAATCTCCCTGTGCCGAGGAGGATCGGCGCACAGGGGCGGGCGCGGTATGACGCAGGTCATGGGGCGCGGGTGAAAAGAGGGGAGCCGGGGCCGCCGATCTCGGCCCCGGCTCCGGAGGGGATCAGTAGCGCCAGGAGAGGTTGACGAAGACGTTCCGCCCGGGCTCCGGGACCTTCACGCCCGACCGGAACGGGTCCCGCTGGTAGGAAAGGTGCTCGGAGTAGAGGCGGCCGAACAGGTTCTCGACGCCGAGGGTCAAACCGACGCTCCCGATCGTGAAGCCGGCTCGCAGGTTCGCGATGCCCCAACCCGGAGTCGGGGCTTCGGCGAGGTCCGTGTCGACGTTCGACTGCGCGGCGGCGAAGACGCCCTCCGCCTCGCCCCAGAAGCGGCCGTCGTCCCAGCGGAGCGAGGCCCGGCCGGTGACGGGGGGGATCTCTGCGACGTCCTTCGAGAGGATGCCGAGCTCGGGGCGCGGGTCCTGCGTTCCGCGGACGTACGACACGGCGCCCGAGAAGAAGAGGCGGTCGGTGACGGTGAAGGCCGCGGTCGCCTCGCCGCCGGCGAGCCGGGCGTCGACGTTCTCGTAGGTCCGGGCAGCGGGGTTCATGACGCCGGGAACCGTGTTCACCTTCTTCGCGTCGGAGGTGACGACGTAGTCGGAGACGTCGTTGACGAACGCGCTCGCCGAGACGTAGAGGCGCCCGGCGCGGAACGAAGCGGAGAGGTCGAGAGCGATGTTCCGCGTAGGGTCGAGGTCCGGGTTCCCGACCCAGTCGGTGCCCATCCGCTTCAGGGAGAACCACCGCTCCTGCGGCTCGGGGATGCGCGAGGCCGTTCCGGCACCGAGCGAGACCTCGAGGCCGTCCGCGGCCCGCCACCGGGCGCGGAGGCTCCCCCCGGGAAGGGAGTCGGAGCGGTCCGTGGCGCGCGTGCCGTGATAGGCCCAGGCCAGGTCGGTCGAGGCCTTCGCGCCGTCGACCGATGCCGAAGCGCGGTCCCAGCGGAGCCCGGCGTCGAGCATCACGGCCTCGCCGAGGCGGAAGGAGCGCTCGGCGAAGAGGCCGACGACGTCGGTCGTTGCCCCGGGGAGCGAGGCCTGCGGCTTGTACTGCATGCCGGCGAGGTACGTCGTCGTGTCCCAGTACCTCCGGTAGGCCTCGACGCCCGCCCTCACGCCCCAGGCGGTCGCCTCCAACCGGCCGCCGAGCACTTTCGAGAAGGCGTCGGTCCCCATCGACCACCCGCGTGCCGCGGTCGACGACGAGGTCCGGTACTGGTCGGTCATGAAGTGGTCGACCTGCGAGTAGTAGGCGGAGAGCCGGGCCGACGTGACGACGGCGCCGGGCATTGCCTCCCAGGAGAGCCCGAAGCGGTCCGCGTCGTCGTACACGGCGTCCATCTGCAGGTACGGGTAGTAGGTGTGAGAGGTGTCCTGCCGCGTGTACGAGACGGCGACCGTGTGTCCCTCCGCAGGAACGAACCCGACGCGGGCCCACGCGGTCCCCGCCCGGAAGGCCTCGTCCTCGACGGAATCGGAGCGGTAGTTCGTCCTCTCGGTGAAGCGGCGGCCGTCGCCGTCCGCGAACGCTTCCGACCGCCGGAAGGAGTACCCGGCGAGCGCCGAGAACGACGCGCCGGCCCACGAGGCGGTGACCGACGGGTTGACGTAGCCCCATGCCCCCGCGGCGGCGTTCGCGGTGGCGTGGAGGCCGGGCTCGGGCTGGCGCGTCACGATGTTCACGACCCCGCCGAGGCTTCCCTGGTTCCGCACGTCGAACGGCCCTTTCGCCACCTCGACCCGCTCGACCTGGGCGAAGTCGACGTGGAAGGAAGGGGGATCCATGTGGTTCGGGCAGGCGCCGTAGATCCGCTCGCCGTCGACGAGGACGTTCAGGTCGCGGCTTTGGGAGCCGCGGACCACGACCTCGTTCGCGATGCCCCCCTTCCGGAGCTTCCAGACGCCGGGGAGCTTCTCGAGCGCTTCGGCCGCGTCGCGCGCCGGGCTCTCGCGGATCTCGGCGGCCTCGATCGCGTCGCGGGGCGATGGGCCGACGACCGTGAGGCGCTCGCGCACCGCGGCCAGGCGGAGCGTCATGTCGAGATCGCGCCTCTCGCCGGCGGCGAGCGCGACGTCCGCGACCGTTCGGGTCTCGAAGCCGGGAAGCTCGACGACGAGCCGGTAGGTCCCGGGACGAAGCCCGCGGACGAGGTAGAGGCCCCGGTCGCCGGAAGCGACGGTGCTTGCCGGGGCGAGCCCAGAGCCCGAGGGGAGGACGGTGACGCGAGCCCCGGGAAGGCCGCTTCCGTCCGCGGCGAGGATCGAGCCCGTGAGCGTCGCCGGGGCGGACTCCGACGCGAGCCCCCGGGTCGAGAGGAGGGCAACGAGGAAACAGGTCTTCAGCTTCATGGATGCTCCATCGCGGTGCGTCGACGGACTCCGTGCGGCCGTGCCGCGCGGAGCGCCGGGCGGAGGGGCCGGGCCCCGGAACGTCAGCAGGCGGCGATGGAGGCTCGAGGAGGCGGAGTCGCCGGGTCAGGGGGGAGCGCGTTCCCGCCCTCGGGTGTCGTGAGAGCGATCGGAGCTCCGGCCTCGGACGCCGCCGACGTTTCCTCGACTGGGAGGGCGCCGTCGAACGCGGCCGACGGGGGAGGAACGACCGCCCGATGGGGGGCGTCATCGCGGCACCCCGACCACGAGGGATCGGCGGAGGGTTCCGTCTCCACGTCTCCGTGGCAGAGGCCGGCTTCGCAGCAGGCCATCTTCACGGGGCAGTGGCAGCCGTGCGAGGGCGCGGGAGGAGCGCTGACCCTCGCGAGGGCGAAGACAGGCAGCAGAAGCGTCGCCGCGAGGACGGCGACGAGCGCCCCGGCCGAGCGCCGCGACCTGCTCTGTTTCATGACGGGTCCCTTCATAGGTCCGATCGGCCTTTCCGAGTATGACGCGGATCATGAGCCGCGCTTCATTCGCGGGCGGACGTCTCGGCGTTCGGAGGCGGGCGAGGGGAATCGGCCGTGCGGGTGCGGCCGGGACGGTTCCCTTCGCCGGCGTGCGGGGAGGGGCGATACTCCCCGCGTGAAATCGGACCGCGATCGGCCCCTCTGGGCGCGATGAGCCCCCTCGTCCGGATCTTCGAGGAGACCTACCGGATCGTCCTCGACAGCGGCTTCTTCATCCTCCTCGGGTTCCTCCTCGCCGGGCTGCTCCACGAGCTCGTCGACACGGCCCGAATCGGACGCGCCCTCGGCGGGAGGAGCCTCGGGGCGATCCTGAAGGCGGCGATCGTAGGCGGGCCGCTTCCTCTCTGCTCCTGCGGGGTGCTGCCGATGGCGGTCGCCCTTCGGAAGAAGGGGGCGAGCCGCGAGGCGACCGTCTCGTTCCTGATCTCGACGCCGGAGACGAGCGAGGAGGCGATCCTCCTGACGTGGGGGCTCCTCGGCCCCGTCATGGCGATCGTCCGCCCCGTCGTCGGCGTGGTGACCGCGATCGTGGCCGGGCTCGTCTCCCTCGTCGCGGGCGGCGAAGACGATCGACGTGCCACGGAAGCGGGTGAGGCGCCCGGCGGCCCGCCGGTCCCCTGCGCGCCCGAGGACGGCTGCGGGGCGACCGAGACCCCCGTCGTGCGGGGCGGCACCCTCCGGGAGCGGGCCGTGCGGGTCTTCCGGTACGCGTTCGTCACGATGGTCGACGAGCTCGCGTTCTGGATGCTGCTCGCGTTCCTTGCGACGGGGATCCTGGCCGGCATCCTGCCGGAAGACTTCTTCCTCCGGTTCCTCCCCTGGCCGCTCCTGACGATGGTCCTCATGGCCCTCGTCGGGCTCCCGATGTACGTCTGCGCGAGCGCCTCGACGCCGGTCGCCGCCGCGATGATCGCCAAGGGCCTCGACCCGGGCTCGGCGCTCGTCCTCATGCTGACGGGGCCGGCGACGAACGCCTCGACGATCGCGGTCGTCGCACGGATGTTCGGCCGGCGTTTCGTCGCGGTGTACCTGGGGTCGATCTTCGGCGTCGCGATCGGGGCGGGGCTCCTCCTCAATGCCGTCGTCGGCGCGGGTCTCGTTCCGGCGCCCGGCGGTCCGGAAGCGGAGAGCGGGGGCGTCTGGGCCGTCGTCAAGTTCCTTTCGGCCTTCGCCTTCCTCGCGCTCATGGCCTTCAGCTTCCAGCGCCGCGGCTTCCGGCCGGGATGGAACGAGCTGAAGGGGCACGCGCTCGCGTTCCGCGACCTCGTCCGCGAGCAGGCGCCCCGGCGCCTCCCGCGGAGGGCGCTCGCCGGCCTCGGCGCGGCCGCACTTCTCCTTCTCTGGGGCCGGAGCGCGCTCCTCGTCGTCCGGCCCGACGAGACGGGCCTCGTCCGGACGCTCGGAAAGGTGACGGCGTCCGATCTCGCCCCGGGCCTTCACCTCGTCCCGCCGTTCCCGTTCGGGCAGGCGGAGGCGATCGCGACCGCGCGGCTCCGCTCCGTCGAGATCGGTTTCCGCTACCGGGCCGCCGGCTCCGCCGCGGCGCCCGTCACGTCGCGGGTCTTCGTCCCGACGCAGTCGACCCGCGTGCCGGAGGAGGCGCAGTTCCTGACGGGCGACGAGAACGTCATCGAGGTGACGGCGGTCGTCCACTATCGGGTCGCCGACCCGGCCACGTTCCGGTTCGGCGTCGATCGCGCCGAGCCGGCGTTCCGGGACGTCGCGCGGGCGATCCTCGTCGAGGAGGTCGGCCGGACGCCGATCGACGCCATCTACACGGACGAGCGGGGAATCGTGGAGAAGCGAGTCCTCGAGGCGCTCCGGAAGGCGCCGGTCCTCGAGGAGACGGGGCTCGCGCCGGTCGACCTGCGGCTCCTCTTCGTCCACGCACCGGACGACGTCCACGGCGCCTTCCGCGACATCGCGTCGGCCGCCGAGGACCGGACGACCGCCCGGAACAAGGCGCTCGTCGAGGCCGAAGGCGCGCTCGGGCAGGCTCGCGGCGAGGTTGCCCGGACGCTCGCCGAGGCCGGGTCCGAGAGGACGCGCCTCGTCGAGCACGCGAAGGGGGACGCCGCCGCTTTCGTCCCGCTCGCGCGCGAGGTCGCCGCGGCGCCTCGGACGAGCCGCCTGCGCCTGAAGCTGGAGGCGCTCGAGCGGGTCCTGCCGGGCGTCCCGAAGCTGATCCGCCCCGACCCGCGCCGCGCCCCCGGCTTCGAGCTCTGGGTGACGCCGCCGGCGCCGGCCGACTCCGGAGACGCGCTCGCGCCGCGTCCGGGGCTCTCCGGCTACGTCAGTCCGATCCCCACGCCGCCCCCGGACGTCCCGGCGGCGGAGCGCTGAGGTGAACGCCATGGAAGAAGCCCTCGAGCCCCGGGCGCCGTCCCGCCGCCGCCGCGTCGCGACGGTGGCGGCGGGCGCGGCCCTCCTCCTCCTGATCGCACGGGTGCCATACGTCGTCGAGGCGACGGAGTACGCGGTGCGGACCCGCTTCGGCCGCCCCGTCGCCGTCGTGACGGAGCCGGGTCTCCACGCCCGGGTGCCGCTCGTCGACGACGTCGCCCGGCTCGACGCCCGCCTCCTCTACTTCGACCCGCCGGCAGGGGAGTTCCTGACGAACGACAAGAAGAACATCGTCGTCTCCCCGGTCGTCCTCTGGCGAATCGAGGAGCCGCTGAGGTTCCTCCAGACGCTCGTCACGCGCGAGAGCGCCGAGGCGCGCCTCGCCGACCTCGTCGCCTCCGAGACGGGTGCCGCGCTCGGCGCCGTCCCGTTCACGCGCCTCGTCTCGGCGACGGAGGGCGAGGCCGACCTGGCGGGCGTCGTCGCGGGAATCGGCGAGCGGGTTCGGGCGCGCGCCGCCGGGGACTACGGCGTGAAGGTCGTCGACGTTCGCCTGAAGAGGATCGCGTTCCCGGAGCAGAACCTCCTCTCCGTCTTCGGGAGGATGAGGTCCGAGAGGGAGCGGATCGCCCGGCGGTTCCGTTCGGAAGGGGAGGAGGCGGCGCTGAAGATCCGCGCCGAGACGGACCGGGAAAAGACCCGGCTCCTCTCAGAAGCGTACCGGAAGGCCGAGGAGGAGAAGGGGGCCGGCGAGGCCGAAGCCGCCCGGATCTACGCGAAGGCGACGAGCCAGGACCCGGACCTCTACAAGTTCCTCCGGACGCTTCGGGCCTACGAGACGATTCTCGACGAGAGGACGACGCTCGTCCTCCCGGGCGATTCCGACGTCCTGCGCCTTCTCACGGACGGCGCGGCGCCGGCGGCGAAGAAGGGGCCGAATTGACCGGCACGTCGCGCCGGTCTCTGGTCGTGGCGGCGGGGATCGCGTTCGCCGCCTGGGCCCTCGCGGGGATCTCCGTCCTTCGTCCGGCGCAGCAGGGCGTCGTCCTCCGCCTCGGCACGGTCCAGCCGCTCCCGCTCGGCCCCGGAATCCACTGGCGGCCGGCGGGGATCGACCGCGTCGTGAAGGTCGAGGTGACGAGGACCGAGACGGTCCCGATCGGCTTCCGGACCGGCGACGGAGGGCGGGCGATGCCGCTTTCGGCGGACGAGGGGCAATGGCTCACGGGCGACACGAACATCCTCGCCGTCCAGCTCGCGGTGCAATACCGGGTCGCCCGCCCGGTCGAGTGGGTCGTGAACGGGCGCGATACGGCCGACGTCGTCCGCCGGGCCGCCGAGTCGGTCGTGACCGGGGCGATGGGCGTCCTCCCGGTGGACGACGCCCTGACCGGAGGGCGCCACACGCTTCTCGAGGAGGTGCGCCGCGGGACGCAGGAGCTCCTCGACCGATGGCAGACCGGCGTCGCCATCGTCTCCGTCGCCCTGCGCTCCGTCGACCCGCCCCCGCCCGTCCTCGCCGCCTTCCAGGACGTGCAGGACGCCAAGAGCGACCGCGAGCGGTTCGTGAACGAGGCCGAGAGCTATGCGAACGACACGCTTCCGCGCGCGCGCGGCGAGGCGGAAGCGCTCGTCTCCGCGGCCGCCAGCCAGAGACAGAGGCGGGTCGAGGAGGCGCACGGGGACGCGGCGCGGTTCGACGCGCTCCGGCGGGAGGCGAGCCTCGCGCCGGGGCCGCTCCGCGCGCGGCTGTACCTCGAGACCCTCGAGAGGGTCCTGCCGCGGATGCGCCTCTACGTCGTGGACGAGGCGACGCGGCTCCGGCTCGTGAAGCCGGAGCCGCCGGCCGCCGCGGCCGTCCCCGGGAGCTGATCGGGCCCGAGGCCTCAATCCCTGCGGGGCGCGTCCTTCCCGAGGGCCGTGAGGCCCGAAAGTCCGCCGAGCCCCATCGTCTCCACCGCGCTCGACGGGACGATGACCATCGACCCCTTCTCCTTGATAGCCTCGTAGAGCATGTTCATCGCGCGGAGGTGGAGCGCGAGGGGCCTGCCCTCGTAGGCGTCGCCCGCCTTCACGAAGCGCTCGGAGATCTCGGTCTCGGCGGTGCCGAGGATGATCCGGGCCTGGCGCTCGCGCTCGGCCTGCGCCTGTCGGCTCATGGCGTCCTCGAGGTCGGGCGGGATTTTCACGTCGCGGATCTCGACGGAGTTCACCGTGATGCCCCAGGGGTTCGTCTTGTCATCGAGGATCTTCTGGAGCTCCTTGCCGAGCTGGTCTCGCTCCGTGATCATCTCGGCGAGCAAGTGCTTCCCGATCGACTCGCGGAGCGCCGTCTGCGCGCCGAAGAGGACGGCGTCGACGTAGTCGGAGACCTCGAGGATGCACTTCTTGGCGTCCCAGACCGTCCAGAAGACGATCGCGTCGACGTTCACCGGGACCGTGTCGCGCGTGAGCGCCGACTCGGCCGTAACGTCGGAAACGCGCACGCGCTGGTCGACGAGGTGCGAGACGACGTCGACGACCGGGACGATCGGGAAGAGGCCCGGGCCCTTCAGCCCCTGGAACTTCCCGAAGCGGAGGACGACTGCCCGCTCCCACTGGCGAGCGACCTTGAGCGAGAAGAGCAGGTAGAACGCGGCGGGAAACCCGATCGCCACCGGGACGGGAGAGCCGGCGAGGCCGGCGGCGAGCCCCGCGGCCCCGAGGACGAGGAAGAACGCGAGGAGGCCGATCTCCGACACGACGCGGCGGGCGTCGGCGGCCCGGTCTCTTACGCGCTGCTTCTTCTCGGCCCTGGACTCGAGGGGGCTGAGCCTCTCGTCTTCGAGCTCGGCGGCCTTCTTCTTCGCCACCGCGACCGCGATGCCTGGGAACATCTCCTACCTCCTCTTCGAGCCGGCCACGCGCGCCGCGACGGCGTCGGCCACTTCGTCCACCCGGAACCCGTGCGAGCCCGCCTTCGCCAGGAGGTCGTCGACGAGCCTCTCGAGGGCGTTCCTTCGTTCCGCCGCGCCTCCGGGGGAGGGGCGCTCGGCGACGAACGTTCCCGTCCCCTGCTGCGTTTCGACGATCCCGCGGATCTCCATCTCCCGGTAGGCCTTGGCGACCGTGTTGAGGTTGATGGAGAGGTCCACCGCGAGCTGCCGGACGGTGGGGAGCTGCGTCCCGGGAACCAGCCTCCCGTCCGCGACCGCCAGCAGGACCTGGTCGATCACCTGCCGGTAGAACGGGACGCCGGACGCGGCGTCGAGGCGGAAGGGGACGGTCTCCGTCTTCATGCTCTAGTGTCCTATTCAACTAGGACAACAGGAATATGAGACGCTCCGGCGCCTCCGTCAAGGGGAGGGGCACCGGGACGACGCGTCGAACGTCGGGAGCCCCCGCCTGAGGCCAGCCGGAAGGGGTCTCGGCCGGAAGGGGTCTGGTCTACGTTCTACACTCTACGTGGACGCGAGACGCCGTCTGCAGACCAGCCCCCCGGATGGCCCTCTCGGGGGACGACTTCGGCGAGAGGCTGCGCGAGTCCTCAGCCCTGGTAGGCCTTCCGGATGTTCGGGATCAGGTACTCCTGGAAGGCGCGGTCGAGGTCGTAGCGAGGGGAGAGCCCCCAGTCCTTCCGGGCGGCCGAGTCGTCGACGTCGGCGGGCCACGAGTCGACGATCCCCTGGCGTTTCGTGTCGACCTTCGTCGTGATCTCCGCGCCGGGGAAGGCCTTCTCCACGATCGCCTGGATCTCCGCGGCCGACGGCGCGAAAGCGCCGATGTTGTACGTCGTCCGCGTCAGCTTCTCGCGCGGCGCCGCGGCGAGCTGGAGGAGCGCGTCGACGGCGTCGGGCATCGCCATGAACGGGATGCGCGCGTCGGGCCTCACGAAGCAGGCGTAGGGCTTGCCCTGCGCGGCGGCGTGGATCATCTCGGGGGCGAAGTCGGACGTGCCGCCCGACGGGACCGTGAACGCCGAGATGAGCCCCGGGAATCGGATCGAGCGAAAGTCGACCTTCCCCGAGAGCGTCTCCGGCGCGAGCTGCTTGTAGTGGCGCGCGTAGTAGCGGCCGAGCTGCTCGCAGTAGAGCTTGTTACAGCCGTACATCGTCGTCGGGTTCGTGAAGTCGTCCTCCTTCACCTTCCCGGCCTTCGCTTTCACGTCGAGCCCCGGCATGCCGTAGGCCGCGATGGACGACGGGTACATGAAGACGACCGGCCGCCCGTGCGATTCGCCCTGTTTCTGGGCGAACTCGAGCATCGCCATCGTCCCCTCGACGTTCACCTGGTGCGCGGTGACCGGGGTGAACTCGCTCCGCGTGGAGAGGAGCGCCGCGAGGTGGAAGACCTGGTCGACCTCGAACTCGGAGAGGATCCGCTCGAGGAGCTGCGGCTCGAGGATGGAGCCCGTGAAGTGCCGTGCGACGCGCGGCGCGATCGACGGGTCGAGGGGCTTCAGGTCGAGCGTGATGACGGGACGGCTCCCGTCCTCCGAGAGCCGCTCGATGAGCGTGTGGCCGATCTCTCCGCTGGCTCCGGTGAGGAAGACGACGGGTGTGCGCAGCACGAAAGCCTCCTTCAGGCGGCGGGCCGGACGGCCCGCGGGCAACCGCCAACGCTAGCACGGGGCGGGGGTCCGGCGCGCGCCGGGATCGATCGCCCGTGCGAGACTCGTCGCCGGTGTCCGCCCTCACCGCGGCCTTCACGCCGCTTCGTCACGAGGACTTCCGCCTCCTCTGGAGCGGCTCCCTCGTCTCCAACGTCGGGACCTGGATGCAGCGGGTCGCCCAGGGCTGGCTCGTCCTGACCCTGACCGGCTCCCCCTTCTGGCTCGGGGTCGACGCGTTCCTGGGCGAGGCCCCGTTCCTCGCCTTCTCGCTCTTCGGAGGAGTCCTCGCCGACCGTGCGGAGCGGCGGCGCATCCTCCTCGTCTCGCAGTTCGTCCAGATGGCCTCCGCGCTCGTCCTGATGACGCTGATCGCCACCGGGCGGATCACGCTCGGAGCGATCCTCGCGGCCTCGGTCGTCGTCGGGCTCGCCCAGGCGTTCGGCGGGCCGGCGTTCCAGGCGCTCGTTCCGATGCTCGTCCCGCCGGCCGACCTGCCGCGGGCGATCCTCCTGAACTCGATCCAGTTCAACTTCGCGCGCGTCGTCGGCCCCGCGATCGGCGGCCTCGCGTTCGCACGCTTCGGCGCCGCGGGCTGCATGGGGCTCAACGGCCTCTCGTTCCTGGCGGTCGTGGCGGCGCTCGCCGCGATCCCCCGCCGACCCGGGACCGGAAGCGGGGGAGCGACCGTCCTGGACGGCCTGCGCGAAGGGATCGCGACGGTCTGGAGGCGCCCCTCGCTCCGGGGCCTCGTCTCGCTCGCGTTCCTCGGCACCTTCTGCTCGAACCCGCTCCTGACCTTCCTCCCGGTCTTCGCCCGGGACGTCTTCCACGCCGGCGCGGAGCGCTACAGCGTCCTCCTCGCAGCGTTCGGCTGCGGGGCGGTCGTCGGCGGGCTCGCGGTCGCGGGTGCGGCCCGGCTGCCGCGGCGGGGCCTCCTCTCCGCGCTCGGGCTCGTCCTCTACGGCGTCCTCATGGTCGCCTTCGCGCTCAACCGCGAGCCGACCCTCTCCCTCGTCCTCCTCGTCGCCGCCGGGGCGTGCCAGATGGTGGTCTTCTCCGGGTTCATGACGCTCGTCCAGACGAGCGTCGGCGACGCGCTCCGGGGCCGGGTCGTCAGTATCTACAGCCTCGCCTTCCGGGGCGGGATGCCGCTCGGGAACCTCTCGGCAGGGACGGTCGCGGCAGCGGTCGGCGCGCCCGCCGTCCTCGTCGTCCTCGGCGGGGCGCTCGCGATCGCGGGCGGGGTCGTCGCGCACCGGCGGGGACGGGACGGCGTCGCCTCGATCTGAGGGGCTGCGGCTCCTGTAGGCTGCGAAGCATGAGGATCGAGACGCTCGCCGTCCACGCCGCGTACTCCGTCGACCCCGCCACCGGCGCGGTCGCGCCGCCGATCCACCTCTCGACGACGTTCGGGAGGGACGAGGCGGGCGCTCCTCTCGCCGGCCACACCTACATCCGGGAGTCGAGCCCGACGCAGGACCTGCTCGAGGAGGCGCTCGCACGCCTGGAAGGGGGCGAGGCGGCGCTCGTCTTCGGCTCGGGAATGGCGGCCGGGCTCGCCGTGGTCCAGTCGCTTCCTCCCGGGAGCCACGTCGTCCTCCCCGAAGACGCTTACTACGGCTACCGGGTAGCCGCGCGGGACTTCTTCCCGACGTGGGGGCTATCGGCGACGTTCGCTTCTCTCGACCAGACGGGCGCCCTCGAGGCGGCGCTCCGCCCCGAGACCCGCCTCGTCTGGCTCGAGAGCCCCTCGAATCCGCTCCTGAAGGTCACCGACCTCGCGCGGGCGGCGTCGATCGCGAAGGGGGCGGGGGCGCTCGTCCTCGTCGACGGCACCTTCGCCACGCCGATCCTCCAGCGGCCGATCGACCTCGGTGCGGACGTCGTCCTCCACGCCACGACGAAGGGGATGGGCGGGCACAGCGACGTCGCGGGGGGAGCGCTCGTCTTCGCGTCCCGGGGCGAGCTCCTCGAGAAGGTGCGGCACGTCCGGACGGTCCTCGGGGCGGTCTCCTCGCCGTTCAGCTCCTGGCTCGTCCTCAGAGGGCTCCGGACCCTGGCGGTTCGAGCGCGGGCGCAGTCCGAGTCGGCCCTCGCGGTCGCGCGCGCGCTGGAGACGCACCCGGCCGTCTCGAAGGTCAACTACCCGGGGCTGGTCTCCCATCCCGGCCACGAGGTCGCGCGCCGGCAGATGAGCGCCTTCGGTTCGATGATCTCGTTCCACGTTGCTGCGGGGCGCGAGGCGGCGATCGCCGCGGTGGGGCGAGCGCGGCTCTGTACGCGGGCGACCTCCCTCGGCGGGGTCGAGAGCCTCATCGAGCACCGGGCGACGAGCGAGGGGGAAGCCTCGACGGCACCGCCGGACCTCATCCGGCTCTCGATCGGACTCGAGCACCCGGACGACCTCGTCTCCGACCTCGACGCGGCGCTCCGCGTCTGAACGCGGACTTCACGGTCGATCCCGTATGATCGGGATGCCGCCGGACAAGGACCCGAGACCGGGAGCCACGGACCGGCCTCTGGCCCGAAGGCGGGACGTCGTGTCCTCGCGGGGCCGGGATCACGAGCCGAACGGAACGAGGACCATGGACGAGAAATCGAAGCGGAAGAACGAGAAGGACGTCCCCGGGCCCCGAAAGGCGAAGGCGACGGCGGTGCCGCGGGCACCGAAGAGCTCGCCCGATGTCGTGCCGGCCCGAAAGGCCGAGCCCGCCATCACCGCGACCCCTGGGGCGAAGTCCCCGGAGGATGCGGCCCCGAAGCGCCGGGAGACCCGGAAGGCCCCGACGCGCAAGGCGGGCGCCGCGAAGCAGCCCGCGGCGCCCCGGAAGGCCCCTGCAGCGAAGCCGGCGTCGAAGCCGGCTTCGACGCCGGCTCCGAAGGCGCCCGCAAGGAAGCCGACGAGGAAGAAGGAGGCGACCCAGGCCATGACCGAGCCGACCGCCCCGAGCCCCGCTCCCGTCTCCGAGCCCGAGCCGAATCCGCCCGTCGTGGCGCCGCCCGCGGAAGGGGATCGCGCCGAGATAGAGGAGGTCCCGGGCTACGACGGGCACGCGAAAGTCGACCGCCCGTCGCAGGACCCGATTACGCCTCCGCCCGAGGACCCGGACGTCCCCGAGACTCCGTTCGAGAAGGTCCTGCGCGAGCTGCCGTACCTGCCGGCGACGTACGACGAGACCTACGTCTATCTCGTGCCGTGCGACCCGAAGAGCCTCTACGTCATCTGGGAGGTCGCGGCCGAGGCCCGCGAGGCGCTGAAGGCGCGATTCGGCGCCGACTTCTTCGATAAGAACGCCCTTCTCCTCCGCGTCTACGACGTCACCGGCGTCTCCTTCGACGGGTTCAACGCGAGCTCCTTCTTCGAGGTGGACGACTACCTCGCCGACAAGTCCGAGTACTGGGTGACCGTGGCGGGGGGGCGCGACTACGTCGCCGAGCTCGGCTACCGGGCGCTCGGGACGACCTACTTCGAGAAGGTCGCCCGCTCGAACGCCGTCTTCGTCCCGCGCGGCGTCGACGAGCCGGCGGAGATGCACGTCTCCTGGGCTTCGATCGACGTCCCCCACCACGACGTCGAGGTCCCGGTCGGGCCGGACCAGTGGCGCTTCAACCAGTACCTCTACTGGAAGAGGCGGAGCCACGCCGCTCCCGAGGAGAAGGGGTACTGGTCGCTCGTCCTCCACCAGCACCTCCCGTTCGTGAGGCACCCGGAGTACGAGGTGGGGCTCGAGGAGCAGTGGTTCTTCGAGGCGGTCGTCTCCGTCTACACGCAGCTCCTGCACGTGATGTGGAACCTGGAGCGCGACAAGGTCGACTTCCGCCTCACGGTCAGCCTCACGCCGCCGCTCCTCTCGATGATGCAGGACCCGCATCTGAAGCTCCGCGCGGCCCGGCACATCGACGAGTGCCTCAAGCTCGCGACGCGGGAGAGGGACAACGCGCGCGGCAAGCCGTGGCTCGCGGCGGCGGAACAGATCCTCTCGCGCTTCTGGACGGCGAAGCACGTCTGGGACGCTTACGAGGGAGACCTGACGCGCGGGTATCGCGACTTCCAGAACGCCGGGAAGCTCGAGGTCATCACCTGCCCGGCGACGCACTGGATCCTTCCCCTGTACAAGGACTTTCCGGAGGCGATCCGGGGGCAGGTGCAGACCGCGAAGCGGCAGTACGAGCGGGTCTTCGGCCGAAGCCCGCGCGGCATCTGGCTCGCGGAGAACGCCTGGACCCCCGGCCTCGATTCCTTCCTCGCCGAGGAGGGCATCCGCTGGTTCCTCGTGAACCCGAAGGGCCTCCGCGAGGGAGACACGCGCCCCTTCTTCGACTCGGCGAACCCGGTGATCACGCCTGCCGGGACGGCGGCGTTCCCGATCGACCCCGAGACGCGCGCGAAGATCTGGTCGCGCGAGAACGGATTCCCGGGGCACCCGAACTACAAGGAGTGGTACCGCGACCTCGGGTACGACGCGGATTGGGACTACCTGCCCGACTACTGGAAGACGGCCGGCGTCCGCCGCAACACCGGGATCAAGTACTACCGGATCACGGGCCGGGGCGCCGATCTCGGCGGGAAGACGTACTACGTCCCGGAGTGGGCCGACGAGACCCGCGAGGCGCAGGCGGGCCAGTTCGTCTTCGAGCGTGGCGCGCAGGCGACCTGGTTCCAGGAGAAGCACGGCGGTCGCAAGCCCTGCGTCGTCTCCGCCTACGACGCCGAGCTCTTCGGCCACTGGTGGGAGGAGGGGCCGGGTTTCCTCGAGTCGGTCTTCCGCAAGCTCCTCTGGGACCAGTCGGTCGTCCGTCCCGTGACGCCGTCCGAGTACCTCTCGGAGAACCCGCACCACCAGCGAATGACGCCGGGCGCCTCGAGCTGGGGCAAGGGGGACTACTTCCAGACCTGGGTCGAGGGGCGCGAGTACCAGCCCAACACGTGGGTCTACCGTCACCTCTTCCGGCTCGTCGGGAAGATGGCGGACCTCGCGACCCGGCATCGGGAGACGACCGATCTCCGCCTGAAGCGCGCGCTCGACCAGGCGGCGCGGTGCCTCTTCCTTGCCGGTGCCTCCGATTGGGGCTTCCTCATCGAGACCGGCCAGGCCGTCCGCTACTCCGAGGTCCAGATCGTCCGTCACCTCGACCGGGCCCGCGAGCTGATGCGGCAGGTCGACGCGGGGCAGATCCACGAGGAGTACCTTACGATCCTGGAGGACTCCGACACGATCTTCCCGTTCGGCGACATGGACTTCCGGGTCTTCAGCCGCTCCTAAGGCGTTGCACCCGCCGCTCTTCCCCGGGGCCTTGCCCCGGGGAAGCGGCCGGTGCATCCTTCCCGGCCTCATGGCGAGGGACGTCGCCCCGTCCGGGGCGCCCCGCATCGGGACAAAGGTCCTGCACAAGTTCAACCGCGACCTCGGCCCGGGACGGGTCGAAGAGGTCGCGGCCCGCAGGGTCGTCGTCTTCTTTCCGCGGAGCGGCGAGCGGCTGACCTTCGGGATCGCCGACACGGGGCTCCGGCCGCTCGAGCTGTCGGCCGGGCGCGACGCGCGGATCGAGGAGACGGGCGAGGTCGTGACGCTCGCCTCGCGCGAGAGGGGCTCGACCTCCTGGACGACGACGGACGGACGCGTGATCGAGGAGGAACACCTCTGGCCGGCGGAGATTCCGCAGGACCCGGTCGAGCGGCTCGCCGGCCTCGACGTCGACCGGGCGGCCGCGTTCCGCAACCGCGTCGACGGGCTCTTCCTCTCGCGCATGCGCCAGGCGAAAGGGCTCGGCTCGTTCCTCGGCGGACGGATCGCGATCCACCCGCACCAGCTCCACGTCGCCGAGCGGGCGACGGCCTACGAGCCGGTCCGCTGGCTCCTCGCCGACGAGGTCGGCCTCGGGAAGACGATCGAGGCCTGCCTGATCCTCTCGCGTCTCGTCCGGACCGACCGGGCCGACCGGGTCCTCGTCGTCGCGCCGTCGACTCTCACGGTCCAATGGCTCGGCGAGCTCTGGCGGAAGTTCCACCAGGTCTTCGTCCTCCTCGACGCGAAACGTCGCGCGGACGTGGCGAAGGACCACGGACCGGAGTTCAACCCGTTCGACGCGCACCGGCGCTCCGTCATCGCGCTCGAGGACCTCGCTTCCGAGCCGGGGCTCGCGCAGAAGGCCGTCGAGGCCGGGCTCGACCTCCTCGTCGTCGACGAGGCGCATCGGCTCGTCCTCGAGGCCGATGCCGAGCGGGCCGTCGCGCCGCTCGCGAAAGCCGCCCGGCACCTCCTGCTCCTCTCCGCGACGCCCCTCGAGGCGGACACCTCGGGCTTCTTCCGCCTTCTCCGGATGGTCCGGCCCGACGCGTACCGGTCCGAGAAGGAGTTCGTCGCAGCCCTCTCGGAGAACCAGCCGCTTCCGCCCTGCACGAGCGCCACGCGGCGCGTCGACATCGGGGGGCTGCCGCCCAGGGTCCCGCTCCCCGTCGAGCTGGACCGAGCTCCCTCCTCCCAGGCTCTGACGGGAGACGAGAAGGCCGACGCGGCCGACCCGCGTGTGGAATGGCTCGTCGGGAAGGCGAAGGGCTTCGCGCCGGGAGGGGCCGAGGAGGGGAAGACGCTCGTCTTCTGCCACGACCTCCCGACGCTCCAGTCGCTGAAGGTGCTCATCGAGCGCGAGACGCGCAAGCGCGTCGCCGTCTTCCACGAGGAGCTTTCGCCGGACCGGCGCGACCTCGAGGTGGCGGAGTTCCGGCGGCCCACGGGACCGACGTTCCTGATCTCGACGGAGTGCGGCGGGGAAGGGCGGAACTTCGAGTTCTGCCGGCGCCTCGTCCTCTTCGACCTTCCCCTCGACCCGGCGCAGGTCGAGCAGCGCATCGGGCGCCTCGACCGGATCAGCCGGAAGGAGAGGGTCGAGATCGTCTACTTCCGTCCGCCCGCGGCCTTCTGGAGGGACCTCGTCGAGCTCTACGAGCGAATCGGGCTCTTCCGAGAGCCGCTCGGCGGCCTCGAGCGGTCGCTCGCGAACGTGGAGGCCGCGATCCGGAAGGCGGAGAAGGCGTCGGCCCTCGGCCGCGCGGAGCTTCCGGTCGGGGAGCTCGTCGCCGAGGTCCGGGGCGCGGTGCAGGCGCGTCAGCGCGCCGCTTACCACCACCTTCACGCCGAGGGGTACCGGCCCGAGCACGCGAGCGGAATCGTCTCGCGCGTCCCGGCGGGCCTCGACGCGGCGATGGAGCGCTTCGTCATCGCGGCCTGTGAGCTCTACGGCTTCGACGTCGCGGAAAAGAAGGGCTCCCGGACCTGGTACCTGGAGTTCGGCGGCGACGCCCTCCTCGAGCACCTCCCGGGCGTCCCGGGCGGGAGCCGCTTCCTCGGCACGTTCGATCGCGAGGAGGCGGTGCGGCACGAGGAGCACGACTTCTTCGCCTCAGGCCATCCGCTCGTCGAGGGGATCTTCCAGGAGCTCGAGGACGGCCCGCGCGGGCGGGCGGCCCTCGTGAAGCTCGAGAAGAGCGGGGCCGCGGGGGAGGGAGTCCTCTTCCTCCACCGCAGGGAGGGAGGCTTCGCCGCCTCCGCCGTCGACCTCTCGGGCCAGTCGCGCCCCGAGTGGGCCGAGCTCCTCCTGCGCGGCCGTGCGAGCCTGCGCGGAATCTCCGTCGACGACTGGAGCCCGACGATTCCGCGGGGACGGGGCTGGGCCGCGACCGTTCGGACGCTCGCGGCGCGGGCCGAGAAGAACGGCCCCGTCCTGGCCGCGGCCGCATTCCGGCTTTCCTGAGAGGCCGCGCGCGGCCGGTCGAGTTGCGCGGCAGAATGAGCGCGTGAAGCCGCCGCGACGACTCTCCGGCCTCCTCTCGCTCGTCGGAGCCTCGCTGGCCGCTGCGTGCGGGACTCTCGAGCCGACGCCCGCGGCGGGGCTCAGCGCCCGGCGCTTCGAAGGGACGGTCTCCTACCGGGTCGCGTACCGGTACCTCCTCTACCTCCCGGAGGGATACGTGCGCGACCCCGCGAGCCGATGGCCGCTGCTCCTCTTTCTGCACGGTTCGGGTGAGAGGGGAGACGACCTCGATCTCGTGAAGCGCCACGGCCCCCCGAAGCTCCTCGCCGCGGGCGGAGGGCTGCCGTTCGTCGTCGTCGCGCCGCAGTGCCCGGAGGGGGAGCGCTGGCGGGCCGACGCCCTCGCCGCTCTCCTCGACGAGGTCACGGGGCGGCTGCGCGTCGACGCGGAGCGCGTCTACGTCACGGGGCTCTCGATGGGGGGACGCGGGACGTGGGACCTCGCGATGTCTCACCCGGGCCGTTTCGCCGCGATCGCACCCGTCTGCGGAGGCGCGATTCCCGACCGCGCCTGCGGCCTGAAGGGCGTGCCGGTCCGGGCCTTCCACGGCGCGAAGGACGACGTCGTCCCGCTCTCCGAGTCGGAGAGGGTCGTGGAAGCGGTCCGGCGGTGCGGCGGCACGGCGGAGCTCGTCGTCTTCCCGGAGGCGGACCATGACTCGTGGACGTCGGCCTACTCCGATTCGTCCCTCTGGGACTGGCTCCTCGCTCACCGTCGTCGATCCGCGAAGTAATACACGAATTCACGCCTGGCACCGATGCGGGGAGGCACCGTTTCGGGGCCTGTTTCGGGGGAACTAACGGGGGGCGAGGCGGTCTAAGCTCTCGCTATGACGACAGAGCCGCGCGTCCGGTCCGTAATCGTCCTGTCCGCCGTCGTCGTTCTCCTTGCCGGAGGCGCGGTCGCGCTCGGCGTCAAGCCGGGAGCCGCGAAGGGAGTGAAGCCCGTGCCGAAGGCCACTGCCACCTGGAAAGAGGTCGACCGTCTCGTGAACGAACAGAAGTTCGAAGAGGCGGCGAAGGCCGCGGAGGCGCTCCTGGCAGCCGCGAAGGCGGCGAAGGACGAGCCGGAGTGGACGAAAGGGCTCGTGAAGGTCACGCAGCTCCGGATCGGCCTCCACGGCTACGAGACGGCCGTGAGGCGCCTGCGCGAGGAGCCGTGGCCGGCCGGGCCGCTCCACCGGGCGCAGCTCTCGCTCCTCTACGGCCACTCGCTCGTCACCTACCAGCGGGCCTACTCGTGGGAGATCGGCCAGCGCGAGAAGGTCGACACGAAGGGAGAGGTCGACCTGAAGGCCTGGACGCGGGAGCAGATCCTGGCCGAGGCGCTGAAGGCGGCGCTCGACGTCTGGGCCATGCGCACGGAGCTCGGGAAGGAGCCGGTCGCGGCGGCGGCGCTCGTCCTCACGCCGAACGACTACCCGAAGGAGATCCGCGGGACGCTCCGCGACGCGGCGAGCTACCTCCTCGTCGACCTCCTCGCCGACACCGCCGGCTGGACGCCGGAGCAGTCGAACGAAGTCTGGCGGCTCGACCTGGGCGCGCTCCTCGCGGGAGACGCCCGGCGCGAGGCGAAGACGGACCTCGCCTCTCCGGAGGTCCACCCGCTCGTGCGGATCGGGGCCGTCCTCACCGACCTCGAAGCGTGGCACGCGTCGGCGGGGCGGACGGGGGCGCGGCTCGAGGCGCGCCTCGAGAGGGTGCGGAGGCTCGCGGCGTCGTTCACCGAGGAGCGCGACCGGGAGCGGATCCGTAAGGACCTCGAGGGGCGCCTCGTCGCGTTCCGTTCCGATCCGTGGTGGGCGATGGGGAAGGCGGAGGTCGCCGAGCTCCACCGGAACGGCGCGCGTCCGAACCGCCTCGTCGCCGCCCGCAGCGCGGCGGAAGAGGGACGCGCGGCCTACCCGACCTCCCCCGGCGGGGCGAGGTGCCTCGCGATCGTGAAGGCGATCGAATCGCCCGAGTACGCGCTTCAGGCAATGGCGGTCGACGGCTCGGGGAGGCGCTCCGTCGAGGTCTCCCACCGGAACCTCGAGGCGCTCCATTTCCGGGCCTTCCGCGTCGACGCCGAGAAGTGGATCGCGGCGTCGAAGGACTGGTCGGCGCTCCCTTCCTCGGAAGACATGCGGAAGCTCGTCGGCGGGACGCCGGCGGCCGAGTGGGCGGCCGCCCTCCCGAAGACCCCCGATTTCGAGACCCACCGGACGTTCGTGACGCCGCCCCTTCGCGAGCCGGGGCTCTACGTCCTCCTCGCCTCGGCCCGGAAGGACTTCCGCGAGTCGGACAACGTCGTCGTCGGGACGAACCTCTTCGTCTCCGACCTCGTCCTCGCGGTGCGGCCCGAGCCGGAGTCGGGCGCCGTGACGGCGCGCGTCCTCTCGGGAGCGACGGGGCGGGCCGTCGCCGGGGCCGAGGTGACGCTCTGGCGGTTCGACTGGCGCGAGGGACACCGGCGCGACGAGACGAAGACCTCGGACTCCGACGGGCGCGTCTCGTTCGCCCTGCGGGAGCGGGGCGGCGCGTTCCACCTCCTCGCGAAGAAGGGCCGGGACCTCACGTTCGACGGCCAGCAGGTCGGCTTCCATCGCGAGTCGAAGCCGGGGCTCCGGAGCGACTCGCTCCTCTACACCGACCGGAGCATCTACCGGCCGGGGCAGACGCTCCACTGGAAGGTCCTCGCCTACCGCGGAACCACCGCGGACGCCCGATTCCGCGTCGCGGACCGGACGCCGGTGACGATCTGGCTCGTCGACCCGAACGGCGAGCGGGTCGAGACGCGGACCGTCTCGACGAACGACTTCGGCACCGCGGCCGGGGAGATGGTCGTCCCCACGGGACGCCTCCTCGGAGCCTGGCGCCTCGAGAGCTCCCTCTCCGGGAGCACCTCCGTGCGGGTCGAGGAGTACAAGCGGCCGACGTTCGAGGCGACGTTCCTCGAGCCGAAGGAGCCGATGCGCCTCAACCGGAAGGCGTCGCTCGTCGGCGAGGCGCGGTACTACTTCGGCCTCCCCGTCACGAACGGCTCCGTGAAGTGGCGCGTCACGCGCGAGACGCTCCGACCCTGGTGGTGGGCTTTCTGGGGCTTCGGCTCCGTCGCGAAGCCGCAGGTCGTCGCCGCGGGCGAGACGACGCTCGACGCGGAGGGGACGTTCCGGGTCTCCTTCACGCCGGAAGCGGACGAGTCGAAGGCGGATTCGAAGGAGACCACCTGGCGCTACGTCGTCCAGGCCGACGTCCTCGACGAAGGAGGCGAGACCCGGAGCGCGACCCGCGCCGTCCGGCTCGGCTTCGTCTCCGTCGAGGCCGACGTCAAGTTCCCGTCGGGATTCGGCCGGGCCGGGGAGGCGATGTCGGCAAGGATCACGCGGACGAACCTCGACGGCGCGCCTCGCCCCGGGAACGGGACGTGGCGGCTGATCGCGCTCGCCCCGCCGGCCGAGACTCCGCTCCCGGCCGACCTCCCGCGCCGCGTCGAGCAGGCGGAGGAAGGGGAGGGAGCGTCCGTCCGGACACCCGGAGACGCGCTCCGCCCGCGCTGGGACACGGCGTTCCGGGTGGAGGCGGTCCTTCGCGACCTCCCCGACGGCGCCGAGAAGGCGCGCGGAGAGGCACGGCACGGCGCCGACGGCGTCGCCGCTCTCGACCTCGGCACCCTGCCGGCGGGGGCGTGGCGGATCCGCTACGAGACCGTCGACGACTTCGGAGCGAAGTACGAGACCTCCCGCGACGTGATCGTGGCCGGCGGGAAGGCGTCGCCGCCGGTCCCCCTCGTCCTCGCCGCGGAGTCGGGCTCGGTCGCGGTCGGCGGGACGGCGCGCCTCCTCGCGGCGTCGGGGCTCCCGGGGCAGGAGATGCTCCTCGAGCGGTTCCGCGCAGGGAAGCTCCTCTCCCGCACGACCCTGACGGCGGGAAAGGACCCGACCGTCATCGAGCTCCCGGTGACGGAGGCCGACCGCGGGGGCTTCGGCGTCACGCTCACGGCCCTTCGGGACCACCAGTGGATGAGCCAGGCGGCCTCGGTCTTCGTCCCGTGGGACGACCGCGAGCTGAAGCTGGAGTTCGCGACGTTCCGCGACCGGATTCGTCCGGGGACGCGCGAGACGTGGCGCGTGAAGGTGACGTCGCCTTCCGGGAAGCCCGTGGAGGCGGGCGCGGCCGAGCTCCTCGGGTACATGTACGACCGGAGCCTCGACGTCTTCGCTCCCCACCACCCGCCGTCGATCCTCTCCCTCTATCCCTCCCGGACGGGGACGGCCTGGACGAGGGCGACCCTCGGCGCGGCCCGGGCCCAGTGGGTCCGCGGGCAGTTCGCGTCGACGCCGTCCGGCCCGTCGTTCGCGCCCGACCGACTGCTGGAGCTGGACCGCTACGGCATCGGCGGGCCGGGGGCCCGCAAGCGCTACGCGATGCGCGGCGGTCTCGGCGTGACGATGGTGTCCGAGGCAGCCGTGGAGCGGGACGGCGCGCCGATGCCCGCGCCTGCCGCGGCCCCGCAGATGGCGAAGGCGGTCGAGATGAAGGCGGAGGACGCCGCGGGGAACGAGGCGCGGGCGGAGGCCGGCGTGGCGCCGTCGGCCGAAGCGCCCGCGCTGCGGAGCAACTTCGCCGAGACGGCGTTCTGGACCCCGCAGCTCCTGACCGGGGCCGACGGCTCGGCGTCGATCGAGTTTACCGTCCCCGATTCCGTGACGTCGTGGAACGTCTGGCTCCACGCCGTGACGAAGGACCTCCGCGGCGCGTCGCTCAAGCGCGAGACGAAGAGCGTGAAGGAGCTCATGGTCCGCCCCTACGTCCCGCGCTTCCTGCGCGAAGGGGACCGGGCCGAGCTGAAGGTCGTCGTAAACAACGCGTCCGAAGGGGAGCTGAAGGGCAACCTCGCCCTCCAGGTCCTCGACCCGGAAACGAACGAGGACCTCACGGCCCGCTTCGGCCTCCCGGTCGCCGACGCGCGCCGGGCGGTCGCGGTCCCGGCCGGCGGCGGGGTGAACGAGACGTTCCACCTGATCGCGCCTCCCGGCGTCCGAACGGTCGCGTTCAAGGTGACGGCCACGTCCGGGAACCTCTCCGACGGCGAGCTCCGGCCGCTGCCGGTCCTCCCGAGCCGGATGCACCTCGTCCAGTCGCGCTTCGTCACGCTCCGCGAGGGGCAGCGGAAGGAGATGCGCTTCGAGGACCTGGCGAAGGGGGGAGACCCGACGCTCCTCAACGAGCAGATGGTCGTCACCGTCGACGCCCAGCTCTTCTACGCCGTCCTCGACGCGCTCCCGTACCTCGTGAACTACCCCTACGAGTGCACCGAGCAGACGCTCAACCGCTTCGTCTCGACCGGCATCGTCTCCTCGATGTTCGAGCAGTACCCCTCGGTCGCGGCGATGGCGAAGGAGCTCTCGAAGAGGGACGTCCGCCTCGAGACGTGGGACGCGGCCGACCCGAACCGGAAGATGACGCTCGAGGAGAGCCCGTGGCTCGTCGACGCCCGCGGAGGCCGGGACGCCGGCGAAGGCCTCGCGAAGGTCCTCGACCCGCGCGTCGCGAAGGCGGAGCGGGAGGCGGCCCTCGCGAAGCTGGCGAAGGCCCAGACCTCGATCGGCGGCTTCCCCTGGTGGCCGGGCGGCCCGCCGTCCCCCTACATGACCGTCTACATCCTCCACGGCCTGGCGAAGGCGACGGAGTTCGGCGTCGAGGTCCCGAAGGAGATGGTCCAGCGGGCGTGGGGCTACGCGGCGAAGTACTACCGCGACGACCTGCGCGCCCTGATGTCGAAGGACTGCTGCTGGGAGTTCCTGACGTTCCTCAACTACGTCGCGAGCAGCTTCCCCGACGAATCCTGGTCCGAGAACGGCCTCACGCCCGCGGAGCGCAAGGAGATCCTCGCGTTCTCCTTCAAGCACTGGAAGGAGCACTCGCCCTACCTCAAGGGCTACCTCGCGCTGACGCTGAAGCGGGCGAACCGGCTGAAGGACGCCCAGCTCGTCTTCGCGAGCGTCATGGACTCGGCGAAGACGACCGAGGAGCTCGGGACGTTCTGGGCGCAGGAGGACCGCTCCTGGCTCTGGTACAACGACACGATCGAGACCCACGCGTTCGCGCTCCGGACGCTCACGGAGCTGACCCCGAAGGACTCGCGGCGCGACGGCCTCGTCCAATGGCTCTTCCTGAACAAGAAGCTGAACCAGTGGAAGTCGACCCGGGCGACGGCCGAGGTCCTCTACTCGCTCGTCCACTACCTGAAGGCCGAAGGTGCCCTCGGGGCGCGCGAGACGATGAAGGTGGCGGTCGGCGGGCGGGAGACGACGTTCACGTTCGAGCCGGACAGGTACACCGGGAAGAAGAACCAGGTCGTCGTCCCCGGCCCGCAGGTCGACCCGAAGACGACCTCCACGGTCGCCGTCGAGAAGGGAGGCAAGGGCTTCGCGTTCGCCTCGGCCGCGTGGCACTTCTCGACCGAGAAGCTCCCCGAGGAGGATCGCGGCGACTTCTTCAACGTCTCGCGCCGCTACTTCCTCAGGGAGAACACCGGCAAGGAGTGGGTTCTGAAGCCGATCGCCGACGGAACGGTCCTGAAGCCGGGCGACCAGGTGGAGGTGCAGATCTCGCTCCGGACCAGGCACGCCGCCGAGTACGTCCACCTGCGCGACCCGCGCGGCGCCGGCTTCGAGCCGGAGACGACCGTCAGCCGCTACAAGTGGGACCTCGGGATCGTCTGGTACGAGGAGGTCCGCGACAGCGGGACGAACTTCTTCTTCGAGCAGCTCCCGGTGGGCGAGTACACGTTCAAGTACCGCCTCCGCGCGAACATGGCCGGGACGTTCCGGGTCGGCCCGGCGACGGTCCAGTCGATGTACGCCCCGGAGTTCAACGCGTACTCGAGCGGGGCCGTGCTGACGGTGAAGGGAGACTGACTTCGAGCGGAGTCGCAGAGTGAGGCGGGGAAGGCGAGCGTGACATCGTGATGGCATACTGATGGCATGAAAGCAGCCATCGACAAGGCAGGACGGATCGTCATCCCCGCGTCCGTCCGCGCGCGCGCCGGCCTGACGCCCGGAACCGAAGTCGAGATCCTGGTCGACGACGTCTCGGTTCGCCTCGTGAGGAGGGTTCCAGGACCGAAGCTCGTCCGGGTGGGCCGGCGGCTCGTGGCGCGGCCGACGGTCCGGGCACGGGCGCTTCCGGCTGTCGACCTGGCGGCGCTGGTCGAGGAGGAGCGCAACCGGTGGCCCGGCTGACGGGCGCCTTCCTCGACACGAGCATTCTCCTGGGAGGAACGATCGACGTGGGGCCCGCGAGTCGCCCGGCGCAGGCGGTGATGGACGCCGTCGCCGAGGGTCGGCTCAGCAAGGTGAGGACGGCGTGGCACTGCTGTCTCGAGTACTACGCCGTCGCGACGAGGCTGCCGGAGGAGCTCCGCCTGTCACCCGCGAATGCTCTGCGACTCCTCGAGGAGGAAATCCTCGGGCGAGTCGAGGTCGTGGATCTGCCGGCGGACGGGCGCCTCTCGTTTCTCAGGTCGGCTGTCGCCGAGAGGGTCGCGGGGGGACGCCTCTACGACGCCCACATCGCCGAGATCGCCCGCCGGTCCGGATCGGGCGTGATCGTCACCGACAACGTTCGTCACTTTCGCGGCGGCCCGGGCACCACCGTGCGGGTCCTCTCGGCGGTGGAGTTCGCAGCCGAGCTTGCGGAAGGCGTCTGACGCCCGGCACCGGGCCGAGTCGGAAGAGGACTCGGCGTTCGGACCGTTCCGGCTGAAACCCGGGCGCTCCTCTGCCGTACCCTCGGTGATGCCCGTGGAGGAGCAACGATGAAAGACCGTCTCAGCCGCAGAGATCTCCTCGCCCTGGCCGCGACGTCCGGGGCCGTCCTGGCCATTCCGCGCTGGGCCCGCGCCGCAGAGGCCGCGCCCGCGAAGAAGAAGGTCCTCATCCTCGGAGGGACCCGCTTCCTCGGGGTCGCCATCGTGGAGGCCGCCCTGGCGAAGGGGTGGGAGCTGACCCTCTTCAACCGGGGCAAGTCGAACCCCGGCCTCTTCAAAGGACGCCCCCTCGAGGAGATCCACGGGGACCGGAACGTCGCCGAGGACGTGAAGAAGCTCGCCGGGCAGAAGTGGGACTCCGTGATCGACACGTCCGGGTACTTCCCGCGGCAGGTCCGTGCCGCCGCGGAGGTCCTTTCGGGGAACGTCGGCCAGTACGTCTTCATCTCCTCGATCTCGGTCTACGACGCGCCGATGAAGGCCGGCATGGACGAGACCGCGGCCGTCGCGCGCCTCGCGGCGGGGACGGACGTCGACGCGATCAAGGACATCACAGGCGGGAACTACGGCGCGCTGAAGCTCCTCTGCGAGGAGGCGGCCGAGAAGGCGATGCCGGGGAAGGCCCTCAACGTGAGGCCCGGCTACATCGTCGGGGACCGGGACGGGAGCGACCGCTTCACCTACTGGCCCGTTCGCGTTCGGAAGGGGGGCGAGGTCCTCGTCGCCGGGAAGCCGAAAGACCCGCTCCAGTTCATCGACGTCCGCGACCTGGGCGACTGGATCGTCCGGATGGTCGACTCCGGGACGAACGGCGTCTTCAACGCGACCGGGCCGAAGGAGCGGCTCACGATGAAGACCTTCCTCGATGCCTGCCGGAAGGAAACGAAGTCGAACGCGACGTTCACCTGGGCGCCCGAGGCGAAGCTGAAGGAGCTCGGCCTGACGCCCGAGGCCGACTTCCCGATCTGGGTCTCCACCGAGGGCCCCGAGGCCGGGATCGGGGACGTCTCGATCGCCCGCGCGCTGAAGGCCGGACTGACGTTCCGGCCGCTCCCGGAAACGATCGCATCCACCCTCCACTGGTGGGACTCGCTCCCGGAGGAGCGGCGCGCGAAGGCGCGGGCCGGCCTCTCCGCCGAGAAGGAGGCGGAGGTCCTGGCCGCGCTGAAGGGGAAGGCCCCGGCCGCCGCCGCGCCCGCCGAGGTGAAGAAGTGACCGAACGGCGGGTCGTGGGGGGACGCCACGCGCTCCTCCCGCTTCTCGTCGGCGCGTCGCTCGTCGTCTCCGGGGTTTCGCGGGCCTCCGGTCCGACGGAGGCCGAGGTCGCCTCGGCCTCCGCTCGGATCACGGCCGCGTCGGCGTTCGCGACGGTCGAGGTCCTCGCCGCGCCCGGGATGGCCGGGCGGCTCAGCGGGACGGAGGGCTATGGGAAGGCGGTCGACCACGTCGTCTCCGAGCTCCGCAAGGCGGGCCTCCGCCCGCTCGCGGACCTTCCCGACTACCGGCAGGCCTTCACGCACGGCCTGGCCGGAGTCGAGTCCGCGAGCCTGACGCTCCTCCCCGCCGAGGGGGAGAAGGACGGCAAGCCGTACGAGGCGGAGATCCTGAAGGACTGGTCGCCGATGGTGAACGGCGGCTCCGGCGACGTCTCGGCCGAGGTCGTCTTCGTCGGCTACGGCTTCGACGCCGCGGCCGAGGGGCGCGACGACTACGCCGGCGTCGACGTGAAGGGGAAGGTCGTCCTGGTCCTCCGGGGCGAGCCCGAAGGGCGCGAGTGGAAGGACCACCGCTCCACCGTCGCCCGGACGAAGGCGGCGGCACGGAAGGGAGCGGCAGGGCTCCTCCTGATCGACAGCCCCGTCACCTCGACGAGCGTCGGCATCAGCCGCGACCTCCCCGAGGCGATGGTGAGCGAGGCGTTCGCCGACCGGCTCCTCGCCGGGAGGAAGCTGACCGTCGCCGAGCTCCGCAAGGTCCTCTCGAAGGGGGCGGTCGCGACCTTCGAGACCGGGAGCCGGGTCCGCTTCGCGGTGAAGACGCGCCCCTGGCGCGAGGTGACGACGCACAACGTCGTCGCGATCCTTCCCGGCTCCGACCCGTCGGTGAGGGGGGAGTACGTCGTCGTCGGAGCGCACCTCGACCACATCGGCGACTGGCCCCGCCTCAACCCCGGGGCCGACGACAACGCGTCCGGTTCCGCGAGCCTCCTCGAGGTCGCGCGCGCCGCCGCGACGCTGAAGGCCCGCCCCCGGCGGACGATCGCCTTCGTCTTCTTCGCGGCCGAGGAGCTCGGGCTCCTCGGCGCGGAGCACTTCGCGAGCCACCCTCCGAAGGGGCTCGAGAAATGCGTCGCGGTCCTGAACATGGACATGCTCGGCGCGGGCAACGGCCTCTTCGTCGCCGGCGGGGAGAACTTCCCCGCGATCCGTGCGGCGATGGAGGGGGCCCGCGACCGCCTCGCCCCCGGGTTCGCCCTGAAGTCGGGGAAGATCCGCGGCGAGGGGCGAGCCGACCACGCGCCGTTCTTCGAGAAGGGGATCCACGCCGTCTCGCTCTTCGCGATGGGGGGCGACCACCACGGCTACCACACGCCGGACGACACGGTCTATTTCGTCACGCCCAAGACGATGGAGTCGGGGGCGCGCACGGTCTTCGGGGCGGCGATCGCCCTGGCCGACGCGAAGCCGTAGCGGGCCGCGGGCGAGCGCCCGTCCTCCGAAACGGCGAGAGGCCCCGGCGACGCCGGGGCCTCTCGCTTCTCGGGGCCCGGGTCCCGGCTACTTCCCGGGGACCCCGAGCCAGCCGCGGCTGAAGTAGTCGGCGAGCGAGAAGGCGAAGAGGATCAGGATGAAGAAGAGCGAGACCCAGACGACGATCTTGTTCAGGCGCGCCGAGTGCCAGACGTGCATGAAGAAGAGGACGACGAGCGTCGCCTTCGTCACGGCGATCGCCATCGCGACGGCGTCGTTGATCGCGTCGGTGACCTGCCCGGGGAGGTGATCGGCGATGTTCACGTGCGCGGCCCCCACGGTCAGGAAGGTCAGCGCCATGAGCCCGAAGAAGACGAGGAGGTAGGTGCGGACGGGAGTGACGTGGACGGTCGACATGGCTTCTCCGTCGGCCTCAGGCGTGGTGCCGCCCCAGGAGGTAGAGGAGCGGGAAGAGGAAGATCCAGATCACGTCGACGAAGTGCCAGTAGAGGCCGACCCCCTCGACCCAGTTATGGTTCTCGGCCGAGAAGTCGCCGCGGAGCGCCTTCGGGACGAGGAACGCGAGGAGGCCGAGGCCGACGATCATGTGGAGGGCGTGGAGCCCCGTCATGCAGAAGTAGAGGACGAAGAAGGTCTGCGCGGCCGGGTCGGTCGTCCCCTCGATGTGGAAGCCGGGGCCCGGGATCAGGTGGTGGGTCCACTTGTGGTGGTACTCGAACCCCTTGACGACGAGGAAGGCCGTCCCGAGCGCCATCGTCGCGCCGAGCCAGCCGGCGATCTGCCGCGCGCGGCCGAGCTGGGCGGCCCGGACCGCGAGGACCATCGTCAGGGAGCTCCCGATCAGGACGATCGTGTTCGCGAGGCCGAGCGGGACGTCGAGCTGGTTCGAGCCGAGGGCGAACCAGGCCGGGTACTTCCAGCGGTAGACGGTGTAGGCGAGGAAGAGCCCGCCGAAGAACATGACCTCCTGCGCGAGGAACAGCCACATTCCGAGCGTGGCCGACTCGCGCTGCTGGTCGTAGTCGTCGAAGTGGTGGGCGAGGGGGGCGGGGCGGGCCTCAGACGCCAACGGTCACCTCCTTGGCCGGGACGGAGGTCTCGTACGCGTACGCCTCCTCGGTCACGACCGGCGGCGCCGCGAAGTTCTCGACGGGAGGCGGGGAGGCGGTCTCCCACTCGAGCCCCTTCGCGCCCCAGGGGTTCGCGGGCGCCTTCGCCCCGAACTTCAGCGACCAGAGGAGGTAGATCACGGGGAGGAGGTAGCCGAACCCGAGGATCGTCGCGCCGGCGGAGGAGAGGACGTTCCACGTCTGGAACTCCGCCGGGTACATGTGGTAGCGGCGCGGCATCCCGAGGTAGCCGAGGATGAACTGCGGGAAGAAGGTCGTGTTGAAGCCGACGAAAATCAGGAGCGCGCCGACCTTCGACCAGAACTCGTCGTACATCCGGCCGGTGATCTTCGGCCACCAGAAGTGGAGACCGCCGAGGTATCCCATGATCGCGCTGCCGACCATGACGTAGTGGAAGTGGGCGACGATGAAGTAGGTGTCGTGAACGTGGATGTCGATCCCGAGCGTCCCGAGCATGACGCCCGTCAGGCCGCCGATCAGGAAGACCCCGATGAAGCCGAGCGCGTAGAGCATCGGCGTCTGGAGCGAGATCGAGCCCTTGTAGAGCGTGGCCGTCCAGTTGAAGACCTTCACCGCCGAGGGGATCGCCACGAGCATCGTCAGGAACGAGAAGATCGCCCCGGCCACGACGGACTGCCCGGAGACGTACATGTGGTGGCCCCAGACGAGGAAGCCGATGACGGCGATGAAGAGGCTCGAGAACGCGACGAAGTGGTACCCGAAGACCCGCTTGCGCGAGAACGCGGTGACGAGCTCGCTCATCACGCCCATCGCCGGCAGGATCATGATGTAGACGGCGGGGTGCGAGTAGAACCAGAACAGGTGCTGGAAGAGGACCGGGTCGCCGCCGTACCTCGGGTCGAAGACGCCGATGTGGAAGAGACGCTCGGCGCCGACGAGGAGGATCGTGATGGCGATGACGGGCGTCCCGAGGATCTGGATGATGCTCGTGGCGTAGTGGGCCCAGACGAAAAGGGGGAGGCGGAACCAGGTCATTCCCGGCGCCCGCATCCGGTGGATCGTGACGATGAAGTTCAGGCCCGTCAGGATCGACGAGAAGCCGGCGACGAAGATGCCGACCGCCGTGACGAGGACCTGCCCCTGCGCGAACGTCGTCGACATCGGCGTGTAGAACGTCCAGCCGGTGTCGATGCCGCCCGTCAGGAGGGAGACGAACGTCATCAGCCCGCCGATCATGTAGAGGTACCAGCTCGCCAGGTTGAGCCGCGGGAACGCGAGGTCCTTCGCGCCGATCATGATCGGCAGGAGGAAGTTCCCGAGCACCGCCGGGATCGACGGGATCAGGAAGAAGAAGATCATCAGGATGCCGTGCATCGTGAAGAGCCGGTTGTAGACGTCGGAGGAGAACATGTCCCCCTGCGGCGTCGCGAGCTCGGCCCGGATGAGCACGGCCATCAGTCCGCCGAGGACGAAGAAGACGGAGATAGCGACGAGGTAGAGGATGCCGATCCTCTTGTGGTCCCTCGTCAGGAGCCACGACTTCGGGCCGTGCGCGGCCTCGAGGTAGCTCGGGAGCGCGTTCGGGGCGGCGGTCGCGGGAGCGGTCACGGCTGTCCTCCGGCGGGAGCGGCGACCGGCGCGCCGGTGGCGGCGGCGGGCGGGAGGTCCCGGATGTACTTGATGAGCTGGACGACCTCCTCTTCGGAGATCTGCCCCTGGAACGTCGGCATGATCGGCTGGTACCCCTGGACGACCTTCGACGCGGGGGAGAGGATCGACTCCCTCACGTAGCTCTCGTCGACGGTGACGGTCCGGCCGCCCACGAGCGCGACCTGCTTCCCGAAGAGGCCGTCGAGGACGGGCGCGCGGGCGGAGCTGTCGGGGCGGTGGCAGGTGTTGCACGCCTTCGCGACGAAGAGCTCCTCACCGCTCGCGACGGCGCCGCCGGCCGAAGCCCCGGAGACGAGCCAGCGCTTGTAGTCCTGCGGCTCCATCACGTGGATCCTCCCGACCATCTTGGAGTGGTCGACGCCGCAGTACTGGTCGCAGAAGATGTGGTACGTGCCGGTCTTCGTCGCCCGGAACCAGGCGGTCGTGTAGCGGCCCGGCAGGACGTCCATCTTCAGCCGGAACGCCGGAACGGAGAAGTTGTGGATGACGTCCTCGGAGGTCATCGTCAGCTTCACGGCCTGGTTCACCGGGACGTGGAACTCGTTGATCTCGCGCTTCCCCTCGGGGTGCTCGATTTTCCACATCCACTGCTTGCCGTAGACGTGGAAGGACCAGGCGTCGGCGGGCGGGCGGGCCGACTCGAAGAAGATCGAGGCGCCCCAGAAGAAGCTGACCATGACGAGGCCGAGCGGGACGATCGACCAGGCGAGCTCGAGGAGGAGGGTGTTCCCCTTGATCTCCTGGCCCGACTCGTCGGCGCGGCGGCGGCGATAGCGGACGATGAAGGCCGCGATCGTCGCGACGATCGCGACGGAGAAGAGGACCGACACGCCGAGCGTGAAGAAGAAGAGGGTGTCGACCTTCGAGGCGAGGGTCGAGGAGACCGGCGGGAAGACGGGCGCGTTCGGCAGCATGTTCAGGCGTTCGCTCCGGCCCGGGCGTCTCTCCGGCGCTCGCGTCCCAGCGAGACCGCGAGGAAGACGCCGAAGGCGAGGACGAGGAGCCCGCCGGCGATCCGGAGGGCGGTCATCGTCGTCGCGGTGTACTTGCCGAGGGCGGGGTTGTACTCGAAGCAGAGGAGGAGGAGCTGCGCCGCGACGCCGCCCACCTTCCCCTCGGACGCCTCGGAGAGGCCGAGGCGGAGCTCCTTCGGGGCGTACTCGACGCCGAAGAAGTAGCGGGAGACGACCCCCTCGGGGGTCACGACGACGATCCCGGTCGCGTGGGCGTACTGCTTCTGGAGCTCGTCCCAGCGGTACCGGAATCCGACGGCCTCGGTGACGCGGCGGATCTGGGCCTCGTCTCCGGTCAGGAAATGCCAGCCCGCCTCGCCCTCGGCCTTCCGGCCGTAGAGATCGAGGAGGTTCGTCTTCTTCCCGCGCGCGAGAGGCGGCTCTTCGACCGGGCTGAAGCTGAGCGTGACGACCTCGAAGTCGGCCCCGGGCGCGAGCGTGAAGCCCTTGAGGCTCCGCGCGAGCCCCTCGAGCGCGATGCCGCAGAGCATCGGGCACTCGTAGTAGGCGAGGGAGAGGATGACCGGGCGCTTCCCGAAGTAGTCGCCGAGGCGGACGGCCTTGCCGTTCTCGTCGGTGAACTTCGCGTCGAGCGGGAGCTGCGCCCCCATGTTCTGCTCCCATCCGACCTCGCGCGCCGGGGAGGGCATCATCGGCTGCGCGCCGGCGGGGGCCGACGCGAGGAGGGCGAGGAGGCCGAGCAGGGGCGCCGCGGCGACGGCGGGGCGGCCGGAGCGGTTCACTTCGATCCTCCTGTGGCGGGCGCGGGGCCGGCCTCGGGGAGCGGCGGAGGGACGGGCAGGCCGCGCTCCGCGACGATCTCGATCGCCCGCGAGACGGGGATCTGCGCGACGCCGGCGGCCCGGTCGACCCAGGCGTACGAGGAGACGG
>CAZWRQ010000013.1:0-33918 GCA_964636395.1 uncultured Holophagales bacterium
CCTCAGGACGGATCGTCGTTGTGCGCCGCCCCGGAGAAGAAGAAGGCCAAGGCGGCGCACAACGACGATCCGTCCTGAGGCCCGGCGACGAGCAGAGACAGGACAAGGAGCCGATAGACCATGAAGAAGACCCCGTTCGCCGCGCTCTCGCTGGCGCTCGTCCTCGTGGCCGCCGCGCTCGCCCCGGCCGTCGCGGCCCAGGGCGTCACACCGCACGTGTCGGTCCTCAGGGGCGAATCGAACTTCCTGACGGACTTCGACCCGATCAACCTCGACGGCACGATCAACGCCGTCATAGAGATCCCGGCGGGGACCACCGCCAAGTACGAGACGACGAAGGACACGGGGATGCTCGAGCTCGAGCAGAAGAACGGCAAGCCGCGCTTCGTCCAGTACCTCGGGTATCCGTGCAACTACGGCCTGATTCCCCGGTCCCTCCTCCCGAAGAGCAAGGGGGGCGACGGCGACCCGCTCGACGTCTGCGTCCTCGGCCCGACGGTCCCGATCGGCTCCGTCGTCAAGGCACGCCCCATCGGGATCCTGACGCTCCTCGACAACGGCGAGATCGACGACAAGGTCCTCCTCGTCATGCAGTCGGGGCCGTTCGCGAAGGTGAGCAGCCTCGCCGACCTCGACAAGCGCTTCCCCGGCGTGACGACGATCCTCCAGACCTGGTTCACGCACTACAAGGGTTACGGCAAGGACGGGAAGCTCCAGCTCACGTCGCCGGGCTTCAAGGGCCGGGCCGTCGCGATCAAGACGATCGGCGACGCGATCCTCGACTTCGAGACGTCGGTCGTGACGGAAGCCGACAAGCGCCCCCTCGACGAGAAGGGGAACCCCTACACCTACCGCTGGCCGGGCGCCCGGAACATCGGCGAATGACCACGGCAGCGGCGTGAAGAAACGCAGGAGATCGCAATGAAGAGACAGTTCGGGATCCCGGTCCTCGTGGCCCTCCTCGCGGCTCCGGGCGCGGCCCTGGCGCAGTCGGACGCGGAGAGGATCGCCGACCTCGAGAAGAGGGTCGAGAGCCTCGTCAAGAAGGACAAGGAGCGCTCGGCCGCCGAGGCGAAGGCGAATTCCGCGAAGGGGACGACGCTCCGCTCCGTGAGCGACAAGGGCAAGCTCGAGTGGGCGAGCGCCGACGGCGCGTACAAGTTCCGGCTCGCCGGCCGTGCGCAGCTCGACGGCGTGTTCTTCTCCGGGGACGAGAACCGGAACGGGAACGCCCTCGGCCTCCGCCGCGGCCGCATCGGCTTCAAGGCGACGGTCGCGAAGGACTGGACCGCCGAGTTCGACGTCGACTTCGCCGACAACGCGGTCGACATCAAGGACGCCTACGTCGGCTACGAGGGGATCGACAAGAGCGCGATCCGTCTCGGCCAGTTCAAGATCCCCTATGGCTACGACCAGCTCGTCTCGTCGAAGGACATCTGGTTCGTCGAGCGGGCCTACGTCGACGCGTTCGCCCCGGGGCGGCGGCTCGGCGTCGGCTACTTCTACGGCGCGGACCGCTTCTCCGCGGCGGCGACCCTCTTCACCCAGGGGATCGGCGAGGACGTGAGCGGCCTCGACCAGGGCTGGGGCTGGGCGGCCCGCGGGACGTGGGCGCCGGTCATGCCCGCGGAGACCCGCGCGATCCACGTCGGCGTGGCGGCGACGGGCTGGCAGCCGGACGCCGCGGTCGGCGACGGCAGCACCCGGCCGCCGGCGGCCTACGTCGTGGAGTTCTCGAGCCGGCCGGAGGTCTCGAAGATCGCGAAGGCGAAGTACCTGAACACGGGCGACCTCGAGGACGTCGACCAGGTCCGGCAGTACGGGCTCGAGCTTGCGGGCGTCTGGGACGCCTTCGCCTGGCAGGCCGAGTACAACAAGACGAGCGTCGACCGTCTCTCGGGCGCTGTCGACCTCTCCGACCACGACTTCGACGGCTGGTACGCCCAGGTCTCGTACGTCCTCGGCGGCAAGCGGAAGTACGCGGCCGACGAGGGACTCGTCGACAAGGTGTCTCCCGGGAAGGGCGGGGCCTGGGAGATCGCCGCCCGCTACAGCACGATGGACCTCAACGACCTCACCGCCGTCGACCCGATCAAGGGCGGCAGCGCCGAGAACTACACCCTCGGGCTGAACTACTACCCGAACTTCAACATCCGCCTGATGCTGGACTGGTCGATCGTCGACAACGACGAGTACGCCAAGCCGAAGAAGCTCTACGGCGCCATCGCCGGCGACGACTTCAGCGTCCTCCAGTTCCGCGTCCAGTACGCCTTCTAGGTAGCCCGGCCGGCCGCCGGGAGGCGCTCCACGAAGGAGCGCCTCCCGGCGGCCCGTCACAGAACCCGCGGTCGGGCCCTCCCACCGCCCGTGCCAGGAGTATCGACATGAGCAACGCGGCCCCCGTCATCATCCCCCGCTGGGAGTACAGGACCTTCGGCGAGAGCTTCGGCGAGGCCGAGTCGAACATACGGTCCCACGGCGAAGCGAAGGCGCGCTCGAGCGCCGAGACGTACATCGTCTCGGCCGAGAGCCCGAACAACACCAAGATCCGCGATGGCCTGATGGACATCAAGAAGCTCGAGAACGTCAACGGCGACACGCTCGAGCAGTGGAACCCGGTCCTGAAGTCGGGCTTCCCTCTGACGAAAGAGGTCCTCTCCCAGGTCGCCGCGGCCTGGGGCGTCGCGCTCCCGGAGCTGGCCCGCGCGGGCTACTCGCTCGACGAGTTCCTCGCCGAGGTCGTCGGCGCCCACGGGAAGCTGCGGGCGATCGCCGTCGGCAAGGAGCGGTTCGGATTCACCGTCGACGGCTGCATCGTCGAGCTGGCGAACCTGACGTTCGACGGCACGCCGATCCGAACGGCCGCCGTGGAGCACGAAGACCCCGCGCTCGTGATCGCGACGGTGAGGAAGCTCGGCCTCGACAGGTTCCCGAACACGAACTACATCAAGGCGCTCAAGCGGTTCGCCGGTCTGCCGGTCGGCTGATCGGCGCGTACCGGCGGAGGGGGTTCGTCGCCCCTCTGCCCCTCCTCCTTCAGGCGGGCGCGGGTCGTCCGCGCCCGCCCTTCTTTCGACGAGGGGCGTCGGAGGCCGACATGTTCAGCCAGAGAGAACGGCGGGCGCCGGATCGGTGCTCTGGGCGTCGGGCGGCGATCCCCGCTCGCGGGCGTCGGGGCTGACGTGCGCCGCTCCGTCCCGGCCGGCCGAACGGAGAGGCCGGCCCTCGTGAAATGGACGCCGGAGTCCGGGCGCCCGCCGCTCCTCCTCGTCGTCGTGGCCCTCCTCCTGCTCCTCGCCGCGGTCCTGACCGGTCCGGCGCTAGGATCGGGCCGCGAGAAGGGCGACGAGCCCGACGTCGAGGGGGACCGTCGTGGACCGGCTTCCCGACCCGACCAGACGGTCCTTGCCGGAGCGAACCTCCTCTTCGTCTCCGTCCCCGCCGGAGGTGCAACGTGAGTCTCCTCTTTCGCCGGACACGCGCCCTGGAAGCGCAGATCGACCAGTTCCTCGACGCCGTGAGCGAGGGGTGTCTCGTCTTCGAGAAGGGGGTCGACGACTACCTCCGACACGACGAGCCGAGCTTCGAGGAGCGCCGGAAGGCGATCGGCGTCTTCGAGGGGAAGGCGGACGCGCTGCGGCGCGAGGTCGAGACGCGGCTGTATGCCGAGTCGCTCATCCCGGACCACCGGGGCGACGTCCTCGGCCTCCTCGAGAACCTCGACAACGTGATCGACCAGGCCAAGCAGACCCTCGGGCAGTTCGAGGTGGAGCGGCCGGAGATCCCGGAGGAGCTCGCCCCGGACTACCTCGCGCTGGCCCGGGCCTGTGTCCAGGCGACGCAGCACCTCGTCGACTCCTGCCGGGCCTTCTTCCGGGAGATCACGGCGGTCAGGAGCCACATTCACAAGGTCTACTTCTTCGAGAAGGAGGCGGACCGCCTCGCGGACGGGCTGAAGCGGAAGATCTTCGCGATGGACCTCGAGCTCGCGCGGAAGATCCACCTCCGCTACTTCTGCCTCCACGTCGAGACGTTGTCGGACCGGGCGGAGGGCGTCGCCGACCGGCTCGCGATCTACACGATCAAGCGGACGATCTGAGCGGGAGGCGGGAGGGATGTCCTGGCTCTTCCTGACGAGCGGCCTCTTCCTCGGCTGGTCGCTCGGCGCCAACGACGCGGCGAACCTCTTCGGGACCGCCGTCGCGACGCGGATGCTGAAGTTCCGCACGGCGGCCCTCGTCGGAGGAGTCTTCGTCGTGATCGGGGCATGGGCCGGCGCTCACGGGACCTCGAAGACGCTCGGCCGCCTCGGCTCCATCGACGCCCCGGCGGGCGCATTCGTGGTCGCCCTCGCGGCGGCGGCGGCCGTCGTCCTCCTCCTGACGCGGTCGGGGCTCCCCGTCTCGATCACTCAGGCGATCGTCGGCGCGATCCTCGGCTGGAACCTCTTCAACGGGAAGGCGACGGACCTGAGGACGCTGACGCAGCTCCTCTCGTCGTGGCTCCTCAGTCCTCTCCTTTCGGGTCTCATCGCCGCGGGCCTCTTCGTCGTCTCCCGTCGAGTCCTCCAGCGGCGACGGGTCCATCTCCTCGAGGTGGACGCCTGGACCCGCACGGCCCTCCTCGTGGCCGGAGCCTTCGGAGCCTTCAGCCTCGGGCTGAACGACATCGCGAACGTCATGGGCGTCTTCGTCCGGGTCTCGCCCTTCCCCGCGGAGACGGCGATCGGTCCGTTCCGGTTCACGAGCGTCGAGCTGCTCTTCCTGCTCGGAGGGATCGCGATCGCCGTGGGGATCGCGACCTACTCGGGCCGGGTCATGGTCCGGCTCGGATCGGGGCTGACGTCGCTCTCGCCGCTGGCCGGGCTCATCGTCGTCCTCGCGGCGGCCCTGGTCCTCTTCCTCTTCGGCTCTCCCGCGCTCCAGCGCCTCCTCCAGGCGGCGGGGCTCCCCGGCTGGCCGCTCGTCCCGGTCTCGGCGACCCAGGCCGTCGTCGGCGCGATCGTCGGGATCTCCCTCGTGAGGAGGAGCGGCATCCGGCTCAAGCCTCTCGGGCAGATCGCGATCGGCTGGGTCGCGGCGCCGGCGGCCGCGCTCGTGTTCGCGCTCGTGGGCCTCTTCGTCGTCCAAAACGTCTTCGAGCTCCCCGTGAGCGCCACGCCGCGGCCGGCCGCCGGGGCGAGCGCCGTGGCCGGCTCGGCCTCCTGAAGCCCTCGGAGGTCCCCGCGCGTTGAGCTGGCTCTTCCTTTCGAGCGGCCTCTTCCTCGGCTGGTCGCTCGGCGCGAACGACGCCGCGAACGTCTTCGGAACGGCCGTCGCCACGAAGATGGTCCGCTTCCGGACGGCGGCCCTCGTCGCCGGTCTCTTCGTCGTCCTCGGCTCGGCGGCGGGCGTCTCCGGTGCGGCCGGGACGCTCGGCAGGCTCGGGGCGATCGACGCTCCGGCCGGGGCCTTCGCGGTCGCCCTTTCGGCCGGCCTCGCCGTCCTCCTCCTGCTGAAACGAATCGGCCTGCCGGTCTCGACGACGCAGGCGATCGTCGGCGCGATCTTGGGATGGAACCTCTACACCGGGCACCCGACGGATCCCGACGTCCTCTGGCGGATCGTCTCCTCGTGGCTCCTCTGCCCGCTCCTTTCGGCATCCCTCGCGGCCGCCCTCTTCGTCGCGGCGCGGGCGGCGATGCCGCACATGCGGATACACCTCCTCGAGGTCGATGCCTGGACGCGCGCCGGGCTCCTGGCGGTCGGGGCTTTCGGCGCCTTCAGCCTCGGGCAGAACAACATCGCGAACGTGATGGGGGTCTTCGTCCGCGTCTCGCCGTTCCCGGCGGAGGTCGCTCTCGGCCCGCTCCGCGCCTCGAGCGTCGAGATGCTCTTCCTCGCGGGCGGCCTCGCGATCGCGACCGGCATCGCGACCTACTCCCATCGGGTCATGAAGCGGCTCGGCGCGGGCCTGACGGCGCTCTCGCCGCTCGCGGCCCTGATCGTCGTCGCCGCGACGGCGACGGTGCTCTGGGTCTTCGCCTCCCCGAGCCTGTCGCAGCTCCTGCGGGCGCACGGCCTGCCGGCCCCGCCGCTCGTCCCCGTCTCGAGCTCGCAGGCGGTCGTCGGGGCGATCCTCGGCATCTCCCTCGTCAGGCGGAGCCTCGTGAAGTGGCGGGCCGTCGGCGGGATAGTCGCCGGATGGCTCCTCGCGCCGGCCGTCGCGGCCCTGCTCTCCCTGGGCGCGCTCTTCGTCCTCGCAAACGTCTTCCTCGTTCCCGTCGCTGCCCCCTGACGGGGAACGGAAGAGCCCGCCCCCCGGCTCGACGCCGGGGAACGGGCTCGGGGCCGACGCGAGACTGACGGCTCACCAGAGCCGGCTCTGGAAGCCCATGAGAGGCATGACGTACTGGGTCCAGAGCGTGAGGACGACGAGGATGATGACGAGCTGCGTCATCCCGAACTTGAACGACTCGCCGGTCGAGTACATGTTCGAGAGGTAGCTGATGTTGGCCGGCTTCGAGTTGAAGTAGAGGACGTAAACCTGGTTGATCAGGAACGCCATCGGGAGGCAGAAGCCGACGACGTCCCACCCGAACTTCGTCGCCGTCGCGATCATGACGGGGAAGAGGACGATCGTCCGCGCCGTCTTGCTCTCGTTGATGAGCGTCGTGAAGGCGAAGAGGGAAGCGAGGACGAGGAAGACCGCGACCTTCGGCGTCGCGGCGGTGATGCCGAGGTGGCCGAACATCGCCTCCACGGCGAGGTCGACGATGTGCGTCGACTCCAGGATGCCGCCGAGGACGTAGGCGCCCCAGCTGAACATCAGCATGTGCCACGGGATGTCGGCCTCGTTCCAGGTCAGCACTCCGAAGCGGGGGAGCCCGGAGAACGGCGGGAGGAGGACGAGGACGGCCCCGCACATCGCCACGACCTCGGCCCGGATCCCGTGCAGCGGCTCCGTCGACCAGAGCGCGAGGACGGCCACGAAGACGAACGCGGCGCGCAGCTCGCGGAGGCTCGGTCGGCCGAGCGCCTTCAGCTCGGCCCGGAGGCGGTCCATGCCCCCGTCGACCTTCGGCTGCGCGTCCTCCCGGCGGACCGGGAAGAGGAGCTTCGTCCCGGTGAACCAGGCGATGGCGCACTGGAGGACGGCGAGCGGCAGGAGGGCCATGAGCCACTGGGAGTACATGACCTTGTGGCCGGCGTTCTCGAGGAGCTGTGCGGCGAGGAGGTTCGCCGCCGAGCCGGTGATGAAGGCGCTCGCCGAGACGTTGTTCGCGAGGAGGTTCTGGAGGACGAGGTTCCTCCCGACGTTGTTGCGGGAGACGCCGCCGACGGCGCCGTACATCGCCGCGATGACCATGAAGAGCGGCAGGAGGATCGCGGTCTTCGCCGACGTCGCGCTGATGAACGCGCCGAGGAGGAGGTTCAGGGCGATGAAGGCCCAGAAGATCCCCGTGATGTGGTTCCCCCACCGCGTCACGAGGAGGAGCGCGATCCGCTTCGCGAGCCCGCTCGCGACGAGGGCGCTCGCCAGGATGAAGCTCGCGATGTTCAGCACCATCACCGGCTCGCCGAGGTAGGCGAAGGTCGGCCGCATCTTCAGGATGCCGAAGAGGGTCGTCGAGACGATGACGATGAACGACGTCAGGTAGCTCGGGATCGCCTCCGTCATCCAGAGGACGAGCGAGAAGAAGAAGATCCCCGTGACGGTATAGAGGTGGCCGACGTTCGTAGCGCCGGCGGCCGTCTCGAAGAAGCCGATCGATCCGCACCAGCGGAGGTGGAAGAAGAGGAAGGCGAGGACTCCGAGCGGGAGGCCGGCGAGCTTCGCTCTCGCCATGAACGGGCCGGCCTTGATCTCCTGGAGCTTCTCGAGGCCGTAGTTCCGCATGTCGAGCGGATCAACCGCCGCCGCGGCCCGCGCGGCCCCGCTTTCCGCCGGGACCGGCGCCTCCGCCGGCCGGTCCGCCCCGCTCACGCGCCCTCGGCGCCGTCCGCGGGCCTCTCCCAGCGGGTGTACGGGTTCTTCATGAGCATGCTGTTGAAGTAGCGGGCATCGCCCGTGACCTCCTTCCCCAGCCAGGCCGGCCGGGCGAACGCCTCGTCCTCGGCGCCGAGCTCGACCTCGGCGACGATGAGGCCCTCGTTCTCCCCGTGGAACTCGTCCACCTCGAACGTGTGCACGCCCGCCGGGACGAGCCAGCGGACCTTGTCGATGACGCCGGGCTCGCAGATCGCGAGCAGCTGCTCGACCTCCGCCGCCGGGATCTCCTTCTCCCACTCGAACCGGGACGCGCCGGATGCGTTCCCGATCCCCTTCACGGTCAGGAAGCCCTTGTCGCCCTTGATCCTCACTCGGACGGTCCGCTCCGGGACCGACGAGAGGTATCCCTGCACGATGCGGGTCTGGCGAGTCGCCTGCTCTTTGAAGGGGCCGGCGACGAGGAACTTCCGTTCGATCTCCTGTGCCATGTGAGGGGTCCTCCCTTGCTGTGCGATGCTCGAATCGCGGAGCCCGCCCGGGCTCCGCCGCGATTCGCACGGCAAGCGTCGTGCCGCTTTCCGGGCGCGGGCGAACCGATTCTGCCGCAGCGGCTTGCCCCAGGCCTACCGAGCGTGGCCCCAACCGGTGTGCGGGTTCCCGCGCGAGAGAGTGCGGAAACCCGCGCCGGAACGCGGCTGGGATTCGAGGTGGAGCTTCCGCGGGCCCACCTCCACGGACCGGCCCGGATCGGGCGGGGACGGACGGCGGGACCGCTAGACTCGCTTCGCGCTCGGCCCGATCGGTCCCGCGCGCAGGAGGCTCGGATGCTCCGGTACGCGTCTCGGACGGCGAACGCGCTCCTCCTCGCGGCGTCAACGGCGCTCGCCGCGCCGCCCGCCGACCCGCTCGACGCGAAGTACGGGGCCGCCGTCCCGCCCGCCTACGTCAAGCAGTACGAGGCGGACCGGAGAGGGAAGGTCCTTCTGAACCCGTATCTCCAGGTGGCGACGCCCGACGTCCCGGCGCTCCTGGAGCCGGGCGACGGGACGTACAAGTGGGTCATCGACGTCGCCGGCCGTGTCGCGATCGTGCGCGAGGTGCCGCACCCGCTCGGCCGCACCTACCCGAACGGCTTCCATCGGCCGGAGGACGGCTCGGACCGTGAGCCGGGGTACGTCGAGACGTACGGGCACGTCTCGGCGCTCGGGGGGGCGCCGGGGAGGATCGGGGGAGAGATCCTCTGGGACGCCGAATCGCGCGCGTTCACGGTCAACAACAAGTCGGGGCGCTACGCGAAGCACAACGTCGACCGGACGCCCGCGCAGCTCGCCGAGGCGGCCCGGCTCATCCGGGAGGTCGTCGACCCGGGCGGGGCGTCGTGGGGGCCGGTCTATTACCTCCTCGACTACGCGCCGCAGGACGTCCGGCGGGAGCTCCTGGCCGATCCGCGCCTCGAGTACGACCTGCCGGAGACGAAAGGCCGGCCGTACGTGGTCGTCCTCGACGGCGCGCCGTCGGCTTTCGCCGCGAAGGAGCCGGGCGGCGGCACGGACCTTGTATCTTCGGGCTCCCGATGACGCTCCGTGTGAAGCTCTTCGCCCTCATGGGCGGCCTGCTCGCCCTGATGGTCGGCGCCGAATGGCTCCTGGTGGAGGCGCTCACCCGCGACCTGCGGGTCGAGGTGACGGCGGTCGCGACGTCGGTCGGAAAGGACGTCGTGAAGGTCCTCCAGCGCCGTGACGGGAAGCTCCTCGAGCTGGGCGGCGACGCGGGTGTCCGGAGGATCGTCGTCCGCGACGAGGCCCACGTCGTGACCCTGCCTCCGCCGTCGGCGGCGGACGCGCCGGCGAAAGACCGGACGGCCGGACCGGAGGCCGTCCCGAAGGAGGCCGAGGGGCCGCGATTCGTCGTCACGACGGTCCGGACCGAAGGGAACGGGACGACCTCCTCGACGAAGACGTGGACGACGAAAGGGGGGGCCGGCTTCATCTTCCTGGAAGGGCCGGTGGAGAAGGTGAAGATCCCGATCCCGGGAGTCGGCGTGAAGGAGGCGGTCGGCCGCTTTCGGACGCGCCTCGTCCTCGGCTCGCTCGGGATCGTCGCCTTCGGCCTCCTGGCGGCCGCGTTCGTCGCGCACCGCGTGACGCGCCCGCTGGCGGAGCTCTCCCGCGCCGCGCGGACGGTCGGCGAAGGGGCGTTTGGCACGCGGGTCGAGACGCGCGAGGGGGGCGAGGTGGGGGAGGCGATCGCCGCGTTCAACCAGATGTCCTCGCACCTTCAGGCCCTCGAGCGCGAGGCGCTCGCCCTGAAGGAGCGCGAGCACCTCGGCGAGATGGGGGAGGTCGCGCGCGGGATGGCGCACGCGCTCCGAAACCCGCTCCACGCCGTCGGCCTCTCCGTCGACGAGCTCGCCGCGCGCCTTCCCGGCGACCCCGACGCCGCCGCGATGGCCGCGGCCGCGCGGAGGCAGATCGCCGGTGTCGACGGGACGATCCGCTCCTTTCTCGCGCTCGCCGCGGGGGGCGGCGCCGAGGAGGAAGTCGACGTCCGCGCCCTCGCGGAGGAGGTGGCCCTCGCCGCGCTCCAGGAGGCGCGCGGGCGGGTCCGGGTGTCGGTGGCGCCGGGCGGCGCCGCGCGCCTCAGGGCTGTCGCGCCGGAGCTGAAGGCCGCTCTTCATGCTCTCGTCGTCAATGCCGTCGAGGCGAGCCCCGGCGGCGCCGAGGTCGTCGTCTCGGTCACCGATGAGGAGGGGCGCGCCGTCGTCCGCGTGGAGGACGGGGGGCCGGGTCTCCCCGAGGAGGTCCGCGCCCGGCTCTTCACGCCCCACGTGACGACGAAGCCGAGCGGGTCGGGGATGGGGCTCTTCCTGGCGCACCGGATCGCCTCGACGCGCTACGGCGGGAGCCTCGCGCTCGAGGACCGCGCCCCGCGCGGGACGCGGGCGGTCCTGACGGTCGGCCCGCGCGACGGAGGGCCGCGTGCCTGAGGCGCGGGTCCTCCTCGTCGAGGACGAGATCGACCAGCGGAAGATTGTCGCCGGGATCCTGCGCGGCGAAGGGTACTCCGTCGCCGAGACCGGCTCCGTCGACGCCGCGCTCGCCGAGCTCGCGGCCTCGCCCGTCGACCTCGTCCTCTCCGACTGGAAGCTCCCGGGGCGAGACGGGACGGAGCTCCTCGCGGAGGTGAAGGCCCGCTTCCCGGAGACCGGGTTCGTGATGGCGACGGCCTACGGGACGATCGCCCACGCCGTGGCCGCCGTGAGGGCCGGAGCCGACGACTACCTGACGAAGCCGTTCGAGCGGGCCGCGCTTCTCCTCGCCGTCGAGCGGACGCTTCGCGCGCGGCGGCTCGCCGACGAGAACCGGCGCCTCTCCGAGGAGGTCCGCGACCGCGACCGCCTCGTCGACCTCGTCGGGAAGAGCCCGTCGATGGCGCGGCTCTACCGGCAGGTCGAGAAGCTCGCGGGGACCGACGCGACGATCCTCCTGACGGGGGAGAGCGGCACCGGGAAGGAGCTCGTCGCGCGCGCCCTCCACGCCCTCTCGCGGCGGAAGGCGGGGGCCTTCGTCGCGGTGAACGCCGCGGCGATCCCGGAGAGCCTCGTGGAGGCCGAGTTCTTCGGCTCGGAGAAGGGGTCGTTCACGGGTGCCGACCGGACGCGAAAAGGGAAGCTCGAGCAGGCGACGGGCGGGACCCTCTTCCTCGACGAGGTCGGGGAGCTGCCGCTCCCGCTCCAGCCGAAGCTTCTCCGCGCGCTCCAGGAAGGGGTCGTGACGCGAATCGGCGGGGCGGTCGAGGTCCCGACCGACGCCCGCATCCTCGCGGCCACGAACCGCGACCTCGCGCGCGAGGTCGCCGAGGGGCGCTTCCGCGAGGACCTCTACTACCGGCTGAACGTCGTCTCGGTCACGCTCCCCCCGCTTCGCGAACGGCGCGAGGACGTGCCGCTCCTCGTCCGCCATTTCGTCGCGCGGACGGAGCGCCGGTACGGAATCCGGGTCGAGCCGTTCCCACCGGCGCTCCTCGCGAGGCTCGTCGACCACGCCTGGCCCGGGAACGTCCGCGAGCTCGCGAACGTCGTCGAGCGGCTCGTCCTCCTCTCCGAGGGGGGACGCGTCTCGGCGGGGGACCTCCCGGAGCCGGTCGGCGGCCGGCCCGCGCCCGACGCGGGCTGGAAGCTTCCGCCCGGAGGCCTCTCGTGGGAGGAGCACGAGAAGGACGCCCTCCGTCAGGCGCTCGAGCTCGCGGGGGGCAACCGCGCCCGCGCGGCACGCCTCCTCGACCTCCCGTACAAGGCGTTCCTCTACCGTCTCGAGAAGTTCGGGCTCGCCGCCGCCGAGGAGTAGGCCCCCCGGGCAGGCGAGCGCCTGCTTTCGGGAGCGGTTTCCCCATTTGGGGAGCCGACCCCCCCGCCAGGCACCCCGATCTGCTGGCCCGGCGCTTGCGCCAGGATGAGGAAAGCCGGCGCGAAGCCGGAAGAAGTGAACGGAGGACCCCCGATGAGCATCTCCCGCATCCTCTCTCGCGCCGCCCTCGGTGCGCTCACCACCGGTGCCGTGATCACACTCGCCGCCCCGCTCTTCTCGTTCGAGAGAGCTGCCCAGGCGGGCGACGGAGAGGAGGAGACGACGATCACGATCGCGACCTCGAAAGACAAGGAGGCGACCGTCCTGAAGCTCGACCCGATGAAGCCGGGCGAGACGAAGTCGCTGACCTCCGAGTCGGGCAAGCCGGTCGTCGTGACGCGCACAGAGGACGGCTACACGCTGAAGGTCGGCGAGAAGGAGTTCACCGTGAAGACCCTCGCGGACGGCGAAGGGCCTCACGTCCTCCTCCCGGGCGGCAAGGAAGTCCACGTCGTGAGGGTCGGCGAAGGGGACGGGCCGACGATGGTCTTCACGGGCGACGACGAGAAGAGGGTCGTCGTGAAGAAGCACGCTTACGCCTACACGGTCGGCGAGGGCGCCGAGAAGCCGAGCGCCGCCGACGTCCTGAAGAAGGCCGCCCCGAAGAGCCTCGAGAGCCTCGACTCCCGCACGCGCGGCGCCGTCGAACAGGTCCTCCAGGAGCTGATCGAGAGCGGGGCGGTACTCGCGCCCGGCGTCCTGCCGATGAGCTGGATCGCGAAGGACGACGGTGACGGCGAGAAGGTCCGGGTGATGGTGGTCCGGAAGAAGGACGAGGGCGCGAAGAAGTAGCGCCGCTCCCCGAGCTGTTCTCGGACCGGAGCTCCCCCGTTCGCCGCTGGTACACTGACCGGTGGCCCCGGTCCTCGCAGGACCGGATCACGCGTTCCGGAGCGGGGGAGCGGAATGTATCGACGACCTGCCGGAGCACCCGACCTGGCCGCCCGCTCGGTCCGCGCGGGCGGTTCGTCGTGAGCGGGCTCTTTCGCCGCGAGGCGCTCGAGAAGCTCCAGAGCCCCGACCGGCTCGACGAGCTCCTCGTCGTCACCGGCCCGAGGTCGTGGATCGCCGTCGCCGCGCTCTCGACGCTGATTCTCGCCGCCACGGTCTGGGGGATCTGGGGCCGCGTCACGACGTCCGTCGACGGGATGGGGATCTTCATCCGCGGCGGCGGCCTCGTGCGCGTCGTGTCGGTGGGGAGCGGCACGCTCTGGCAGCTGCGTGCGGCGCCCGGCGCCGTCGTGAAGGAAGGCGAGGTCGTCGCCGTCCTGTCCCGGCCCGACCTCACGTCGCGCCTCCGGAACATGCAGTCGCAGCTCGCCCACCTCGAGGAGCAGGAGCGGCGCGCCGTGGCGTTCGCCCAGCAGGAAGCGTCTCGCCAGCGTGACGTCCTCCGCCGCAGGGTTCGCGAGGCGGAGCAGCAGGCGGGCGCGGCGCGGACGCGCCTCGAGTGGCTCGAGACGCGGATCGTCGGCGCGCGCAAGCTCGTCGACGCCGGTCTCACCACGCGTCAGCCGCTCGCCGAGCTGGAGCACACGCGGGACGCCACGCGGATCGAGCTCGAGCAGGCGGTGACGGCGGCCGGCGCCGTCCGGGCCCAGATCGGGGACCTGGACGAGCAGGAGGAGATGAAAGTCTTCCGCATCCGGCAGGAGCTCGACGACGAGAGGAACGAGGTCGCGCAGCTCGAGCTCGAGCACCGGACGAACACCGAGGTCGTGAGCCCCTACGCCGGGCGGGTGACCGAGTCGCTCGTCAACCCCGGGAGCCTCGTCTCGCCGGGACAGCCGATCCTGGCCCTGGAGAGGGACGCGGGGACGCTGCGCGTCGGGATCGCCGTCCCGGCGCTGGAGGCGAGGAGCATCCGCCCGGGCCTGGAGGTGCGGCTGACGCCGACGACCGTGAAGCTCGAGGAGTACGGCTACATGCTCGCGAGGGTCACGGACGTCAGCGACTACCCGGCGTCCCGGGACGGGCTGACGAGCCTCCTCTCGAACGAGGCGCTCGTCGAGGTCCTGACCGCCGCGGGCCCGGTCACGATCGTCTCCGCGGAGCCGGTCCTCGACCCGGCGGCGAAGAACGGGTTCCGGTGGTCGGCCCGGAAGGGCCGGGCGCTCGCCGTCTCGAGCGGGACCCTCTGCACCGCCCGGGTGATGGTGCGCGAGACGGCGCCGATCACGCTGGTCGTCCCGAAGCTCAAGGAGATGCTGGGCCTCTAGGCCGGCGATCGAGGGCGCGTGCCGGCCGAGGACGTCACCCGAAAGGCCTGCTCCGGGAGGCGCCGCACGCCGACCGTCATCCAGATGGAGGCGGCCGAGTGCGGTGCCGCGTCGCTCGGGATGGTCCTCGCCTATCACGGCCGCTTCGAGCCGCTCGAGAAGCTGCGCCTCGCCTGCGGCGTCTCGCGGGACGGCAGCAACGCCGGAAACGTGGTCCGCGCGGCGCGCCACTTCGGCCTCGAGGCCCGCGGCTTCGCCAAGGGGCCGGCCGAGCTCCGGGAGCTGGAGGCGCCGTTCGTCGTCTTCTGGGAGTTCAACCATTTCCTGGTCGTCGAGGGGCACGGGCGGAAGGGATGGTGGGTGAACGACCCGGCGAGCGGGCCGCGGCTCGTCTCCGACCGCGACTTCGACACGTCGTACACGGGCGTCGTCCTGACGTTCCGGCCGGGGCCCGATTTCCAGCCGGGCGGAACCGGGCCGAGCCTGTTCCGCTCCCTCGCCCGGCGCGCCCGGGGCCTCGGCGGGCCCCTCGCCGTCGCGGCCGCCACGGGCTTCGCGCTGGCCGTGCTGGGCCTCGTCCTGCCGAGCCTGACGCGGGTCTTCGTCGACGAGATCCTCGTCGGCGGCCATCGGTCGTGGACGACGCCGCTTCTCTGGATCATGGGGACGGCGATCGCGATGCTCCTGGCCCTGACGGCCCTGCAGCAGCGGACGCTCTACCGGCTGCAGGCGAAGCTCTCCCTCACCTCCTCGAGCCGGTTCCTCTCCCACCTGCTGCGGCTCCCGATGGACTACTTCGGGCAGCGGTTCGGCGGGGAGGTCGGCGCCCGCGTCGCCCTCAACGACCGCGTCGCGCAGCTCCTCTCCGGACAGCTCGCGACGAACGTCCTCGGCGCCCTCATGGCCGTCCTCTACCTCCTGGTCCTCGCGCAATTCGACGTCGTCCTCACGGCCGTGGTGGCCGTGCTCGCCGCGACGAGCCTCCTCGTCCTCGCGGCCGTCTCCCGCCGCCGGCGCGACCTCGCCAAGCGCGTCCTGCAGGAGCAGGGGAAGCTCCTCGGCGTCACACTCAACGGGCTCCAGATCATCGAGACGCTCAAGGCGAACGGGAGCGAGCCGGCGTTCTTCTCCCGCTGGAGCGGCCAGCACGCGAGGGCGAGCAACTCCGGCCAGGAGCTGGCCGCCGCGACCCAGGTCCTCAACGCAGTGCCGGCCCTCCTGACGACCCTGAACACCGCGGTCGTCCTCGGCGTGGGCGGCCTGCGGGTGATGCAGCAGCAGCTCACGCTCGGCGAGCTCGTGGCGTTCCAGGCCCTCGTGGCCGCGTTCCTCCTCCCGATCGGGACGCTCGTCGCGCTCGGCTCGCAGCTTCAGCAGGTCGACGGGGACCTCACCCGTCTCGACGACGTCCTCGAGAACCCGGTCGACCCGCAGTGGTACGGCCCCGAGGTCCCCGCGCTCGACGCGGCAAGCGCGGCCGACCCGCCGAAGCTCTCGGGGCACCTGGAGCTCCGCGACATCACGTTCGGCTACAGCCCGCTGGCCGAGCCGCTCATCAAGGACCTTTCCCTGACGGTCCGGCCCGGGGGGCGCGTCGCGCTCGTCGGCGCCTCCGGCAGCGGGAAGTCGACGGTCGCGAAGCTCGTGGCGGGTCTCTACCGCCCGTGGAGCGGCGAGATCCTGTTCGACGGGAAGCCCCGCACCGCGCGGCCCCGCGAGGTCCTCGCGGCCTCGGTCGCGTCGGTGGATCAGGAGATCTTCCTCTTCGAGGGGACGTTCCGGGAGAACCTCACGCTCTGGGACGGGACGGTCCCGGACCCGGACGTCGTCGACGCGGCCCGCGACGCGTGCGTCCACGACGTCGTCACGGCGCGCGCCGGGGGATACGGCGGCGCGGTCGAGGAGGGAGGGCGCAACCTCTCCGGCGGCCAGCGGCAGCGCCTGGAGATCGCACGGGCGCTGCACGCCAACCCCGGCCTCCTGGTCCTCGACGAGGCGACCTCCGCGCTCGACCCCCTGACCGAGAAGAGGATCGACGACGCGCTCCGGCGCCGGGGCTGCAGCTGTCTGATCATCGCGCACCGGCTCTCGACGATCCGCGACTGCGACGAGATCGTCGTCCTCGAGCGCGGGCGGGTCGTGGAGCGCGGCACCCACGACGAGCTGGTCCTCTCCGGCGGGGCCTACTCGAGGCTGATCCAGGATGCCTGACGTGGCCGATCCCCGCGCCGCGCTCGACGCGATCGCGACGGCGGCCGGAGGCGCCGGCCCGTCACGGCGCGGAGGGCCCCTCTCGGCGTTCTCGATCGCCGGCGGGGCGCGCGCCTGGCTCGTCCGCGAGGGGAGCGTCGACGTCTTCTTCGAGCCGGCAGAGGGGCGCGGCCCGCGCCGGCACGTCTGCCGCGTCGAGGCCGGAAACGCTCTCCTCGCGCTGCCGGCGCTCGAGGGCGAGGGCGGCGTGCGCGCCGTGCCCGGGCCCGAGACGGCGCTTATCGAGGTGGAGCTCGCGCGACTGCTCCCTCTCGCTGGGGACGCGGCAATCGGAGGGGCGGTCGTGTCGCTCGTCGAAGGGTGGCTGCAAGCGCTCGCCGCGGCGCTCTCGGAGGACCGGCTGCCTCCGCGGACCTCGAGGGCGCCGGTCGAGGAAGCGGCCGTCGCCGGCGAGGGGGAGTGGCTCGTGGCCCGGAGGGGCGTTCGCTGGGTCGGGGTCCGCGCGGGCGAGCTCCTGCCGTACGGAGAGCCGGGCGTCGCGCCGTTCGGCGCCGGAGCGACGGCGCCGCTCTGCGCCGGCTTCTGGCTGAAGGTCGCGCGGGACGCGGAGCTGGAGTGGCTCGGCACGGCAGAGGTCGCCGGTCGGCCCGGCGGCCTGCCGAACGCGCTCGCCTCGTTCGGCCGTTCCGTCGTCGAGCTCCTCGAGCGCCGGCAGGCGCGGGCCGCCGTGGAGGCCCGCGCGCGGCTCCTCCGGCGCGCGAGCAGCGTCCGCGCACTGCGCTCCGAGGCCGAGGAACGGCTGGCGTCCGTCCTCGGGACGTCGCTCCCGGTCGCGAGCGCCGACGACGACGCGCTCGCCGTCGCCTGCCGGCTCGTCGCCGAGGCGGGAGGCGTGGCGATCCGACCCGCCCCCGCGGGAGCGCCCGAGCCTCGGAGCCTTGCGGCGATCGCCGCCGACTCCGGGGTGCGGGCCCGAGAGGTGCTCCTGCGGGACGGGTGGTGGACGCGCGACGGGGGGCCCGTGCTCGCCTTCGCGAAGGACGATCGGAGGCCGGTGGCGATCCTGCCGGACGGGCCCGGCCGACACGTTCTCGTGGACCCCGTGCGGGGCACGAGGACGAGGGTGGACGCCGCCGTCGCCGCGACGCTCGAGCCGCAGGCGCACGTCCTCTACCGCGCGCTCCCGCCGGGGACGCCGGGCCGCCGCGCCCTGCTGCGCTTCCTCGGGTTCGGCTCCGGGCCGGACCTCGGAAGGCTCTTCGGGCTGGGGGCCGTCGCGGGGGCTCTGGCCCTCCTGACGCCGATCGGCACCGGCCTCCTGTTCGGCTCCGTCATCCCGAGCGACTCGCGAAGCCAGCTCGCGTACCTGGTGGCGGCGCTGGTCGCGGCGGGGTTCGCGGTGGCGGGGCTCCAGGTCGTCCAGTCGTTCGCCCAGCTGCGCATCAGCGGGCGGGCCGGCGGCGCCGTGCAGGCCGGCCTGGTCGACCGGCTGCTCGCCCTGCCCCCCTCCTTCTTCCGCCGCTTCGCGACCGGCGACCTCGCGAACCGCGCCCTCGCGGTCGGGTTCGTCCAGGAACGCCTCACCGGCGCGGCGTCGATGAGCGTCCTCTCGGCGCTCTTCGGCCTCTTCAACGTCGGGCTCCTCTTCTGGTACAGCCCGAGGCTGACCTGGTTCGCGCTCCTGCCGGTCGCGCTCGCGGTCGTCGTCGCGGCGATCCTCTTCCGGCTCCTGATGCACCACCAGGTGGCCCTCTACGAGGTCGCGGGGCGCATCCAGGGGCTGACGCTCCAGCTGACGGAAGGGATCGCGAAGCTCCGGGTGGCGGGGGCCGAGGAGCGCGCCTTCAACCGGTGGGCGCGCGCCTTCGCCGAGCAGAAGCGGCTGGACCTCGGCGTGCGGAAGGTGCTCGCCGGCGTCGTCGTCCTCGGGGCCGGGCTGCCGCCGCTGGCGACGGGGTTCGTCTTCGCGTTCGTCGGCCTCTCCACGGACCGCAGCCTGACCGGCCTGTCTCTCGGGACGTTCGTGGCGTTCCTGGCCGCGCTCGGCGCGGTCGTCTCGTCGCTCACGATGACGCTCTCGCTCCTCTTCCCGGTGCTGGACGTCGTGCCGGTCTGGAAGCGGTCGCGCCCGATCCTCGAGACGCCCCCGGAGCCCTCGTCGCGCCGCGCGGACCCGGGCGAGCTCTCCGGCGCCGTCGAGGTCAGCCGCGTGAGCTTCCGGTACCACGCCGACGGTCCGCTCGTCCTCGAGGACGTCTCGTTCCGGGCGGAGCCGGGAGAGTTCGTGGCGCTCGTCGGGCCGTCCGGCTCCGGCAAGTCGACGCTCTACCGGATGCTCCTGGGGTTCGAGTCGCCGGAGGCCGGCGCCGTCCTCTACGACGGGCTCGACCTCGCGGGGCTCGACCTCGCGGCGGTCCGCCGCCAGCTCGGCGCGGTCCTCCAGAACAGCCAGCTCCTCAACGGAACCGTCTACGACAACATCGCCGGCACCTCGCGGATGACGATGGACGAGGCGATGGAGGCCGCGCGGCTCTGCGGCCTCGAGGACGACGTGAAGGCGATGCCGATGGGCCTGCACACGATGGTCGGCGTCGGCGGCGCCGGGCTTTCCGGAGGGCAACGCCAGCGCATCCTCATCGCCCGGGCGATCGCCCGTCGCCCGCGGATCCTCCTCTTCGACGAGGCGACGAGCGCGCTCGACAACCACGCGCAGGCCGTCGTGAGCCGGACGCTGGAGCAGCTCCGCGCCACGCGCATCGTGATCGCGCACCGGCTGTCGACGATCCGGAACGCCGACCGCATCGTGGTCCTGGTGAACGGGAGGGTCGCCGAGGCAGGGACCTTCGACGAGCTGATGGCCTCGGGGCGCGAGTTCGCGAGCCTCGCGCGGAGGCAGATCGCGTGACGGCGGCGCGCGGCGGCCGGCGCGGCCCGGCGGGCCCGCCGGCGTGACGGGGCCGGGCGATCCGCTCCTCGCCGGTCTCTGCGCCTCGGTCTGGCGGACGGTCTGCTGGCACCTCGACGGTGCGGCCATCGGCACGAGCGTGGAGGCCCTCGAGAGCCGAGGGGTCTTCGGGGCGCTCCGCGAGGCTTCGGCGCCTCTCGCCGTCGACGAGCTGGCCTCGCGGGCGGGGGCGCGGCCCGGACTCCTCGACGTCGCGCTGCGCCTCCTCGCCGACCAGGGCCTCGTCTCGCGCGAGGGCGGAGGGGAGCCCGGCCGGAGCCGCGTCCGGCTGACGGCGACGGGCCTCGACTGGCTGCGGACGCTCGGGACGTACCGCGGCGCGGCGGCGCGGACCGACCGGGCCCGGGCGCTGCTCCGCGCGTTCGCGGGCGACGGGGCCGCGCGTCCCCTCGCGGGCGCCGACGATCTCGCGATCGAGCCGGGGGGCGAGCTCATCGAAAGGCGCGCGCGCGCCCACCGGCACGGGCCTCTCGTCGCGGCCGCGGTGACCGGGCTCGACCGCTGCGGCGCGCTGGCCCGTCTCGCGGAGGCCGGTGCGCGCGGCTGCCCGGAAGAGGAGCTGCCCGGGCCGGTTCGGGCGGTCGCAGCGGCGCTGGAGGTCCTGGCGGCCCGGGAGTGGCTGAAGAGAGAGGCCGGGCGGACGTCGCTCACCTTCGAAGGGCGCGTCGTCTCGGAGGTGGCGCCCCAGTACTGGTACGCGGCGAGCTACCTCCCGACGCTCGGTCGGGCGGGCCGGCGGATCTTCACCGCGCCGGCGGCGCGGGAGAGCGGCGAGGGCGGCGTCGACGACCACGACGGCGTCGAGCGCCACGTCGACCGCGCGCTCGACGTCGCGTTCTCCGGCGTCGTCTTCCGGCGCGCCTGCTTCGAGCCGCTCCTCTCGGTGGTCCTCCCCCTGTTCGAGAGCGAGCCGCTCGACTCGCAGCCCGCCGCGATCGTCGACACGGGCTCGGGCGACGGCACGCTCCTCGTCGAGCTCTACCGCGCGATCCGCGAGCGGACGGCGCGCGGCCGGCGCCTCGACGCCGTGCCGATCCGGATGGTCGGCGTCGAGTACAACGAGGTCGCGCGCGTCGAGACCGAGCGCCGGCTCCGGGCCGAGGGCGTGCCCGGCTGGTCGGCTCGCGGCGACATCGCCGACCCCGACGCGATCGCCGCGACGCTCCGGGAGAGAGGCCTCGACCCTCACGACGTCCTGCACGTCAGCAAGTCCGTGATCCACAACCGCCGCTTCGTCCCTCCCGGGGTCGACGACGGCCTCCCGCCGTTCGGCGACCCGGACGGCGTCTTCGTCGACGCCGCGGGGGAGCGGATCGGCGTGCGCCGGCTCGAGCTCGACCTCGTGCAGCTCTTCCGGCGCTACCGCCCCTGGGCGGCGCGCCACGGGATGGTCGTCGTCGAGGCCCACGCGGTCCCGCCGGTGGCGATCGCCGCCGCGATCGGGCGCGCGCCGCTCACGCTCGTCGACGCCTGCCACGCCCTCTCGGGCCAGCTCCTCGTCGAGGCCCCCGTCTTCCGCGCGGCGGCTCGCGCCGCGGGGCTCGCCTCCGCGTTCTCCCGGGACCTCGACACCGCGGCCGTCGGCCGGCCGCTCCTGACGATCGACCACTTCCGGCCGGTCTGAGAGCCGCGGGCTCAGCCGAGAAACCTCAGTTCAAGCCGGGACGAGAGGGCAGTAGCGGAGGAAATCGGCGGGGATTGAGGGGTGCTTTCGCCAGGGTGGCGGAAGGTCCAGATGCAGGTGCGCCACAGTTGGGGGGATGGCCTCAAGGCGCATCAGGAGCTGGGCGAGGCGGTATCGGGTCTTCTGGTTGAGAAGGCCCAGGAAGAGGCGGGAGCGGCGGGCGGAGGCTCGCAAGAGGCCGCCGAGGACGAAGAGGGAATGCCGGAGGGTCGCGAGGGTAGGAGAGGGGTTCTCGAGGACCTCGTCCTTGAAAGCGGACAGGAGATTGAAGAGCAGGCAGTTGAGCTGCAAGACGGCCTCGGTACCCTGGAAGGAGCGCAGACAGAATCCGTCGGCGGCGAAGTCGAGCTTGAGCTCCTTGATGCGGTTCTCGCAGTCGGCTCGGCCGTTGTAGAAGCGCCAGACCTCTTCAGGGGCCAGGGAGAGGTTGGTCACGACGGCGTGGACGGTGTAGCCGGGTAGATCGAAGAGACGTCGGCCGGCGGCGTCGGGGCGTTCGCGCAGGAGCTCACGGACGACGACGAGGCGACGAGGCGCTGCCCAGCGGAAGGGCTGCCAGGGCAGCTCGCAGACCTCCACACCCCGTCCGAAGGGGCGCCAGCCCTGTAGGCCTGCGATCGCCTTGTGGATGGGCGGCTGCATCCGCGCGGCCACGGCGTACTTCAGGCCGCGGACCTCCAGATGCGTGAGGAAGCCGGAGATGAAGAAACCCGAGTCGGCGCGCACGGTCTGCACCCTCGTGTGAGGGGGAAGACGATGGAGGGCCTCGTCGAGAAAGGCTTCGGCCCCACGGGCGGTGCCCGTGTTTCCGCTCCGGAGCCAGGTGTGGAGAATCCTCTTGCTGCCCGCCAGCATCGCCAGGATCGGGTGATGCGAAGGGCGTCCGTGCTTGCGGGGGTTGTGCCCCTTCAAGCTTCCCTCCTGCTGCCCGTAGCGCTCGAAGATCGTCGAGTCCAGATCCAGCACCGCCGTCGGGTCTGCTGGGATCAGCCGTCCCCACAGGCCGCTTCCGACGGAATCGACCAGATGCTGGACGTGCTGCTTCGTGAAGGCCCCGAAGTAGCGGGTGATCGTCATCGCCGACGCCGTGCGCGTCAGATCGAACATCTTCGGAAGGACCGGGTCGCATCGAAACCGTTCCACGTGTGAGAAACGCCGCCCGCCCATCAGAATCGTGACCAGCAGCGCCATCGCCATGTCCACGACGGGCACCTGGTTCGGCGACGTCCGCCCGTCCGGCAGCGCCCTCGCCAGAACTTCCCTGATCCCGATGACCTCGAAGAATCGGGCCACCACAGCCAGCCCACCCCAACCCGTTATCGGCTGGTCCGTGAACGCGATCTCCGTTCCGTTCGGGCCCCCGTAGACGCTATCCTCGACTCGCATCGTTCTGTCTCTCCCCCTGCGCCACCTTCTTGCTCGTAACCTGATGGTACGCAGAGGCTTCAGAACGATGCTTCTGTTTTCAGCACCGACCTAACTGAGGTTTCTCGGCTCAGTCGGCGAGGAAGCTGCGGAGGAGCTCTCCGACGCCGTCGACGTCGTAGACGAAGGCGCCGTGGCCGAATTCGCTCTCGAGCGTCTCGTGCCGGACCGGGACGCCGCTCGCCTCGAGCGCGACGCGGATCTCGTCGACTCCGGAGGGCGGATAACGCCAGTCGGACGCGTAGCTCACGAGGAGGCTCCGACCCCGGAAGCCGGCCAGGGCGGCGGCGAGGCTCCCCGCGTCGCGGGCCAGGTCGAAGTAGTCGGTCGCCCGGGTCAGGTAGATGAAGGAATTCGGGTCGAGCCGGGCGGGGGCGTTCTCGGCGATCTGCGCGAGGAACGCCTGGGCCGTGAACTCCGGACCGAGCGTGAAGCGGGGCTTCTCTCCCTCGAGGAGGGTGACGCCGAGCTTCCGCTCCAGCGTCTCGCGGCCGAGCCAGACGACGGCGCCGAACATCGCGGCGAGCGCCAGGCCGTCGGCGGGGACCTCGCCGCCGTAGTAGTCGCCGCCGGCGAAGCGCGGGTCCCTCGTGATCGCCTGCCGGAGGACCTCGAAGAACGCGAGGTTGTGCGCGGAGGTCCGCGGCGTGGCGCTGATGACGACGGCGCGTTCGAGGCGCTCGGGGAAGCGCGCCATCCACTCGAGGACCTGGAAGCCGCCGAGGCACCCGCCGACGACGGCGTGGAAGCGCTCGATCCCGAGGTGGTCCGCGAGGGCCGCCTGGACCGCGACCATGTCGCCGACCGTCACGACCGGAAAGCGGAGGCCGAAGGGGCGGCCGGTCCGCGGGTCGATCGACCCCGGCCCGGTCGTCCCGCCCGCGCCGCCGAGGACGTTCGCGCAGAGGACCCGGTAGCGGTCGGTGTCGACGGCCTTGCCCGGCCCGATCGCCGCGTCCCACCACCCGGCGGCGCGATCGATCCACGTGTGGCGCCCGGCCGCGTGGGCGTCCGTCGTCAGGCCGTGGCAGACGAGCACCGCGTCGCGGCGACCGGCGTCCCGGGGACCGTACTCCTCGTACGCCACCTCGACGTCCTCGAGGACGCCGCCGCCGTCCAGGCGGAACGGGCCGGGGAGCGTCGCCGTGCGCGGAGCGACGATCACGTCTCGACCGGCGTCGCGCGAGGGAGCTCCCGGCCGAAGGGTCCTTCTTCGAGCGCCGGGAGCGGCGCGACCGGGTCCTGCAGGACGAGGCCGACGAGGCGGCCGTCGACGCGCAGGGCGAGGCGCTGCGAAAGGAGCCGCTCGACGGACTCGGCCACGACCTCCGCCTCGTGGCCGTCGGCGACGAGGCGGGCGACGAGGCCCTTCTCGAGCGGGGCGCGGTCGGCCTCGAGGAGGACGAGGCGATCGAGGCCGGTCACGGTCCGCTCGGCCTGCGGCGCGATCGAGCGCGTGTCGCTCACGTGGATCGCGCTCTCCGTGTACGTCGCCACGAGGACCGGTGCCGGGCCTTCGACCCAGCGCCCGGCCCAGGCGAGGAACCGCTGGCGCAGCCGGGGGAGGCCGGGGCCGTCGAGGAGCATCTTCAGCACCGGGCTCTTGCGGACGGTGTCCCGCCACCCGTCCTCGAAGAGGTAGACGAGGTCGGCGAGCTCCTCCTCGGGCAGCGGGTAGACGGCGGAATAGCCGGGGGCGGGGCGGAGCCGCAGCCCGAAGCGCGCGGGGTCGCGGTGATACGAGCTGTAGCGGTGGTACTGGATCGGCGCCACGCCGGACGGCGGCTGGAGGTGCTCGAGGAGCGGCAGGAACTCGGCCATCTCCCCGTACCACTCGTCGCGGTCGCCGGGGACCTCGGAGAGGAGGTTCCAGCTGAGCCGGATGCCGAACTGCCGCGACCACTTGAGCAGCTGAACGTTCTGCCACGCCTCGCAGCCCTTCCCGAGAAGCCGGAGGAGCTCCGTGCTCAGGCTCTCGATCCCGGGCTGCGTCCACCGCACGCCGGCCTCGGCGAGCAGCCGGACCTGGTCGCGCGTCAGGTTCGCCTTCGTCTCGAAGAAGAGCTGATAGGGGCTTCCCGCTTCGACGAGCGCCGGAAGGAGGTCCTCGAATGCCGACATCGGCAGGATGTTGTCGACGGTCTCGAACGTCGCGAGAGAGTAGCGCCGCGAGAGGTCGTCGAGCTCCGTGAGGACCCGCCCGGGAGAGCGCTTGCGATAGGCGTTCTCCCGTCCGTTGAGGCCGCAGAACGAGCAGGTGCGCTTCTCGCCCCACCAGCACCCGCGGGACGTCTCGACGAGGAGTGTGGGCGTGACGGCGGGGACGAGCGCGTCGAGCGACCGGAGCGTCTCGAAGTACTCCGTGTAGTCGGGCGGCGGGATCGCCTCGAGGTCGCGGGCGAAGGCCCGGGGCGTGTCGTCCGCGCCCTGGGCGTCCGCGACGCGCGGGTAGCCGCTCCGGCGATGGGCCGGCCCGAGGACGCCCACGGGGAGCTCCTCGGGCGGGACGTCCCGGCCGTCGCGCTCGATGGCCCGGACCAGGGGCACGAGGACGTCGTCCGCCTCGCCGGAGACGACGAAGTCCACCTGGTCGAACAGGCGGTGCGTCGTCCGCCCCATGACCGTCTCGCAGTTCGCTCCCCCGAGGAGCGTCACGATCCCGGGGTCGAGCTCCCTCACCCGCCGGAGGAGGGCGAGGGAGGCGACGTGCTGCTGGAACGTCGAGCTGCACGCGACGATCCGGGGGCGGCGGGCGACGACGTCCTCGGCGAGGCGCGAGACGAACGGCTCCGCGCGGGCGCGGGCCGCGAGGACGAGCTCGCGGACCCGCTCCGGCTTCCAGTACGCCTTGTGGAAGATGTCGCGCGAGAGGACCCGATCGAGGTAGGAGTCGGAGCTGGTCGACGCGCCCGGGAACGCGACGGAGGAGAAGAGCCACTCCCCCAGGAGGTGGTTCGCGTAGACGAGCGACACGGCCTGGTGGGCCTCGACCCCGATCTCGGACGCGAAGAGGAGGTTCGCGTAGACGACCTCCGAGCGCACCCCGCCGGCCGACAGGACGGACTTCAGCGTTCCGAGGGCGATCGACGGCCGGGCCAGGCCGATCCAGGGCATGTTGACGAGGAGGACGTCCACGCGTCAGCCCCAGCTCCCCGAGAGCTCGTCGTCGAGGACGCCGCAGTCGTAGAGGCTCTGCAGGAGCGCCGTCGCCGCGAGGACGTCGAGGCCCTCGGCGGCCAGCGTGCCGATCACCTCCCCGACGGTAGAGCCTCCGGCCGCGACGAGCGGACCGAGGCGGCGGGCCGTCGCTCCCCCCGAGAACTCCTGCCTCGTGAAGCGGGACGACAGCGCGAAGCCGTCCGCGGTCGCGGCGTGCTCGATCCCGGGACGGAACGCGAGCGGGTCCTCGCCGCGCAGGTGGAGCGGCATGCAGGCGGCGGCCGTCTTCTCCAGGAAGACGCGGAGCTTCTCCGCGGATTCGAAGCGGCCTCGCGCGTGGACCCGGTACCCGAGCGGCCACCGTTCGGAGGCGTTGCACGGGCTGAGGAGCGCGACGCTGCGGTCGACCATGTTGACGAGGTACCCCGAGAGGCACGCGATCGTCCCCTGCGTGTCGCTCATGCGGCGCGCCTCGCGCCCGAGCGCCCTCCCGGAGCGAGCGACGCCGAGGGCCGACTCCGGGTTGTGGAGGACCAGCTCCACGGTCAGGAGCTCCTCCGCCGTGAAGGTCTCGTGGATGCGCCGGAGCATCCCGTTCGAGAGGACCGAGAAGCGGGTCGGCGTCGCCGGACCGGTGGCCGCCTGCGCGAGCACCTCGCGCGTCCAGCGCACGTCACGGACCGCCCCGGCGGTCGTCGTCTGGGGAAGGGCGCCGGTGACCTCGCGGAAGTCGTCGAGGAACCGCGTGTAGTCGGGATTGTCCGAGGGGTCCGTGGCCCAGTAGCAGGTCCCCGTCTGCATCGCCGGTCCGAGGAGGTCGGTCGCGGACGCGAGGACGTCGCGCCAGAGCGCGCGTCCCGCGCCCTCGTAGGGGAGATGGCCCTCGTAGCTCGCGGCCGAGATTCCGCAGAACCAGCAGCCGAAGGTGCACCCCTTCGACAGCTCGAACGCGATCACCGGATGCGTGATCGCCGCGCTCGCGTGGCCCAGCTCCCGCCGGCCCCGGGCGATCTGGCGGAGGCGCCACGCGTCGAACGCCGGGTGGCACGCCGTCGTCCTCCCGTGCTCGCGGAGCAGGTCGCGGAAGCGCAGGAGGCCGCCGAGCCACTCGATCCAGAGCGCCACCGCCGGGTAGCGCCCGGCCTCCTCGGTCGGGACCTCGAACACCGTGCCGTGGCGCCAGAGCGGCTCGAGGTCGGCCGGCTTCGCCTTCAGGCCGCGCTGACGGCACGCCTGCAGGCGAGCTTCCTCGCCGGCGCCGAGCGCGGCGCGGAACTCCCCGTCGCCGAGCACGCACTCGAGGAACCGCTTCGTGTGCGCCAGCTCCAATCGCTCGGAAGGGCTGAAGCGGCCGACGTGTCGGCGATGGAAGTCGAACGGGGAGCCGTCCGTCGACGGCCCCGTCGATGCGGCGGCGGGTCCACCGGAGCATGCCGGAAAGCCCGGCTGCTCCGGCCCCGCCGCCCCGCGGCCCGGCATCGGAAGCCGGCCGTCAGGTCGCGGCGACCGCGACCACGGCGACCGCGACCGTCAGGACGCCGACGGCCGTGCCGCCCGCCACCTTCTGGAGCTCCTCCTCGGAGAGCTCGCCCTCCTTCGCCTGGGCGGCGTCCATCAGCTCGTCCCGCGTGAAGGCGAAGCCGGCCTGCCCGGCGAGCGCGACGAGCGCGTCGACGTCGGACCCGACCGCCTTGACCTTCTCGAGAAGGGCCGGCTGCGTCCGAACGGCTTCCTGGAACTTCGCAATGGCTTCCTTGCTCATCGGGATTCCTCCTCCGCTTCGGTGTCCAGAGTCGTTGTCGTCGGGAAGGGCAGCCCCTCGCGGCCGTCCCCCCGCATCGGGTTCGTTCGGCTACCCGACCACCGCCACGTGGACCGCGACGGTCTGCACCTGGACCCACGTCCCCCCGCCGCTGAGCTTCTGGAGCTGCTCCTCGGAGAGCTCGCCCTTGCGGGCGCCGGCGGCGTCCTGGAGCTCCTCGGCCGTGAAGGCGAACCCGTTCTCGCGCGCGAGCGCGACCATGCCGTCGACGTCCGAGCCGACGGCCTTGACCTTCTCGAGCAGAGCCGGGTCCTTCCGGACCGCCTCACTGAACAGCCGGATCGCATCGTTGCTCATGGTCTGACTCCTCCATCGGTCAGTCTCTCACAACGGGAGGTCGGCGTCAGCGAGCGGGAGTCGCATGCGGCCGCGAGTCGGGACCTCGTGCCGGCGGCGAGGAGAAGGTCCGGGTGATGGCGATCCGGAGGAAACGGCAGAAGAAGAAGCAGCGGGCCTCCCCGTACCGGCGGCATCTCCCGCGCGAAGCCCGCGAGGCGGGGAGCCGACGGCCTGAGCCGGACCCACCTTTCGGCCCCCGCGGCGTCCACCGCGGGCGCCGCGCTCGCGTCCGTCGGACGACGACGGCCGGTCCGGTCCCGAACGGCTCCTTGACTCTTCCGCGCTGCAGCACCACCTTCTGAGCATCGAATCGGGTGTGCGGTGCGTCCCCGCGCGTCTGCGCGGAGACGATGTCTCCGTCGGAGGCAGGGATGATCGTCGGGATCGGGACCGACCTCCTCGACGTGGGCCGGATGGCGCGTGAGCTGGCCCGCGAGGGGGCGGGATTCCGCGACGACGTCTTCACCGCCGCCGAGGTCGCCTACTGCGAGGAGATGGCGCACCCGGCCCGACACTTCGCGGCCCGTTTCGCGGCGAAGGAAGCGTTCTGGAAGGCGCTCGGGGTGCCGGCGGGAAGCGCGCCGCTGCGGGACGTGGAGGTCGTTCGCGCCGAGGAAGGGCCGCCACGGCTCGTCCTCTCCGGGCGGGCCCGGACGGAGGCGGAGAGGCTCGGCGTTCGTCACGCGCACGTCTCGCTGACCCACACGGCGACGCTCGCGGAGGCGAGCGTCCTCCTCGAAGGCGAACGCGGACCGGAAAGGAGCGGCGGATGAGAGACCCGGAGACGGCGCTCCTCGAGCCGGCGTCGGCCGAGGCACGGCCGTACATCGGCTCGTGGGAGGAGGCGCGGAGGGACTTCGACTGGAGCCTCGCCGAGCGCGAGCTCGGCTGGGGGCGCAGCGGCCCGGTGAACATCGGCTGGAACCTCACGGACCGGATCTGCCGGCTCGGGAAAGGGGGGAAGGAGGCCCTCGTCTGGGAAGGGGCCGACGGCGAGGAGAGGCGCTACACGTTCGACGACCTGCGGGTCTTCTCGAACACCGTCGCGGCGTGGTTCGCGGAGGCGAAGGTCGCGCCGGGCGAGCGCGTCTGCCTCTTCCTCGACCGGGTCCCGGAGCTCTACGTCGCCTTCGTCGCGATCCTGAAGCTCGGGGCGGTCGTCCAGCCCCTCTTCTCGGCCTTCGGGGAGGAGTCGCTCGGGACGCGCCTCCTCGACGCGGGGACCTGCTGCGTGATCACGCAGAGGAAGCACCTCCCGAAGGTCCGGCGAGCCCGGGCGCACCTGCCCGAGCTCCGCCTCGTCGTCGTCGTCGACGCCGGGGGCTCGCCCCTCGGCGCGGGCGAGGTCGCGCTCGGCCTCGACGACCTGCCGCGGGTCGAGGGCTTCGACGTCTTCCCCGCGGAGCCGGAGACGCCGTCGGTCCTCCACTACACGTCGGGGACGACGGGACAGCCGAAGGGGGCGCAGCACGTCCACCGTTCGCTCGTCTCGCAGTACCTGACGACGAAGTGGGTCCTCGACCTCGGGGAGGACGACGTCTACTGGTGCAACGCCGACCCGGGATGGGTCACCGGGACGTCGTACGGGATCATCGGCCCCTGGTCGTGCGGCGCCACGCAGGTCGTCCTCGACGCCGGCTTCGGAGTGGAGCGGTGGTACTCCTTCCTCGAGCGGCGGCGCGTCACCGTCTGGTACTCGGCGCCGACGGCGATCCGCCTCCTGATGAAGGAGGGAATCGACGCCGTGAGGCGCCACGACCTCTCCTCCCTCCGGCACCTCGCGAGCGTCGGCGAGCCGCTCAACCCCGAGGCCGTCCACTGGTCGCGCGAGGCGTTCGGCCGGCCCTTCCACGACACCTTCTGGCAGACGGAGACGGGGTGCATCGTCGTGTCCAACTACCCCGGCATGCCGGTCAAGCCGGGCTCGATGGGGAAGCCGTTCCCCGGCATCCGCGCGGCGATCCTCGACCTGAGGACGTACGCGCCGGTCGAAGAGCCCGGGCGGGTCGGGATGATCGGCCTCGAGCCGGGCTGGCCCTCGATGATCCGGGGCTACCGGAACAACCCCGAGGGCTACGCGAAGAAGTTCGCGAACGGCTGGTACCTGACGGGCGACCGGGGTTCGGTCGATGCCGACGGCTACTTCTGGTTCGTCGGCCGCGACGACGACGTCATCAACACGGGAGGGCACCTCGTCGGGCCGTTCGAGGTCGAGTCGGCCCTCCTCGAGCACCCCGCCGTCGCCGAGTCGGCCGCCGTCGCGAAGCCCGACCCGGTGAACATGGAGGTCGTCAAGGCGTTCGTCACGCTCAAGCCGGGATGAGAGGCCTCGCCCGACCTCGAGCTCGAGATCATGAACTTCGTTCGCAAGCGCCTCTCGCCGATCGCCATGCCTCAGGAGATCGCCTTCGTCGAGTCGCTCCCGAGGACGCGGAGCGGCAAGATCGTGAGACGGGTCCTCCGCGCACAGGAGTTCGGCGAGCCGCTCGGAGACGTCTCGACGCTCATGGAGGACTGAGTGGGAAGCCCGCGCGGAGGGAATGGAGGTGCGGCGCTCGGGTGGGTTGCGCCTTCGACTCGCGGGGCCGCCGCTCGGCGGTCCCCGAGAACGTTGACAGCAAGGCCCCCGTGCCCCCGGCCATTCGGGGATCGCGGGTCGCCTGAAAAGGTGGAGGGCCAGAGACCATGGACGACCTGAGGAAGACGATCCTCGACTACGTCCGCCGCGAGTACCTCGAAGAGGACGACGAAAGGCCGTTGACCGAGGCGACGCGCCTCATCTCGGGAGGCATCGTCGACTCCTTCTCGATGGTCTCGCTGAAGCGGTTCCTCGAGAGGAAGTACGACCTGAAGATCCCGGACGCGGACGCGAGCCCGGAGGCGTTCGACACCGTCGACTCGATCGCCGCGCTCGTCGAGCGCCTCTCGGCGGTGAGGGCGTGACCGTGGACGCCGCCGCCCCGCCGGCCGTCGCCTCCTTCCGCGACGTCTTCCGCGCCGAGCTCGACGCGATCCGCGCGGCGGGCCTCTACAAGGAGGAGCGGTACATCCACGCCCCGCAGGGGGCCGAGATCGAGGTCGAGTTCCCCGCGGGGTCGGCGCCGAAGAGGGTCCTCAACCTCTGCGCGAACAACTACCTCGGGCTCTCCTCGCACCCGCGCGTCGTGGCCGCCGCGCATGCCGGCCTCGACCGCCGCGGCTACGGGATGTCCTCGGTCCGCTTCATCTGCGGGACGCAGGACATCCACCGCGAGCTGGAGCGCCGCCTTTCCGGGTTCCTCGGGACGGAGGAGACGCTCCTCTTCTCCTCCTGCCTCGACGCGAACGCGGGCGTCTTCGAGGCGCTCTTCGGCGAGAAGGACGTCCTGATCGCGGACCGCCTCGTCCACGCCTCGATCGTCGACGGGATGCGCTTCTGCAAGGCGATGACGGACACCTACAAGCACGCCGACGTGGGCCACCTCGAGGAGAAGCTCCTCGAGCACGCCGACAGGCGCTTCCGGGTCGTCATCACGGACGGCGTCTTCTCGATGGACGGCGACCTCGCGCCGCTCGAGAGGATCGTCGCCCTCGCCGAGAAGCACGGGGCGCTCACGTTCGTCGACGACTCCCACGCCACGGGGTTCATCGGGAAGACCGGCCGGGGGACGCCGGAGCACTTCGGCGTCCACGGCCGGATCGACCTCCTGACGACGACGTTCGGAAAGGCGCTCGGCGGCGCGTCCGGCGGCTGCGTGAGCGGCCGGCGGGAGCTCGTCGAGATGGCCCGGCAGCGGGCGCGGCCCTACCTCTTCTCGAACACCCTCGCCTCGGTCATCGTCTCGGGGACGCTCGAGGTCCTCGACCTCGTCTCGGAGACGACCGAGCGGCGCGACCGGCTCGAGGAGAACGCCCGCTTCTGGCGGAAGGGGCTCACGGAGGCGGGTTTCGACGTCAGGGCGGGCGAGAGCCCGATCGTCCCGGTCATGCTCTACGACGCGAAGCTCGCGCAGGAGTTCGCGCGCGACCTCTTCGCCGAAGGGGTCTACGTCGTCGGCTTCTTCTTCCCGGTCGTGGCGAAGGGGCAGGCGCGGATCCGGACGCAGCTCTCGGCGGCCCACACGCGCGAGCAGCTCGAGAGGGCGCTCGCGGCGTTCGTGACGGTGGGGCGGAAGCACGACGTCCTCGGGAAGACGAAGGCGGAGATGCTCGCGCGGTGCGGGCTCTGAGGAGAGGAGGAGGCGACGATGCAGACGAGACGGGTCCTCGAAGTCCCGATCCCCGACGGAATCGACCCGAAGCGCGACGACCTCGAGCTCCTGAAGGCCTTCTTCCAGGCGGTCACGGCGCTCCGCGTCTCGCAGGGGCGAGACTGGCTCGCGAAGGTGAGCTCTCTCGAGGCCGAGGGCTGGACGGTCCGCTGGGGCCTCGTCTGGCAGGCGCAGGTCAAGCGCGGCGAGGAGTACGAGGCGTCGACCGGGGCGACGCTCGACGAGGCGCTCGACGCCGTCGGCCAGATCGCCGCGGCGGAGTTCGCCGGGCACGTCCCCTGAGGACGACTCGGCGACCTGATTCGTCCCGACGCCCGAGGGAGCGGAAGTCTCCGCGTCCAGGGGGCCGCTCGCGTCGGCGCTCATCGCGCCGAAGGCGCCGAGGTCGTTCTCGACGTTTCGGGTGCCGGCGGCGACGGCGACGAGCGGGGCGAGGAGGAGCACGGCGGACGCTGCCGCCGAGGACGCGAGCCTGGCGAGAGGCGCTCCGCTACTGCGGCAGGATCAGCTCCGTCCGCCTGTTGTTCGCGCGGCCCGCGGGCGTCTCGTTCGTGTCGTTCGGGAACTCCTTCCCGAAACCCTGGACCTTCAGGCGCCCGGGCGGGACTCCCTTGCCGGAGAGGCGGTCGGCGACGACCCGCGCGCGGTCGACGGAGAGCTGCAGGTTGAGGTCGTCGCCTCCGGTGGCGTCGGTGTGGCCGCAGACGTAGACGTCGACGTCGGGGAAGTAGCGGGCGAGGATCTCGGCCTGGCGATCGAGGATCGGAAGCCCCTCCGGCTTCAGCTCGCTCTTGCTGACGTCGAAGGAGACCTTCTCGGAGTAGTCGAAGACGACGACCCGAGCCAGTCCGAGGCGCTTCGCCACCTCCGAGGGCTCCGTGCCGAAGCGGAAGACGAGCTGGGCGTGGTCGGGGGAGAGGATCCGGATCCGCTTCTCGGCGACCGGCGCGTCGTCCTTTCGGGCCGCGATCGTCATCAGCTCGTCGAACGTCTTCACGCGAAGGGCGGCTGGTGTCGTCCCGACGTCCTTTCCCTTGAAGGAGACGATCGCCGCGTCCGGCTCCGAGACGACCTCGATCGCCATCCGAAGGGCGTTCTTCGGGGTGCAGGCCGGGAGGAGCGAAGCCGAGGCGACGACGAGGAGAAGGAGGGGCCGGGACCGTGTCATCTGGGCGTCTCCCTTCGGATCGAGATCAGTCGATGATAGTCGCGCGCGCTCAGGGCAGCTGGATCTCGACGATGAGCCGCGCTGACGGGACCGGGGCGCCGGCCGCGTCCACCGCGGGCCGCCACCTCCACCCCGGGAGCGCGTCGAGGACGAAACGGCCGCACTCCTGCGGCGCCTCCGAGGGGAAGAGGCGCGGGGCGGTGATTCTCCCTGCCTCGTCCACCGCGAAACCGATCCTCACCCGGGCGCCCGAGCAGGCGGCCGGGGGCGGCCCGGCGAAGGGGGGCTCCGGGTCGAGG
>CAZWRQ010000014.1:0-4162 GCA_964636395.1 uncultured Holophagales bacterium
GCGGACGGCGGCCGGCCGGCGGACCCGGAGATGGCGATGGCGCTGCTACGTGGCTTCGGCCGGCCGGCGGAGGTCGCCGCACGCTACCGGCCCACGCTGACGGTGATCGACCCCGCCGACGGCCCCGCCTTCGCGCGCGCGTCGTTCATCGGTCTCGCGGTGATCTGGATCGCGGGCCTCCTCGTTCAGGCGCGCACTCCGGTCGAGGGGCCTGGAGACTTTCTGACGGTGCTGGGGCGGTGGTGGGCCGGGGCCGTACTGCCGTCGTTCTGGTGGCCGGGCGTCGTGGTGGCGGGCTACGCGGCCGCGGCCTGGGCCCGCCGGCGCTGGCCGCAGAAGGCGGAATGGAAGCCGCGCGACGCGCGGCTCGACGCCGCGAACCGCAACGCGCTGATGCTGGCGGCGCTCGCCATCGTCTGCGGCGTCGTCGTCCTCGCAGAGCCGCGCATCCTCCTCGACGCCCTCTTCGGCGGGAAGGCCAGCCCGGAGGCCTACGCGGCCCTCGCCTACACCGAGACCTTCCGCGGCCGTCAGGCGCCGTGGCTGTTCGGCGGCCTGCTGCTGCACGCGGTCGTCCTGGTCCCCGTCCTCGTTCGAGGCCGCTGGTCGCCGTTCCTCCGAAGGATGGAGGATGCGCTCACGCTGGCTCTCTCTGCCGTCATGGCGTGGACCGTGATCGACGGTCCGGCGTTCCAGGCGGCGGTCGCCGATCGCGCCTTCAAGCTGGTCCTCGTGGTCACGATCGCGTACGGCCTCGTCGACCTCGGGCTGCGGCTCGCGCGGCGCGTGAAACCGGCTCCGGGAGCGGGCACGTCCGGGCTGTAGGCCGACCCGTCGCCGCGGCCGCTTCAGCCTGCCGGGAAGGTTTCTCGTATCGGCTTCGCGGTCGCGGGGTCGAAGCAGGTCCGCGGCCTCGGCCTCCGACTCGGCGAGAATCGCGGCGATGACGTCGCTCTCGTCCGTCTTCCCGCCTCCCGTGACGATGGAGCTCCCGGGGTGGGAGCTCGCCTGGGCCCTCCTCGAGCCGACGGGGGCCGGCGTCGAGGGGCTCGCCCGGGCGAGGCTCGAGGTCGCGGCGGACGTCCGCGGGCGGCTGAGGCTGGAGACTCTTACGGAGCATCCTGCGGTGGCGGGGCTGCGGCGCCTGTTCCGCCGCGCGGGGTGCGACCCCACGCGCTACCGGTCGGGCTCCGAGGCGCTCCTCAGGCGGGTGCTCAAGGGGGAGGAGGTCCCCGAGGTCCATCCGCTCGTCGACCTCGGGAACCTCGTCGCCCTAGAGCTCGCCACGAACGTCTGCGTCATGGACGCGGAGAAGGCCGCGCCCCCGTTCGTCTTCCGCGCCGGAAGGCCGGGCGAGGAGATGCTGTCGTTGCGCGGGCCGTTCGACTGTGCCGGCAAGCCGCTGCTCGTCGACGCGCTCGGACCCGCCGACGTTCCGATCACCGGGGCCGACCGGGTGCGCGTGACCGAGGCGACGCGACGCGCCTGGATCATCGTCTACCTGCCCGCCGGCGTGATCTCCGCGGAGACGGCCTCCGCGGCCGTGCGGCGCCTCGCCGGGCGGACCGGCGTGGCGCGCGTCAACCCGACAGGCCCGGAGAGCGGGCACGGCGCCTGACCGCTCGAGCCCGGAAACCCGCCCGGCCGGGTGACGTATCGGGAGGGAGAGATCCACAGCACTCGGGCGGAGCCCGGGAGTCGATGCGGGCTCCGTCGATGCCTTCTCGACAGGAGGATTCCCGATGCGTCTGTCCCGATTCGTCCTCGGCTCCCTGGTCGCGGTCGCTTCTCCGCTCATTGCGCAGGTCCCTCCGCTCCAGCTCCCCGCCGCCAGCCCGAAGGCGTCGGTGACGCAAAGGGTCGGGATGTCCGACGTGACCGTGAGCTACTCGAGGCCCGCCGTGAAGGGCCGGAAGGTCTGGGGAGGCCTCGTTCCCTTCGGCGAGGTCTGGCGGACCGGCGCCGACGAGAACACGACGCTCTCGTTCTCGAGTCCTGTGACCGTCGGCGGGAAGACCCTGCCGGCGGGCACCTACGGGCTGCACACGATTCCGGGCGAGAAGGAGTGGACGGTCATCCTGAGCACCCAGGCGAAGGCCTGGGGGAGCTACAGCTACGACCCCGGGGAGGATGCCGTGCGCTTCGCAGCGGTCCCGCAGCAAGGGCCGCACGAGGAGCGCCTCCTTTTCACGCTCGCGGAGCCCACGGACCGCTCGGTCGCCGTGACGCTCGCCTGGGAGAAGCTGCGGCTCTCGTTCCCGGTGGAGGTCGACACGAAGGCCGTCGTGGTCGCGAGCCTGAAGGAGCAGCTCCGGGGGTTGCCGCGCTTCGGCTGGCAGGGGTGGAACGGCGCCGCAGCCTGGTGCGTGAGGAACGACACCGCCCTCGACCAGGCGGAGGCGTGGGTCGAACGCTCGATCGGCATGAACCGCAATTTCACGAACCAGTCGACGAAGGCCGACCTCCTCGAGAAGAAGGGAGATGCGAAGGCCGCCGCCGAGCTGCGCGAGAGGGCGATCGCGACCGCGACCGAACCCGAGCTGAACCAGTACGGCTACCAGCTCCTCGGGCAGAAGAAGGTGGACGACGCGATCCGGATCTTCGAGAAGAACGCGAAGGACCACCCCGAATCGTGGAACGCGTGGGACTCGCTCGCCGAGGGTCAGTCCGCTGCAGGGGAGAGGAAGAAGGCCATCGCGAACTACGAGAAGGCGCTCTCCATGACCGGGGACGAGGAGCAGAAGAAGCGGATCCGCGGTGAGATCGCGAAGCTGAAACCGTAGCGCACGGCTCCCGGTCCCGCGGAGCGCCTGGCGGTCCGACCTGGTCAGTCGACGGTCGGCAGGCTCGACGCCTCGGCCGGGCCGCTCTCCTCGCCGCCGTCGGCGTCCTCCCCGGAGGCGCCCCGGGCCGGGAGGAGACGCGCCCTCGCGAGGGCGGCCTTGCCGAACTTCTCGCGGATCTCGTCAGCGGTCCTCGCGAGGCTCCGGAGCTTCTCCCGGCGCTCGTCGCCGAAGAGGGCGGCCTGGCCCGCGCCGGCGGGCTCGAGGCTGCTGACGCCGAGGCCGAGGAGACGGACGCCGCGACCCTTCAGGTCGATCCGCTCACGAAAGAGCTCGCGGGCCGCGGCGACGACGACCTCGGCGAGGTCCGTCGGCTCGGAGAGGGTCTTCGCGCGGGTCACCGTCTCGAAGTCGTTCGTGCGGACCTTGAGGTGGACGGTCCGCGCGACGAGGCCCTGACCGCGCAGCTCGCGCGTCACGCCGTCGGCCCGTGCGAGGAGGGCCCTGTCGACGTCGGCCGGCCGCGTCAGGTCTTCGCCGTAGGTCCGCTCCTCGGAGATCGACTTCGCCTCGCGCCCCGGCTGCACCACGCGGTCGTCGCGCCCGTGGGCGAGGGCGAGGAGGTGCTCGGCGGCTCCACTGCCGAGAAGCCGCGCGAGGCGCTCCGCGGGGGCCTTCACGAGGTCGGAGATCGTCGCGAAGCCGTGCCCGCGCAGGCGCTCGCCCGTCTTCGGGCCGACGCCCCACAGCCGCTCGACGGGGAGCGGCCAGAGCCGCGTCGGGACCTCCTCGAGCGGGATGACGACGAGGCCGTCGGGCTTCTCGAGGTCCGAGGCGACCTTCGCGAGGAACTTGTTCGGCGCCACGCCCGCCGAGCCGGTGAGCCGCTCGCGATCGCGGATCTCCCTCTTGACCTCCGCGGCGATGCGTCGGCCGTCGGAGAGGTCGCGCGCGATGCCGGTGAGGTCGAGGAAGGCCTCGTCGATGGAGAGCGGCTCGACGAGGGGGGAGAACCTCTCGAGGATCTCCCGGATCCGGTGCGAGACCTCGACGTAGAGGGACATCCGCCCGGGGAGCCAGACGGCCGAGGGACAGAGCCTCTCCGCGGTGACCGAGGGCATCGCGGAGCGGACGCCGAAACGCCGCGCCTCGTAGGAACAGGTGGAGACGACGCCGCGGCGGCCGCGGTGTCCGATGACGACGGGCTTGCCGCGGAGCGACGGGTCTTCGCGCACCTCGACCGCCGCGTAGAAGGCGTCCATGTCGAGGTGGACGACGACGCGGGGCGACGGCGGCCGGGGCACGGGAAGGAGCTTAGCGCCCGTAGGGACGGCCCGGTTCGACGAGCGTCCAGGGGCAGCTCCTCGATGCGTCGCGGG
>CAZWRQ010000014.1:4262-33286 GCA_964636395.1 uncultured Holophagales bacterium
TAGGGACGGCCCGGTTCGACGAGCGTCCAGGGGCAGCTCCTCGATGCGTCGCGGGTCCCGCGGCCTCCTCGCGAGGACGAGGAGGCCGCGGGCGGAGGAGCGCGCTGGTCGACCGCCCTCCCGGGCGGACGCTACCGGACGAGGGCGACGACGGTGGTCGGCTGCCGCAGGGCCGCCGTCGCGGTCGGCGCCGCTCCCGTGGAGAAGGTGTAGCGGAAGTCGCCGATGGAGAGCGAGCGGACGGCCCAGTCGTGCGTCAGAGTCGCGGAGTCCGAAATGTGTGCGAGCTCGAGGGAGTCGCGCCGCGCGAGGGTGACGCCGACGACCGCGGACTTCTCCTCGTCGTAGACGCAGACGACCCCGCGATCCGAGACGCGGAACTCGTAGACGCCCGCCGGCAGCGCCACGCTGCCCACCTGGACGGCCTGGTCCAGACGGAAGAGCGCGGAGTCGCTGGCGGCAGCGGGAGCCGCGAACGAGAGAGCGAGCGCGGCGAGCGAGAACACCATGCAAAGGGACTTCTTCATTGGAATGCCTCCTGGTCGTGCGTTGCCCGGGTCCGTAGGGGCAGGGTCCCCGCGCACCGAGCGGCGCTCGGGTCGAGGGCTGCCGGGGTTCCTGTCGGCTGCCGAATCCTGTGTCGTTTCGTCGCACCTGCGACCTTCTCGAAGCACCTCCCTGGGCCGGAGGATCGGCCGCGCCGGGTGACCGGATGATCCGGAGTTCCCGGGCGGGCTGTGGGCTGCTACGGGCCGCCCGGGAAAAGGTTCGTTTCGGGCACTTTCGTGTGACAGGAGTTCACACGACCGGGTGGCTGCGCCCGCTCGAGGAGGGTCCACGGGTCGAGACGCGCTACCATCCCGCCAAACCAGGAACGAACGTTCGTCCCCGAAGAGGAGGCCCCATGCGACGTCACCTCGTGACGGCCTTGTGTCTGACGCTCGTGGCCCCTGCTGCGCTCGCGCAGAAGGCGCCGAAAGACGTCTCGGAGCTGCGCGCCAGGCTCGAATCGGCGACCGCGAGCGAGCGCGCGAGCGCCGCCCGCTCGATCGGATACCAGAAGGACGCCGCGCTCCCGGCGGTACCCCGGCTCCTTCAGCTCCTCGCGGGCGACCGCGACAACGAGGTGCGCGTCTCTGCGGCGGAGGCGCTCGGCAACATCGGGCCGAAGTGCGCGACGTCCGCGGTTCCGGCGCTCATGAAGGCGGCGAAGGAGGACACGTGGCCGAAGGTCCGCTCCGCCTCTCTCTCGGCCCTCGGCGAGATGCGCGATGCAGCGAAGCCGGCGATCCCGCTCCTCCGGGAGTCTCTCCGCGACCCGGACGGGTTCATCGCGCAGGCGGCCCGGAACGCGCTCTTCCGCGTGCAGCCGGACGCCAAAGACGAGGTCGTCGCGATCGAGGACGCGACGCGCCCGAAGCAGAAGGGGAGCCTCTTCGACGACCTCTCCCGGCTGCAGGCGGTGCTGCCGGGCCGCGCGCCGGAGGTCTACGAGCTCGCGATCTACCCCGGGTTCGCGCTCGCCACGACGGCCTGCGCCGAAGCGGGGTCGGGGCGCTGCCAGCTGAAGTACGAAGGTGGGGCCGTGACGGGCCCGAACGACGGGAGCGAGGACGACTGCGAGAAGAAGATCGCCCTCGCGAAGGTCGACTTCTCCGTGGTGCCGGGGCTGGTGAAGCAGGCGCCCGCCCTGCTCGGCGCGCCGGGCGGAGCGGTGACGATGGTCCAGCTGAGCGCCGGCGTCTTCTGCAAGAGCCACGGCTGGATCGTCAGCGTGAAGGACGGCGGGATGGTCCAGTTCAAGCTGAACGGGAAGGTCGACAAGGTCACGAAGTTCTAGTCGCGCACCGCCGACGCCCGAAAATCAGGAAGGGGCCGCGGCCGTCGCCGGCTCGGGGAGCCGGCGACGGCTGGCGGAGCCGGACGTGGAGGTCAGTTCGCCACCTTCCACTCACCGTCCTCGAGCTCGAAGCCGAGCGAGAGCGTGGAGGAGGTGGACGAGACGGTCCCCGGCTCCGGCGAGCTCTGCGTGACGCTGACGAGGACGAGCGAGGCGCGGACGTCGTCCTCGACGACGATGTAGCCGCCGTCCTTCAGGCTCGCGGCCAGGTCGGCCTTCTTCGGAATGGTGCGGCGGCGGTAGGCCGCGCTCTCGGACCGCTCGCTCGCAGGCTCCGCCGCCCACTTCTCCCGGGCCTTCTTCGTGGCGAGGCTCATGAATGAGTCGTCCTTCTTCGCGTGGAGCGTCTCGACGTACTTCAGCGCGAGGGCGTAGACGGGATGCGCGCGCATCTCGTCGCCGTGGAATCGCTCCTCCTTCGCCGGCTCCTGCGCGTTCTCGATGGCCATCGGGCCGCCCGTGAGGCGCCACGCGCCGTTCTCGAGGGCAAGGTAGGCGATCCCCATCGCGCGGTTCGGGAGCGGCGCGCGAAGCTGGCCCTCGGAGGCGTAGAGGGTGAGGGTCCCGCCCTTCCGGATCCCTTCGGCGAGCGCCTTCGGGTCGGGCGCGCGTTCCTTGCGCAGGGCGGAGAGCTCCGCCTTCTCGCTCGACTTCTTCCAGTCGGCCTGCTCGGACGCAGTGTAGAGCGCCATCCCCGCGTCGATCTTCCCGGCGCGAAAGTGCTCCGCGGCCTTCAGGACGACCTGCGTGGAAGGATGCTCGAACGCCGCCTCTCCTTCGAGGACCTGCGGGTCGTCCTGAGCGAACGCGCTGTGCGGGCTCCCGAGGCAGAGGATGACGGACGCGGCGATCGCCGTGCGAGCGAGGGCGTTCTTCATTCCGGGCTCCTTGTTGAAAATGATATAACATCGCAGATCCCCGCCCAACCGCTTGATCGGACACGGCTTACCCCGAACGAAACGAGTTCCTCTCGCTGCGAGGACGGCCTCGCGCCGGCACCTCGTTCGTGCGAACCTCATCACCGCATGAGCAAGCACGACGTCGTCGTTGTCGGCGGGGGCATCAGCGGTCTGACGTTCGCGGCGGAAGCCGCACGGGCCGGACGGAAGGTCCTCGTTCTCGAGCAGGAGGAACGCGCCGGCGGCTGCCTCGCGACGCGCCGCGCGGGAAGCGGCTACTGGTTCGAGCTGGGGGCCCACACCTGCTACAACTCGTACGTCGGCTTTACGGGTGTCCTCGAAGCGTGCGGCCTCCGGGACGCGGTCGTCGGGCGCGCGAAGACGCACCTGCGTTTCCTCGACGGGGACCGCCTCGTTCCCGGCTCGAACCTGGGCGTCCTGCTGCGGCTCTTCTCGTGGCCCGAGGCGGCCGTGAGCCTCCCGCGGGTGATCGGTGCGAAGAAGGACGGGAAGACCGTCGCGGAGTTCTACGGCCGCATCGTCGGAAGGCGGAACTACGCCCGGGTACTCGGCCCGATGCTTTCGGCCGTGCCGTCGCAGAGCGCCGACGCCTTTCCGGCCGGGATGCTCTTCAAGACGCGTGACACGCGGCGGCAGGACTTCCCGCGGAGCTTCACTCTGGACGGCGGCCTGCAATCGGCGGCCGAGGCTCTCGGGGCGACGCCGAACGTCAGCGTCGCGACGGGGCGCGCGGCGACCTCCGTCGACGCTGCAGGCGCCGGCTGGGTCGTGACCTCCTCGGACGGCGAACGCCACGAGGCGGGCATCGTCGGCGTGGCGACACCTCCGGGCGCCGCCGCGGCGGTCCTCGGCGGCGCGGCGCCCGAGCTGGCCGGTGCGGCCGTTGCGGTGAAGGAGGCGATCGTCGAGACGCTCGGCTTCGCCGTCCGTTCGGCGAAGGTGTCGCGCATTCCGGTGTCGATGTTCCTCGTGCCGAAGGCCGATTCCTTCCACTCGATCGTGACGCGCGACTCCGTTCCCGACGCCGAGTGGAGGGCCTTCTCGTTCCACTTCAAGCCTGGCCTGACGGCGGGCGAGCGGCTCGAGCGTGCGACGAGAGTGCTCGGAACCTCGCGCGCGGACCTCGAGGAGGTCGCGGAGAAGCGAACGGTCCTCCCGTCGCCTGCCCTGGGGCACGAGGCGGTCGTGGCGGAGATCGACCGGCTCTCGGCGGGAAAGAGGCTCTGCGTCCTCGGGAACTGGTTCGGCGGACTCTCGATCGAGGACTGCGTCGACCGCTCGCGGCGGGAATGGAGACGGGTCGAGGCGCTCGCGGGGTAGCTTCGCTCCCGTAGGGGAGGGCCGGGCGCCGCCATTAACATCGGAGACGCCTCCCATGTCGTTGTCGCCCGGGACCAGGCTCGGCACGTACGAGATCGGCTCGCCCCTGGGCGCCGGCGGGATGGGGGAGGTCTACCGGGCCCGTGACTCGAAGCTCCGGCGGGACGTGGCGGTGAAGGTCCTGCCGGCGGCCCTCGCGGCCGACGCCGCGGCGCTCGCGCGGTTCGAGCGGGAGGCGCTCGCGGTCGCGGCGCTCTCGCACCCGAACATCCTCTCGATCTACGACTTCGGGAGCGAGGGCGGCGTGGCCTACGCCGTCATGGAGCTCGTCGAGGGGGAGACGCTCAAGGACCTCCTGGGAGAAGGAGCCCTTCCCGTCCCGCGGGCGGTCGACCTCGCCCTTCAGATCGCGCGGGGCCTCGCGGCTGCGCACGGGAAGGGGATCGTCCACCGCGACCTGAAGCCCGAGAACGTGATGGTCTCGACGGACGGGCACGTCAAGGTCCTCGACTTCGGGATCGCGAAGCAGGTCGAGCCGCGCCGGGACGACGAGACGAGCGCCGACACGATGACCGAGCGGACCGAGCCGGGCGCCCTGGTCGGGACGCTCAGCTACATGTCGCCCGAGCAGGTCCGGGGACACCCGGTCGACGGACGGAGCGACCTCTTCTCCCTCGGCGCCGTCCTCTACGAGATGCTCTCGGGCAAGAGGGCCTTCCGGAAGGAGTCGGCCTCGGAGACGACGGCAGCGATCCTCCTTCTCGAGCCGCCCGTGCCGGTGGCGTCGCTCCCCGGCATCTCGCCCGCGCTCGCTCGAGTCGTCGGGCGCTGTCTCGAGAAGGAGCCGGAGAAGCGGTTCGCCTCGGCGCGGGAGCTGATCGCGGCGCTGGCCGGCGTTCAGACGGGGACGGCGACGGGCGTCGCGCCGGCTGGCACGGGCCTCACGGGGACGCGTACGGGTGCTCGCCTGCCTCTCGTCGCGGGCCTCGTCCTCTCCGTCGCCGCGGCGCTCGCGGCGGTCTGGCTCGCGCGGCGGCCCGGGCCGGACGCGGATGGAGGCTCCTCTTCGCGGCGGATCGCCGTCTTGCCATTCGAGAACGTCGGCCCCGCGGCGGACGACTACCTCGCCGACGGGATCGCCGACGAGGTCCGCGGAAAGCTGACCTCGGTCCCGGGCCTCGAGGTGATCGCCCGCGGCAGCTCGACGCCGTACCGGCGGACCCCGAAGACGCCCGGGGCGGTCGCGCGGGAGCTGGACGTCCGGTACCTCCTGACGGCGACGGTGCGATGGGAGAAGACGAAGGAGCGGAGCCGCGTCCTCGTCAGCCCCGAGCTCGTCGAGGTGACGGGGCGGGGGGAGCCGGTGTCCCGCTGGCAGCGGCCGTTCGAGGCGGAGCTGACCGACGTCTTCGCGGTCCAGTCGGCGATCGCGACGCAGGTCGTCCGCGAGCTCGGGATCGCGCTCGGCTCCGGGACGGAGAAGCGGCTTCTCGAACGGCCCACTCGGGACGTGGCGGCGTACGACGCCTTCCTGAGGGGGGAAGCGGCCTCGGCGAGCTTCGGGGTGACGGACCCGGCGAGCCTCCGAAGGGCCGTCGCCCTGTACGAGGAGGCCGTCGCGCTCGACCCCGCTTTCGCCCAGGCCTGGGCGCGGCTCGCCCGCGCGTGCGCGCACCTCCACACGAACAGCGTCCCGACGCCCGCGATGCTCGACCGCGCCCGCTCCGCGGCGGAGCGCGCGATGGCCCTTGCCCCCCGCAGCCCGGAGGCCCACCTCTCCCAGGCCGCCTACGTCGGCCTCGCGTTCGCGGACCCGAACCTCGAGCTCGACCTCCTGGAGAAGGCCAGGCGGCTCGCACCGGACGACCCCGAGGTCCTGACGGCCGCAGCGCTCGTCGAGCAGTCGCTCGGCCGGTGGGAGGACACGCTCGCGCACCTGAAGCGGGCCGAGCGGCTCGATCCGCGGTCGGTCCTGACGAAGCGCCGCCTCGCCCTCGCCTATCTCCTCCTGCGACGCCAGAGCGAGGCTCTGGAGACGATCGAGCTCGGACGGACGATCGCCCCCTCCAGCCTCGTCCTCGTCGAGCTGAAGGTCGTCGCGCTCCTCGCGCTCGGGGACGTGCCCGGCGCCCGTGCCGTGATCGACACCGTGCCTCCGGAGGTCTCGCCCGACCGGCTCCTCGCACATCTCGCCGGTTACCAGGACCTCGGCTGGCTCTTCGACGAACGGCGGCTCCGGCTTCTGCTCGACCTCCCGCCGGCCGCGTTCGACGGCGACCGCGGGACCTGGGGCCTTCGCCTCTCGCGCGCCTGGGCGCGGGCCGGAGACGATGCCCGTGCCCGCGCCCTCGCCGAGGAGGCCCGGAGGGCCTTCGAGGAGCAGCTCCGCGACTCGCCCGACGACCCGGAGAGGCTCGCCGCCCTCGGTCTCGCCCTCGCGTACCTCGGGCGGACCGCGGAGGCCGCGCGGGCGGGAGAGCGGGCCGTCGCCCTCGTTCCCGTGGAGAAGGACGCCTATCGCGGCCCGCTCCTCCTCCATCAGCTCGCGCGAATCCGTGCCGCGACGGGACGGAAGGAGGAGGCAATCGACGTCCTCGAGAGGCTGCTCGCAGTCCCGTACACGCTCACCCCCGCGTGGCTCCGAGCCGACCCGACGTTCGACGCTCTCCGCGAGAGCCCCAGGTTCCGGAAGCTCGTGGAGGCCGCGCAGGAACGGCCCCTGCGCCGGCCCGGACCGTCGAGCCAGCCCGGGGTCGCGAGACCGGCCGCCTCGAGCCGCGCCGAGACGTCGGCCGGGATCGGCGCGATCGCGTCGACCCGGACGGCGTGGCGCTCTCACGGTCTTCGCGCCGTTCTCCCCCAGCAGGTCGCGGCCCAGGCGCACGGGTGACGGCTGGAGGACCGACCGCGACCTTGCCGAGGCCCCGGTCCTCTTCGCGCCTCCCGCCCGAGCGCGCCGCGTGCCTGGCCTCTCGCGTCCCCCGTCAGGCGGTCCGCGAGGCGGGTTCGATCCGGAGATCCGTTCCGTTCGCGTCGGAGGCCGTCGCGCGGTCCGCCGAGCCCGAACGCGGGTAGGAGAGGGCATAGACGGCGACGGCAACGAGGCCGAGCGCCGAGATCCCAAGGACGAGCGAGAGGTTCTCGAGAACTCCGCCCAGCACGCCGCCGATGAGGTTGGAAGCGAGGACGGGCGGCAGGTCGGCGACGCGGGAGAGGGACGAGGCGAAGACGAGCGAAGAGAAGACGACCGGAAGCGCGAGCAGCGCGACGGCCGCGGCCGTCGCGCCGATCCCGGCGCCGAGGAAGTGCTTCATCGGCAGGAAGTACCCGGCGACGAGCGAGGTCGCGAGGCCGGCGTAGAGAGCCGACGTGCGGAGCGGGCCGGTTCGGGTGACGAGGGCGTTCGCGAGGAGCGCGGCAACCAGGATCGCGCCGATGGCGATCGCGCTGACGCGCCACGTGGTCCCGAAGAGAAGCGCGAGCTGGGCGATCGTCCGGGTCTCGACGAGAAGGAACCCGGTCCCGAGAAGGAAGAAGTGGCGGCTCCGCGCAAACGTCCCTCCGAGCAACCGCCTCGAGAGGAGGGCGGCCGCGAGGAGGACGAGAAGCGCCGAGACGAGGAGGACGGGCGGGACCGACCGGGACCGCAGGTAGAGGAACGGCCAGTCGTCCGTCGCGAGCGGTCCCGGAGGATGTCGGAGGCGATCCCCGGCGGGAAGTCCGACGCGCATTCCCGACGCCTCCGTCACGGCGAGAGCGCCGGGTCCGAAGAGGAAAGCCGCCCCGTCCCTCACCTCGGAGAGCGGCCGCGTGAGCGGGGGTCGACCCCAGGCTTCTTCGATGATGGCCGCAAGCCGGCTCGCGACCCAGGGCCTCTCGATGTAGACGTACGCGTAGACCGCACCTGTCGGGCGGAGGCGCGAGAGCGCTCCCCGGAAGGCCTCGACCGTGTAGACGTAGTTGTCGAGCCGGATGCTCGATGCCACCGATGAGTAGAAGCCGAGGTGCGCGTCGAGCGTTCCGAAGACGATGAGGTCGTAGGCCGGGCCGGGACGCTTCAAGAACGCGCGGGCGTCGTCGACGATCGCCCGAGTCCTCGGGTCACGGTACGGCTCGTCGGGGTGGAGCTCCGACCCGAGGCGGAGGATCTCCGGGTCGATCTCGACGGCGTCGACGTTCTCCGCACCGTTGCGGAGGGCCGCGGCAACGTCGTTGCCCGTGCCCGAGCCGAGGATGAGGACACTCCTCGGCCTGAGGAGGCGATAGGGGTAGTCATAGTGGCGGCGCGACGCCGCCTGCGCCGGCGGGAGGTTCGGCCATTTCTCGGACGACCCGGCGAACATCGCCTGGTGGTAGAGACTCTGGACGTAGACGCTGAACTCCGGCGGCGGCGCGGGCGCGCCCGGCATCTGACGGGGCGTCGTGTCTCGGACCTCGATCTTGTTGTAAGGGCTCCACACACGGAAGACGCCCGGTTCCGGTCGGTCCTGGACGGACATCGCAAGGCAGGCGATCGCGCCGGCGACGAGCGTCGCGATCCGGGCGGGCTTCGTCTCCACGACGTACGCGGTCGTCGCGAGGACGGCCAGCGCCGCGTTGACCCAGAGCGGCGCCGCGAAGGACGCCAGGACGAAGGCGGCCCCGACTCCGGCGAGAGACCCCGCCAGGTTCGCGCTGTAGGCCGGAAGCGAAGGAGATCCTCTCATGCTCATCGCGGCCGCCTGCCCGAACGGGAAGGTCGCGAGAGCCACGAGGACGAAGCAGGCCGAGATGGCGACGACGAAGACGAGCATCTCGAGCCACCCCTCCATCGCGCGGGCGCCGACGTTCACCTCGGCGCCGACGGGCCCGAAGGAAACGGTGCCGCCGCCCGTCATGTCGGATGCGACGCCCGCGAGCAGGACGCCCGCAAGGAGGAGACCTGCGGCGCGAACGAGGCGCCTGGGGCGGTCGGGCGAGCCGTATCCGAGCCCGAGCCCGAGGAACGAGGCGATGAGCGGCAGGTTCTTCACGAAAGCGAGGGGGCGCACCTGAGCGTCGAGCCAGCGTATGAAGAGCAGCTCGACGAAGAGCCCGAGGCCCGACAACAGAGCGATCCGGGCGAGGGCGGCCGCGCGCGAGCCAGGCGGCGACTTCGGCTCCGAGGGAATGTCGGGTCCGTCCGGCGCCATTGCGCGAGAGTGGGAAGACATCCGCCGATGTTAGCGTGTCGGTGCCGTCGAACCCGGTATGCGGCCCCGGGGGGCCGCCGCGGCGAGCGGACCCGCGAGGTCCGCGAGTCCGGCGAAGCCGTGTCGAGATGGACGAAGGGGACCGGGTCGTCGAAGGCGAGGCGCCAGGCGCGCAGCCAACGTCGCCAGACCGCTCCCGGCGCTTCCGCGTCCCTCGCTCGCGGCGCGGACCGACCGGTTCGTCAGGTTGAGAGCCCCGCGACGGCGAGCAGCGCCGAGATGTCGGCCGGGATCGGCGCGATCGCGTCGACGCGCGCCCGGGTGACCGGGTGGTCGAACGCGAGACGGCGGGCGTGGAGCGCCTGGCGCGGGAAGTCGCGGCAGACCGCCTGCAACGTGGGGTCGGCGATTCCTCTCCAGCGCGGCGAGCCGTAGGTGGCGTCGCCGACGATCGGATGGTGGATCGCCTTCAGGTGGACGCGGATCTGGTGCGTCCGGCCGGTGACGAGCGTGCAGAGGAGGAGCGAGAGCCCCGACCGCTCGCCGGTCGACTCGGCGAGGCGTTCGTAGAGCGTCGTCGAGTCGCGCCCCTCGGTCTTCGAGGTGGCCATGCGCTTGCGGTCGTGCGGGTCGCGGAGGATCTTCAGGTCGACCTTTCCCTTCGAGACGGTCGTCCGACCGTAGACGACGGCGAGGTACTGCTTCACGAGCGTCCGCGCCTTCATCGCCTTCGCCATTCCGGCGTGCGCGGCCTCGGTCTTCGCGACGACGAGGACGCCCGAGGTGTCCTTGTCGAGGCGGTGGACGAGGCCGGGGCGGTCGGCCTCGCCCGCCCAGTCCTTCGAATGGAAGAGGAGCGCGTTGACGAGGGTGCCGTCGCGGTGGCCGACGGCGGGATGAACGACGAGGCCGGGCGGCTTGTCGAGGACGAGGAGGTGGTCGTCCTCGAAGAGGATCGAGAGCGGGATCTCCTGCGGGACCAGCTCCGGCTTCGGAGGGGGGGGAGGAGGGAGAACGGTGTCGACGGCGTCGCCGGCGGCGACCTTCGCGGCCGTCTTCGTGACGGCGCGGCCGTTGACGAGGACGAGCCCCGCCTCGATCCATTCCTGGACCTTCGTGCGCGAGGCCTCGGGGAGGTCGGCGAGGTGGCGGAGGAGGACGCGGTCGAGGCGTTCGCGGTCGTCGCCGCGGTCGGCGGTGAAGCTTCGGCGGGGGCGTTCGCCGTCGCCGCTCACGCCTCGGCCGGAGCTTCGGCCTTCTTCCGTCCGGCGAGCCAGATGGCGACGCCGAGGACGAAGAGGCCGATCGCGATCCCCTGCGACGTGGAGAGGTCCGTCCCCGGGACGGTCCCCCTCGGATCGCCGCGGAAGAGCTCGACGACGAAGCGCAGGATCGCGGCTCCGACGAGGTAGACCGAGAAGGTGCGGCCCGGGGCGCGCCCCTTGCCGAACCAGAGGACGAGGCCCACGAGGGCCAGGAGCCCGACCGCCTCGTAGATCTGCGTCGGATGGAGGGGGACGCCGATCGGAACGCCGACGTTCGCGCCTGCCTTCGGGTCGCTGAACGTGATCGCCCAGGGCTTCGTGCACTGCCCGCCCCAGCAGCAGCCGGCGGCGAGGCAGCCGATACGGCCGATGGCCTGACCGAGCGCGACCGCGGGCGCGGCGGCGTCGCCGAACGCCAGGAACGGGACCTTCTTCACCTTCACGAAGAAGACCGCCGCCACGAGCGCACCGAGCAGGCCGCCGTAGAAGACGCCGCCAGCGCGGAAGAGCTCGAAGAGGCCGCGGAATGACGACAGGTAGTAGCCCGGGCCCTCCACGACGAGGAGGAGGAGCTTCGCGCCGAGGAGGCCCGAGAGGATCAGCCAGATCCCCATGTCGACGGCGGTCTCCCGGTCGATGCCGTACTCCGGCGCCCGGCGGCGGAGGAGGAGGATGCCGAGGACGAACGCGAGCCCGAGGGCGGCTCCGTAGGAGGGGAGGACGATCGGGCCGAGGTGGAGGAGCTCGGGGTGCATCAGGACTCCGGCTTCGTCTCCTCGCCCTCGGGGTTTCTCCAGATGTCGAGCGCGAGGAGGACGACGCCCACGGTGATGGCGCTGTCGGCGACGTTGAACGAGGGCCACTCCCACCGGTCGGCGGCGTGGACGCGGAGGAAGTCGGTGACGGCGCCGGCGCCGATGCGGTCGATGAGGTTCCCGATCGCGCCACCCAGGATGCCGGCGAGGGCGAGCTGCAGCCGCTTCCAGTGCACGGGGCTCCGGAACGCGTAGACGAGGACGAAGAGGAAGACCGCGAACGCGACGGTGTTCAGGAGGAGCGGACGGTAAGGGGAGGTCGCTCCCGCGAAGAGGCCGAAGGCGGCGCCGGTGTTCTCGACGTGGGTGATGTCGAAGAAGCCGGGGATGACGACGATCCTGTCGTGGAGCGGGACCCAGGCCTGGATCATCTTCTTCGTCGCCTGGTCGAGAAGGACGACGAAGGCCGCGAGGGCGAGATAGAGCGCCCGAAGGCGGACGGGGCTCACGCCGCGGCCGCCGCGAGTATCCGCTGGCAGCGGGCGCAGAGGCCCGACGCGTCGCCGTCGCGCCGCACCTGCCAGCAGCGCGGGCACTTCGTCCCCTCGGCGGCGTGCGCCGAGACGGACGGGAGCGACGCGCCGTCCTCGGCCGCCGGGCTCGTGAGGACGACCTCGGGGACGATCAGGAGCTCGGCGAAGCGCGCCTCGTCGAGCCCGACGGCGGCGAGGTCGGCTTCGAGGGCGGCCGTCCGCTCGACCTCGGCGCGGGCCTGGGCGCTCGTGCCGACGACGCCGTCGCGCCGGAGCGGCTCGAGGGCGGAGACGAACGCGGCGCGGACGTCGAGGAGCCGGCCCCACGCCGCGTGCGCCTCGTCGGAGAGCGTCGCGAGGCGGAGGTCGTCCCACGTCGCGAGCGCGGGGGTCCCTCCCTCGTGGCCCGGCAGCGCCTCCCAGACCTCTTCCGCCGTGAACGGGCAGATCGGGTGGAGAAGGAGGGCGAGCGCCTCGGCGATCCTGTAGGCGGCCGTCTGCGCGGAGCGGCGTGCCGGGTCGTCCTTGCCGAGGACGAAGAGAGCGTCCTTCCTGACGTCGCACCAGAGGGCGGAGAGGTCTGTCGTCGCGAACTCGCGGAGCCGGCGGGCCACCGCGTGGAACTCGAAGCGGTCGTACGCCTTCCGGCACTCGGCGACGAGGAGGGTCGCGCGGGCGACGAGGAGGCGGTCGACCGGCTCGAGCGACTCGGGCGCGACCGCGTTCCTCGCGGGGTCGAAGTCGAAGAGGTTCGAGAGGAGGAACCGGGCCGTGTTCCGGATCTTCCGGTACGCCTCCGCGGTTCGCGTCAGGATCTCCTGGTTGAGGCGGATGTCGTCGGTGTAGTCGGAGGAGGCGACCCAGAGGCGGAGGACGTCGGCGCCGTGCTTCTCGATGACGGCGTCGGGCTCGACGGTGTTGCCGTCGGACTTCGACATCTTCCGTCCGTCGCCCGCGACGACGAAGCCGTGCGTGACGACGGTCTCGTAGGGCGCGCGGCCGAGGAGCGCGACGGCGGTGAGGAGCGACGACTGGAACCAGCCGCGGTGCTGGTCGTGCCCCTCGAGGTAGAGGACGTGGGGCTTCTTCGGGTCGGCGTAGGGCGAGGCGATGCCGTAGCCCGACGTGCCGAGGACGGCCGCGTGGGAGACGCCCGAGTCGAACCAGACGTCGAGGATGTCTTTCACCTTCTCGAAGGCCGTCCCCTTCCACCTCGAGGCGGGCGGCACGAAGGCCTCGGCGGGGAAGGCCTCGTCGTCCCACCAGGCGTCGGCGCCGTGCTTCTCGAAGATCGAGACGAGGTTGTCGAAGAAGAGCTTCAGCTCGGCCGGGTCGTCGGCCGACGGGTAGTACTCCGGCATCCCGTCCTTCGGCTCCTTCGGCCGGAGGATCGTGATGGGGGAGCCCCAGAGGCGCTGGCGCGAGATCGTCCACTCGAGGCGGTTCTCGACCATCGCGCCGATCCGGTTCACGCCGAAGGCCGGGACCCACTCGACCCGCTCGCGGATCTCGGAGAGGGCTTTGTCGCGGAGCGCGCCGAGGTCGATGAACCACTGGTGCGTCGAGCGGAAGACGACGGGGCTCTTGCAGCGCCAGCAGTGCGGGTAGCTGTGCGCGACGTCGGTCCGGCCGAGGAGGCGCGCGCCCGACGGGTCCCCCTGCTCGAGCATCGCGAGGACGGCGCGGTTCGCGTCGAGGTCGGGGCTCTTCGCCGCGACGACCCGCTTGCCGCGGAGCGGCTCGGGGACGTGCCGATCGTAGAAGCCCGCCTCGTCGACGGGACAGAGGGCCGGGTCGTCGACCGGGTGGCCGCTCCGCTTGACGACGTCGTGGTCCTCGCGTCCGTGGCCCGGGGCCGTGTGGACGAGACCGGTGCCGTCGTCGGTCGAGACATGCTCGCCGAGGAGGAACCCGAACGAGACGCCGTCGAGGTCGAACGGCCGCCGATATGTCGGGCGGGCCATCTCGACCTCGGCCCCCTTGCGCGTCGTGCCGGGGACGGCGGCGAGGTCGGCCCACCCGAGGGCCTTCGCCGTCGCTTCGACGAGGGGCTCGGCGAGGACGTAGAGCTTCGCCGGCTCGGAGGCGCGGCGCGCGAGGACGTACGGGATCTCCGGCCCGAGGCAGACGGCGCGGTTCGCCGGGAGGGTCCAGGGGGTCGTCGTCCAGATGACGGCGAAGAGCTCGGCGGCCCCCGCGAGGGCCTCGCCCCAGAGGGCTCGGAGCGCCTCGGAGACGGGCATCGGGAAGGCGACGTGGATCGAGGGGTCCTTCCGGTCCTCGTACTCCACCTCGGCCTCGGCGAGGGCGGTCTTGCAGTTGACGCACCAGAGGACGGCCTTGAAGCCGAAGGTGACGAGCCCCTTGGCGAGGAACTCGCCGAACGACCGGGCGATGGTGGCCTGGTAGCGGAAGTCCATCGTCCGGTAGGGCGCCTCCCAGGCGCCGAGGATGCCGAGACGCTGGAAGTCCTCCCGCTGGGCGACGACCCACTTCTGGGCGTAGTCGCGGCAGGCCTTCCGGAACGTGACCGGGTCCATCTCGCGCTTCTTCGAGCCGAGCTCCTTGTCGACCTTCAGCTCGATCGGGAGGCCGTGGCAGTCCCAGCCGGGGACGTACGGCGCCTCGTAGCCCGCGAGCGTCTTCGACCGGACGACGACGTCCTTCAGGATCTTGTTGAGCGCCGTCCCGATGTGGATGTGGCCGTTCGCGTAGGGGGGGCCGTCGTGGAGGATGTACCGCGAGGCGCCGGCCTTTCGGCGGGCCTCGAGGACCTTCTCGTAGAGACCGGAGTCGAGCCAGCGGCGCAGCCGCTCCGGCTCCCGCTTCGGGAGGTCCGCCTTCATCGGGAAGGAGGTCGTGGGGAGTTGGAGCGTGGCCTTGTAGTCGCGGGCTTCCATAGAGGCTCCGGAGGTTACCGGCCGCCAACCCCCGAAGCAAGGAGCGGGCCGACGGGATCAGGGTCGTCCGCCCCCGTTCGAGACGACCGACGAGCGTCGCCGCTTCGCCGTAGGCACGGTCCGACCCGTCGTGTCCGTTCAGGTCGCGAGGCTGGCTCCGCCATCCACGACGAGCGTCTGCCCCGTGATCCACCCGGCAAGCGGTGAGACGAGGAGGAGGACGGCCGAGGCCACATCCTCCGGAGTCCCGAGGCGGCCGAGGGGAGAGGCGGCGCGCGCGTGGGCGGCGAGCTCCTCGAACCGCGGGTGGAGCCCCACCGACGTCGTCGGCACGAGCCCTGCGGAGACCGCGTTGACGAGGATGCGGCGGGGACCCAGCTCTGCGGCGAGAGTGCGGACGACGGACTCGAGAGCGGCTTTCGACGGACCGATGGCGCCGTACTCCGGGATGAAGCGCGAGCTGCCGAGGCTCGAGAGGGCGACGAGCCTACCTCCGTCCGGCATCCGCTCCGACGCCTCGCGCGCGAGGAGGAGGAACGCCCGGGCGTTCACGCCGAGCGTCAGGTCCCACTGCGCGGGCTTCACGTCGAGGAGCGGCTTGAAGGAGCCGAGGGCGGCGGAATGGACGAGAACGTCGACCCTCTCGCCGGCCGCCGCGACCAACGCCCTCGCCTCCTCGGGGTGGACGAGGTTCGCGGCGACGGTGAGGACCTCTGCGCCGAGGTCCTGGCAGGCGCGGGCGGTCTCCTCCGCGGCGGCGGCGTCGGCGCGGTAGCCGAGGACGAGGCGGGCCCCGGAAGCGGCGAGCGCGAGAGAGATCGCGCGACCGAGGCCGCGGGTCCCGCCGGAGACGACGGCAACGCGGCCGCGAAGGTCGGGGAAGGGCGTGCTCACGCGGAGACCTCCGTAGCGGCCTGGCCCTCGGCCGCGAATGCTGCGATCACGTCGCGCCGGGTATAGGTCTCGTCGCGCCCGCCCGGGCGGGTCTTCCAGCGCCAGTGGATCCAACGCCACTGGAGGGGGTCCTCCCGGACCCACGCCTCCCAGACCCGGACGATCCGCTCCGTCGTCTCGAGGACGTCGCTCGGGGTCGGGACGCCGTTTCCGGGGGGCTCGAAGAAGGCGAGGCGGAAGAGGAACCGCCCCCCGCGACGGACGGCGGCGCCGACGACGATCGGCGCGCCGGTGCGCGCGGAGAGGAGCGCCGCCGTCTTGCGGGTCGAGGCGGGGCGCCCGAAAAAGAGAGGGAAGGGGCCGGAACGGCCGCCGTTCTCGTCGAGGAGGACCGCCACGCTCGTGCCCGAGCGGAGAGCGGCGAGAGCGGGGACGATCGCGCCTCTCTTCTCGATGAGGGCGCCGTCGCCGCGCCGCACGCGGCGGAGAAGCGCGTCGAGGAAGGGGTTGTCGACGCTCCGGGCCACCGCCGCGCCGCGCCCTTCGAGCGCCAGGTCGAGCATCTGCATCGCGACCTCCCAGGAGCCGAGGTGCCCCGTGACGAAGACCTTCGGGCGCGGGTCGGCGAGGATCCGCGCCTCGAGCGCGGGATCCTCGGCATCGTAGAGCGCCCTCCAGGAGCCGTCGGCGCGGCCGGGCAGGGCCGAGAAACGGATTCCCTCCGCGAGGCTCCGCCCGAGGCTCGCGAAGACGGCTCGAACCGCGCGGCCCGCCTCGGCGCGCGACATCGACGGTCCGAAGGCGCGCCGAAGGTTGACGAGACCGGCCCGCCGCGACGTCCCCAGGACGGCCCAGGCCGCCAGGCCGTAGAGGCTCCCGAGGCGGCCGGCGGCGTTCCACGGAAGGAGGCGCAGGGGCACGAGGAACGGCAGAGCCACGAGCGTGAGGAAGAGGTCGCGCGCCAGGACGAGGGCCCGGAGGGGAGCGCCGATCGTCATGCGCTCTCCTTCAGGTCGAGGAGGGCCGCCAGGCCGGCGGCCGCCACGAGCGCGGCGGCGACGGAGACGGCGGCGGGGACGAGGAACGACCAGGGCCTCTCGAGCCACGGGTGAAGGAAGAGCTGGAGGAGCGCGCCGTGAAGGGCGCCGAAGAGCACAGCGAGCGAAGCGCCCAGGAGGCGGGCCGCCCAGGTGCTCGTCTCCTCGAGCTTCCGCTGCGCCGTGAGCGCTGCGGCGAAGACGAGGGCAACGAGGACTCCCCAGGTGACGAGACCGCCGAGGAAGAGCCCGAGCCTCGGGAGGAGAACGCCGGGGAGCGTCGCGAGGAACGGCTGCACGGCGTCGAGCCCGAGGAGGAGCAGGGGCGCGCCGAGCGACGCGACGGCCGGGCGCCCCTTTCGGACGCGGGCGCAGGAGGCGAGGAACGCGGCCCCTGCGAGGATCGCCAGGACGCGCGGGACGAGCCCCTGGAGGTTTCCGGAGCCGAGGATGCCCAACCTCGCGTCGAACGGCCTCCCGAGGCTCGCGGCGATGACGGCGAGACTGAACGCGAGCGCCACGAGCGCGAGGAGCGGAGGGCGGCCGGCCGGGAGGAGGGGCCTGTGCCGCGAGGTCGACGCGAGGACGAGGGCCTGCGCGACGGGGACGAGGAGCCACGCCACGAAGGCCTCGTACGTGACGTCGACGAGGTTCAGAAGGAGCCACGACGAGAGGGCTGCGGCGACGAGGTACACGGGGGAGAGGAGGAGCCAGTACCCCAGGAACCGCCTCATGCGCCGGCCACCTCCTCCAGGGCACGGCTGCGTGCCGCCGCGAGACGTGCGGTGAGCTCCCCGGCGAGGCGTTCCCACTCCGTGCGGCCCACCCCGGCCGGCACGGGCAGAGGCTCTCCGACGACGACGACGACGCGCGAGAAGGGGAGCGGGAGCCAGATTCTCGACCAGCTTCGCTTCAGGACGGGGGCTCGCCGGGCCGCCGCGCCCACGGGGCGCAGGGGGCGACCCGTCCGCGCGGCGCAGACGACGGCTCCGCCCCTGGCGACGCCCGACGGGCCGAGGGGCCCGTCGACGACGAGCGCGAGGGGACCGTCGTCTCCGGGAAGGCCGCGGAGGAGCTGCACGAGCGCCGGCGCACCACCCCGCAGCGTGGCGCCTCTCACGACCCGGCCTCCGAGCGACGTCACGACCTCCGTCGCCCAGTCGCCGTCGCGGCCGGGTGCGATCAGCGTCGTGAACCGCGCGCGGCCGAGGATTCCGCCGAGGGCGAGGGCGTCCCTCTCGCAGATGGCGAAGATCTCGGGGCCGAAAGGGTAGGTGGCGGGCGTCACCCGGGACCCGTCGGGGAGGATTCCCTCCAGGCGAAGCGTCCGGTGGAGGAGCCCGTAGAGCCGGCCGAGCACGCGGGCGAGCGGTCGCGGAGGTGAGAGCCGGATCCTCACGCCCGCACGAACGCGAGGCAGGCCGTCTGCCCGCCGAAAGCGAAGGAGCTCGAGAGCGCCGCCCGGAGGTCGAGGCGCCGGGCTCCCTCCGGAACGGTGTCGATTTCGCACTCGGGGTCGCGAACCTCCTGGTTGAGCGTGGGGTGGACGCGGCCGTCGCGGAGCGAGAGCGCGGTCACGATTGCCTCCACGGCGCCCGCGGCCACCGTGAGGTGGCCGATCATCGACTTCGTCGAGCTGACGGCGACGCCGCCGAGCCGCGAACCGAAGACCGCCTTCAGCGCCCGGACCTCCGCCCGGTCGCCTCCCGGTGTCGAAGTTCCGTGCGCGTTGACGTAGTCGACGTCGTCGGGCGAGAGCCCGGCGTCTTCGAGGGCGCGGCGCATCGCGAGGACGGCGCCGAGGCCCTCCGGGTGGGGGTCCGTCACGCGGTAGGAATCGCACGCGGAACCGAATCCCGCCAGCTCGGCGAGGACGTCCGCACCCCGCGCGAGGGCGTGCTCACGCTCCTCGAGGACGAGGAACCCCGCGCCCTCTCCGAGGACGAACCCGTCGCGCGCGCCGTCGAACGGGCGGCTGGCGCGTTCGGGTGCGTCGTTGCGCCGGGAGAGGGCGCCGAGCAGACAGAACGACGCGAGCCCCATCGGGTAGATCTCGGAGTCGGACGCGCCTGCGAGGACGACGTCCGCCTCCGCGCGGCGGATCCAGCGAAAGGCGTCGCCGACTGCCTGGGTTCCCCCCGCGCAGGCGGTCATCGACGCGAGGAGCGGGCCGCCGATCCCCGCGGCTCGCGCGAGGTGCGCGGCGAGCGCGCCCGGGCTCTGCCGGTCGGCCGCGTGAGGGAGGAGGCCGAGGCGCAGCTCCTCCGCGAACGCCTTCCCGTCGAAGCCTCCCCGGACCGCTCCCGCGGCCCCGGCTCCGAAGACCTCGGCGTGACCGTAGGTCCCCATTCCCGTCGCGAGGGAAAGGCCAGCGGAAGCGGCCCAGGGTCCTCGCGGCGCGAGGCCGGCGGCGGAGAGCGCCTGCGAGGCCGCTTCGGCCGCGAAGTCCCAGATCCTCCCGCGCCCGCCCAGCTCTCTCCCGAGCTCGCTTGCCGGGTCTCCGGAAGGGGAGGCGGCCTCGGCGGCGATGCGCGTCGGGTAGGCGGACGCGTCGAAGCGCTGGATCGGGCCGATGGCGGACCGTCCGGCGAGGAGGTTCTCCCAGAGGCCGGCCGCACCGTCCGCGCCCGGCGCGACGAGACCGACCCCGGTCACGACGACGCGTCGGCGCGCGCTCATTCCGGCGACGCGGCTCCTCCCGACAGGCGCTTCTCCAGGTACTCCACGACGGTCCCGACGGTGATGAGGCGGGGAAGGTCCGAGCGCGTGGGGCGGGCCGGGACGCGATCCCACCGGAACCCGGGTCTTCGGGCCTTCAGCTGAGCGAGCCGCTCGGCGATCGCGTCGGGGTCGTCGCCGACCCCGTCGAAGGACCCCTGCCAGATCTCCTCCTCGGGGATCTTCAGGCCGAAGTCGCTCTCGAGGCGGAAGACGATGTCGAGGAAGTCGATCGACTCGGCGCCCAGGTCGTCGACGAGGGAAGCGTCGAGAGTCACGCGCTCGGCGGGCTGGTCGAGGGCGTCGGCGACGATCGAGAGGACGCGGGCTTCGATCTCCGAAGGGGACGGGTTCATGCGGCACTCCGGGCCGCCCGATCGGGCGGCAGGACCTGTAAGGCCGAGGCTTCGCCGGCAGGTCCCGTGGCGACGGCCGCGACCGGACCGGCGAGGCCTTCGGCGAGGGCGAGGACGAGGGCGGCGGGGGCGTGCGCCGCGAGGAGATTCCCGGCGAGGCGCTCGAGCGGGAGGGCAGGGGCGAACGTCGCGCCGGCCGCGAGCGCGGCGAGCCGGGTCCCCGCGGACAGGGCGTGGGCGCCCACCTCGCCGAGGATGCGGGCCCCGCGCGCGAGCGCGGCCTCCCGCTCCTCGAGCAGGACGACGGCCGCCCCCTCGGCGGGAACGAGCGGGGAGGGGCCCGAGAGGAGCCCCTCCTGCTCGAGCGCGGCGAACGCGAACGGGTGGACCGCGGAGTCGGCCCCGCCGGTGAGGACGGCGTCGGCGCGCCCTTCGGCGATCCACGCGGCCCCCTCGACGATCGCCGAGAGGCCCGCGGCCCACCCCGTCATCACGGTGGTGTTCGGTCCGCGCGCCTCCCGCTGGATCGCGACGTGGGCGCTGGTCATGTTGGGGAGGTGGACGAGGAGCCAGAGAGGGTTGAGGCCCGCGAGGGCCGCCTCGCCGAACGCACCGGTGTCCCGGGCCGAAAGGGCGGGATCTTCCGCACGCGCGAGCGCCGCGGAGAGCTCCTCGGCGCCGAGATCGGAGCCGCTCGTTCCGATCGAGACGCCGAGGCCGTCGCACGGCCCCTCGGGGAAGCCGGCGTCTTCGAGCGCCATCGCGGCCGCGCAGACGGCGAATCGCGTCCTGCGGTCGCAGAGCTTCAGCGCCTTGGGTACGCGAAAGTACGAGCGGGGGTCGAGGTCGCGCACTTCGCCGGCGAGCGGCGACGAGAACGGGCTCGCGTCGAAGAGCGTGGCGGGAGCGATGGCGCACCGGCCCTCGGCGAGCGTCAGCCGCGTCGCCCCGAGGCCGGTGCCGAGGGGTGTCAGGAGGCCGAGGCCGGTGACGACGGCGCGTCGCTCCTTCACGTGCCCGGTCCGTCCCGCCCCTCGAGCGACGCGACCTTCTCCTCGAGCTCCTTGAGACGGCGCAGGAGCTCCGGGAGCCGCGCGACGATGGGGAAGACGCGCCGGGCGTCCTTCGCGGGAAGCGCGGGCGCCCCGTGCCAGATCCCGGGGCCGATGTCGCGGTGGACTCCCGCCTGCGCGCCGACGACCGTCCCCTCGGCGAGGGTGACGTGGTCCGCGATGCCGGACTGGCCCGCGAGGATGCTGAGGCGCCCGACCTTCACGCTCCCGGAGAGGCCCGCCTGCCCGATGACGCAGCAGTGCTCTCCGACCTGGGTGTTGTGGCCGACCTGGACGAGGTTGTCGATCTTCGTCCCCGCCCCGATCCTCGTGGCGCCCACGGTCGCCCGGTCGATGCAGGAGCTCGACCCGATCTCCACGTCGTCGGCGATCTCGACAGTTCCGATCTGAGGGACCTTGTGCTGCACTCCGGCCGCGTCGCGCTCGTAGCCGAAGCCGTCGCTTCCGATGACGCTTCCCGCGTGGATTCGCACGCGGCGTCCGACCGTCACGCCGGGATAGAGGACGACGCCAGGAAAGAGAACCGAGTCGTCGCCCACTCTCGCGCCCTCCCCGACGACGGCAAGCGGGTGAACGCGGACGCGCGCGCCGAGGCGGGCTCCGGCCTCGACGACGGCCCCGGGGCCGACCCAGACCCCTTCTCCCACCTCCACGCCCGGGTCGACGGACGCGCGCGGGTCGACTCCCGGTCCGCGCGCGTCGTCGGGCGCGAAGTAGGCGAGGAGAGCGACGAACGCCCGGCGGGGATGAGGGACCCGAACGAGGGGACGCCCCGGGACGTGGATCCCGGGCGGGACGACGAGGGCCGTGGCCCGGCACGAAGCGATCTCCGTGAGCGCCTTCCGATCCGTGAGGACGGCGAGCGCCCCTTCGCCCGCTTCCTCCGGAGGCTCGAGCCGGTCGATCAATGTCTCCCGGTCGCCGTCGATCTCGCCTCCAAGGAGAACGGCGATGTCGCCGAGGGTCGTCTTCCTCACATGCCGCTCCCTTCCTCCCGGACGACGGCGCCGCCGAAGGCCGTGCCCAGAACGGGGCGCCGCTCCGCGGCCGCAAGCACGGCCTCGGCCGCCCGCGCGTCGCTGCCACCCGCGAAGAGGAGGCGCGACACCTCCCCGAGCGCCAGCCGCTGCTCCTCGAGAATGGGCTCGTCCCCGAGAAGCCGCTCCGCCGCGGCCGCCAGCGCGAGGCCGCTCGCCCGGTCCTGGATGTGCTCGGGAACCGCGCGCCGCCCGAGGACGAGGTTCGGGAGGCCGACGGTGTCGGAGTCGATGAGGCCGAGAGCGATCGCGCCGCGGACGACTCCCATCGTCAGGGCGGCGAGACGGTACGCGATGACCATCGGCGTCCCGATGAGGGCGGCTTCGAGGGAGGCGGTCCCCGAAGCGAGGATCGCGAGGTCGGCCGCTCGGAGCGCGTCGTGGCCGCCGGCGGTCGTCCCGAGGACTCCCTCGAGCCCTCGGCGGGCCACCTCGGCCTCGATCCGGGGCGCGAAGGCGGGATCGGCGACGGGGAGGATGAAGCGGATCCTCCCGTTCCGCTCGTGAAGGAGCCGCGCGGCGTCGAGGAGGACGGGGGTGAGCCTGCGCACCTCGAGCTCCCGGCTGCCCGGAAGCACCGCCACGAGCGGTGGTCCGGCGGAGAATCCGAGCGCCTCACGGGCGTGCCGCCTTTCCTCTACCGTGGCGGGCCGCAGGACGTCGCCGAGGTAGTGCCCGACGAAGGTCGTGGACGCCCCGGCGGCTCGCCAGACGCGCTCCTCGTCGGGGAACGACGTCAGGATCTCGTCGAAGCTCGGGGCGAAGACGCGGGCGAGCGAGCGCCAGATCCAGACCTGCGGAGGGAAGTACGAGAGGGTCGGGACCCCGCGGGCCCGAAGCCATCGACCGAGCACCACGTGGAAGACGTCGTTGGCGATGAGCACGGCGGCGTCGGGCGGCGAGCTCGCAACGCGCCGGCGCAGCGCTGCGAACGCGCGCACCAGGCCCGGAACGACCCGGAACGACTCGCTGATCCCGACGGTCCCGAGGGCGTTCGTGCTGCGGAGGAGCTCGACTCCGGCCTCCGCCATCCGCGGGCCGCCGAGACCGAAGAAGGAGAGGTCCGACCGACGCGCTCTCAGTGCACGCACCAGTCGCGAGCCGGCGACGTCTCCCGACACCTCTCCGGCGCTCAGGAGGATCCTCACGCGACCCCTCTCCATCGCGCGCGGAGACGTCCGGCGGCCTCGAGGAGGGCGAGCTGGGAGAGCGGCACGGCGACCGCGTGGAGAGCGAGGAGCCTCGTCTCCGGGTTTCGGCCGTCGACCGCCCGCGCCACGAGGACGCGCGCGGCCACGAACGTTCCCGAGAGGAGCAGGAAAAGACCCAGCCGGCGTTTCATTCCGCGGTGGAGAATAAGGCGGTCTCGACGAGGCGGCCGAGGCCCGTCTCGCGAAGGACGCCCGCCCTCCACTCGTCGAATCCGCCGGAACCCGATGGCCTCGGAACGAGGTGAAAGACGAGCCTCGCGTCGGCGACCCTCTCGTCGCCGACCGAGGCCCGGGTCCGTGCCGTCCAGACGTCCTCGCGGGTCTCTTCCAGGTCGGCCTCGAGCCGGATCTCGTCGCCAGGACGGACGAAGCGCCGGAACTTCGCCCGCTCGACCATCATCAGGAGGGGGAACCGGTCCGGCCCGACCTTCGTAGCGAGAGCCCACCCGGCCGCCTGCCCCATCGACTCCGTCAGGAGGACTCCCGGGACGATGGGAAATCCGGGGAAGTGGTCTGCGAAAACGGGGTCATCGGGACGAAACGTCTTCAGCGCCGTCACACCTCGCCCTGGCTCGACCGAGAGGAACTGGTCGACGAGGACGAACTGCACGACCGGAGGGGCCCTCAGAGGGCGGTGGCGGTCCCGCGGAGGAGCTTCACGCCGAGAGCGACGACGGCAGCGGCGAAGAAGAAGAGGCCGAAGGTCGAAGCCGACGGGACCACTGCGGCGCGCGCCAGCGCGGCCCCTGAGAGAGGCGGTCCGGTCGACGTCGAGATCCCGCCCGCTTCCTGGACGGTGATGGTGTCGGGCCACCCGTCCGCGTTCGTGTCGGTCAGCGGGAAGTAGATCTGCGGCGTCGTCGCGGTGGCGACGCCGAGAAGCCCGGCGCCGCTCGTCGTCCACGGCACGGTGATGTAGTCGGGGCGACCGTCTCCCGTGGTGTCCCGAGGGAGCAGGCTCATCCGGGTCTGGGGGACTCCGGTCCCCTCGACCTGCATCGTCTCGTAGATGCCGTCGGAGTTCTGGTCCAGGAGCTGGCCCGTCCCCGTCGCCGAGGAGGCGAGGGCGCGCACTCCGCCGACTGCCGCGGGCGGGAGGTACGGAGTCTGGGTGAACGTAAAGAGGGTCCCTGCCTCGTTCGAGACGAGCGACTGAAAGGTGCCGTCCGGCCTCGTGCGCGAGCCGGCAATGCCGCCGTCCTGGTAGACGCTCATGCACGGAGTCTCCGTCCCGGTTCCGGGGATCCCGGACGGGAGCCCGACGACCTGCGTGCAATCCGTCGTCTGCCGCTGGGGGTAGCCCATCCGCTCGCCCGGCTGCGGCACTCCGTCTCCGTTCATGTCGAACCAGATCTGGCTGCTGGCGCTCCACGGACCCGGCCCGGCGGACGGTCCCGGTGTGGGCGTCGGGGTGGGTTGAGCCAGCAGGGCGCTCGCGGGAAAGAGGAGCGCGAGCGCGGCAGTGGCGGCGAAGCGCGAGGTGGTTCGGCTCATTCGGGCCCTCCGGATTCCGAGAACAGTCTTGAGTAGCGCAATTGTAGCAAGTTCGGTGAAGGCCAGGGGCGCCGGGTCGGTCGGATCGGGACGAGTGCTCCGGCGCGGCTTCGTTAGACTCGGTCGCCGCCCCATGAACCTCAGTCACCCCTCACAGGAGCGGTCCGCATCCTGCGCGGCGCTCGCCCTCGCGGCCGCGGTCGTGGCAGCGCTCCTCCTGCTTGCGCCGCGGACGACGCTCTGGGATCGGGACGAGTCCCGCTTCGCGCGCTCGGCGGTCGAGATGCTCTCGTCGGACGACTTCCTCGTCCCGACGTTCGCCGGCGAGCTGCGGCCGCACAAGCCGCCCCTCCTTCCGTGGCTCATGGCCCTCTCGACGAGCGTCCTCGGCCCCACGGAGGTGGCCTTCCGCCTCTGGTCCGCGCTGGCGCACGGTGCCTCCGTCCTCCTGACCTTCGCCGCCGGCCGGCACCTTGCGGGCGGGACGTCCCCGCTCCTCGGAGCGGCGCTGCTCGCCCTGTCGCCTCTCGCCCTCCTGGAGGGGGCCGCCGCGACGGCCGACGCCGTCCTCCTCGCCGGGCTGACGGGAGTCCTCGCGGTCTTCGCCGACGCCGCGACCGGCGGCGTCCGGACCCGGCATCTCGTCCTCGGGGCGCTGGCCTCGGCGGTCGCGCAGCTCGCCAAGGGGCCCGTCGCGTTCGCGCTTCCGCTCCTCGGCCTCGGCGGGGCGCTCCTGCTGGTGCCGGGGGCCTTTCGCGAAAGACGGCGCCTCGCCGTTCTCCTGGCGGCATCCTCGATCCTCGGCCTCCTGCCGGTTCTCGGCTGGGGACTCCTCGCCGACGCCGCGACGAACGGCCGCCTCCTCTCGGCGGCGATCGGGACGCACGTGATCGGCCGGACGCTCGCGCCGATGGAAGGTCACGGGAGCGGACTCCTCGTGGGACCGCTCTACTACGGCGTCGTCCTTCTCGCCGGCTTCTCCCCGTTCACGCTCTTCCTGCCCTCCGCCTGGGTGCGCGTCCGGTCGGGCGGCGGGCTCGCGCCCGGGGCCCGCGCGATCCTCCTCGGAAGCGTCCTCGCCCCGCTGCTCCTCTTCAGCGTCGTCGCCACCAAGCTCCCGCACTACCTCCTCCCGGCGTTTCCGGCTCTGGCCCTGCTCGCGGCCGAGGCCGCGGGGGCGGGCGAACGGCGCGGCCTCGTCGCCGGCGGGCTCCTGCTCGCTCCGGTCGTCGTCGCGGCGCTCTCGGCTCTCGCCGTCGTCGTGGCCGTCCCCCCGGTGGCGGCGCTGCGGGCTCCGGCGGCCGTGGCCATCGTCGCGATCGCGGCGGAGGTCGCCCTGGCTTTGGTGCTTCTGCGGTCGGGACGCACGCGAGCCGCCGCAGCCGCGCTTCTCGCGGGGACCGCCGTCGCGCTCGTCGCGGCGGCGGGGTTCGGCCTTCCCGCGCTCGAGAGCTGGAAACCGGTGCCCCGGCTCGCGGCGGAGGCGCGGCGTGCCGTCGGCGACGCCCCCGCCGCGACCCTCGGGTTCGAGGAGCCGAGCGTCTTCGTCTATTTCGGTCCGGGACCCGTGGAGCGCCTCACGAGCGCGGCGGACGCCGCTCGCTGGGCGCACCGAGAAGGCCCGGGACTCCTCGTCACGACGCGCGCCGGGCTCGAGCGCCTGGTGGCGCGCGAGGGCCTGCTTCCCCTCGTCCCGGTGGCGCGGCAGGGAGGAATGAACGTCTCGAAAGGGGAGCCCGTCGAGCTGGTCGCTCTGGCGCGCGGTGGACCGTGGACGAGGACCCCGCCGTGACCGGCGCCATCCCGCGCCGGGACGACGCCGTCGCCCGGACGCCGCCGCTCGGAGGCCTGCCGTCTCCCGAGGGACCGTCCGTCAGCGGGCCTGGGATCTCCCGGTTTCACGGCTTCGTCCTCGGTGCGTACGGAGTGGCTGCCGGGGCGGCGGTCGCCGCGGCGCGAATCGCGCTCCTTCGCGGGGCCGGAGCCTCCGAGCGGGCGGAGCGCCTCGGCACGGCGCCGCCACCGTGCGGTCCGGGGAGGCTCCTCCTCCACGCCGTCTCGGCCGGGGAGATGACCGCCGCGTCGGCCCTCGCGTCGGAGATCGAGCGGACGTGCGGGGTGAAGCTGCTGCTGACGACCGGGACGAGAGAGGGGCGGATCGTGGCCGAACGGGTTCGCGAGACGTGCCGCGCGGTCGAGGCGGTCGCGTTCCTGCCGTGGGATCGTCCGGGCGCGGTGCGCCGGTGGCTCGCGCGCCTCGCTCCCGCGGCCGTGGTCACCGTCGAGGCCGAGCTCTGGCCCGGGCTCTTCCTCGGGGCACGGTCGCTCGGCATCCCGGTCGCCGTCGCGAGCGCGCGGCTCCGGTCGGGCGAGGCGTGGCGGTACGCGCGGGCGGGCCCGTTCTTCCGCCCCGTCGTCGACGCGGTAGCGTGGATCGGCGCACGGACGCAGGAGGACCGCGAGAGGTTCCTCGCCATCGGCGCGCGCCCCGCCCGTGTCGAGGTGACCGGCGACCTGAAGCTCGACGCCCCGGCCCCGCCCGCGGCGCTGCCGCCCGGGTGGGAGGCCTGGCTCGGGAGCGGCCCTCCTCTCCTCGTCGCGGCGAGCACCCACGCTCCCGAGGAGGAGCTCCTCCTGGCGGCCGTGAAGCGGCTGCACGGGGAAGGCGACGAGGTCCGGCTGGCGATCGCGCCGCGGCACGTCTCGAGGTCGAGCGAGGTCGAGCGCCTCGCCCACCAGGCCGGCTTCGGGACGTGCCGCCTCTCGGGCCCTCCAGGCCCCGCTTCGATCCTCGTCGTCGACACCTTCGGCCTGCTCTCCTCGCTCTGGCCGCACGCCGCGATCGGTTTCCTCGGCGGGACCTTCGCTCCGGTCGGCGGGCACAGCCCCGTCGCGGCCGCGGAGGCGGGCGTGCCGCTCCTGGCCGGGCCTTCTCTCGAAGGGGTACGCGACGTGGCCGACGCCCTCCGATTCGCCGGAGCGCTCGTCGAGGTGGGCAAGGACGGGGCCGTCGGGGAGCTCGCGGCGGCGTTGGCGCGGCTCCTCTCCGACGAGGCCGATCGCCGTCGCCGGGGCGAGGCCGGGCGCCGCGCTCTCGGTTCCCTCCGGGGCGCCGCCGCGCGGACGGCGACGAGGGTCCTCGGTCTTCTCGCCTCGGCGCGGCATACCTGGCCCGAGCCCCTCTGACGGCTCCGACCCGGATTCGCGGGGACGACCCCGCTCACGCTCACGTCGCGCGGTTCGCGACGGGCTCGACCTGATCCGCGAAGAGCGCGCGGAAGGGGAGACACGACTCCAGGAGGCGCGATGCCGGACCGTCTCCCGCGACGCGGCCGTCGACGAGGACGATCACCCTCGGGTATCGGGCCACGGTGGAGAGACGGTGCGCCATCACGATCACCGTCCGTCGCGCGAGCCACGGCCCGAGATCGTCGAGGAGCCGACCCTCCGTCTCGCCGTCGAGCGCGCTCGTCGCCTCGTCGAGGACCAGGACCGGAGGGTCGGTGAGGACGGCCCGCGCGAGGGCGATCCTCTGCTTCTGGCCCCCCGAGAGGTTTCGCCCGGCCTCGAGCAGCGACCCGTCGATCCCGCCGGGGATCGCGGCGACGAGGCTCTCGAGGCCGCAGAGGCCCAGCGCCCCGACGACCTCGCGACGCGACGCCTCCGGGCGGCCGAAGACGACGTTGTCCGCGAGGGTCCCCCGGAAGAGGAACGGCTCCTGCTCGACGAGCCTCACGGCGCGCCTCAGGTCGCGAAGGTCCGCTTCACGAAGGTCCACGCCGTCGAGCGCGAGCCTCCCCTCGTCCGGAGAGAGGAAGCCCGCGAGCATCGCCGCGAGAGTGCTCTTCCCTCCGCCGCTGGCCGCGACGACGGCGACCGTCTCCCCCGGCTCGACCCGGAGGTCGATTCCCTCGAGGAGCGGGCGCGACGGCTCGTGACGGAAACGGACACCCTCCAGCGCGAGCCTCCCCGGCACGGGCCGCGGGAGAGGCGTCCCGCCCTGCCTCTCGAGGAAGCCGAAGTCGATCACCTCGTAGACCCGCGCGGCCGCGGCGAGGGTCCGCTGGAGCGTCGCATGGACGTCGGCGAGACGCCGGAGCGGCTCGACGGTCCGCGCGGCGAAGAGGCAGAACGCCAGGAGGCCGGCCGGTGTCAGCTCGTTCGCGAGGGCGAGCCGGCTTCCCCAGCCGATCGCACCGAGGAACCCGAGTCCGGTCACGAGGAAGATCGAGGCGAGGACCGTCGCGGACCAGAGCTCGGCGGAAAGGACGCTCCGGCGATAGGTGGCGTTCGTCGCCGCGAAGCGATCCGCCTCGCGCCCGGCGGCGTCGTATCCCTGGATGGTCGTCAGGCCCGAGAGCTGCTCGGAGAAGACGGCGTGAAGCTCGCCCAGCTTCCTCTGGGCGACGGTCCCCTTGCGCCTGACGACGCGTCCCAGAC